>CAZHRQ010000155.1:0-6183 GCA_964535075.1 uncultured Rhodobacterales bacterium | reverse complement strand
GTTGAGGGCACATTCCGCGCCAGACCGAATCTGGGGCGTCATGAATAATCCGGGTAAGCGCAAGCACCGCTGCCAGAAAACAAGGCCATTTTACAAGCCTTTATGTGACAATACAGCCTGTTTGCGCTATGTCTGCGGCATCGTTGAGAGACCCACGTTGGAAGGGAGGACAGGCCATGCATGTGCTGGTGATCGAGGACGACGGCGAGACCGCCGTCCAGCTCACGGAGGCGCTGCACCGGGTGGGCCATCAGGTGGACCACACGGCGGATGGCCCGGCGGGACTGGCACAGGCGCAGGCCGGCACTTACGACGTGCTGGTGGTGGATCGCATGCTGCCGACCCTGGACGGCCTGGGGGTGATCGAGCGACTGCGGGCCGCGGGGGTGCGCACGCCGGTCCTGATCCTGTCCGCCCTCAACGCCGTGGACCAGCGGGTGCAGGGGCTGCGGGCCGGCGGCGACGACTACCTGTGCAAACCCTTCGCCTTCGACGAACTGCTGGCCCGGCTGGAAGCCCTGGTGCGGCGCAGTCGCGATCCGGCCACCCCCATCGCCCTGGAGGTGGCGGACCTGGAAATGGACCTGCTGGAACGCACGGTCACCCGCGCCGGCCAGGGGATCGACCTGCTGCCCCGGGAATTCACGATCCTGGAATACCTCATGCGCCACGCCGGACAGGTGGTCACCCGGACCATGCTGCTGGAGAACGTGTGGCACTACCATTTCGATCCCCAGACCAACGTCATCGACGTGCACATCAGCCGGCTGCGACGCAAGATCGACCGGGATTTCCCCACGCCCCTGCTGCACACCATTCGCGGCACCGGCTATCGCCTGGGCGGTCCGGCGCCCGGCGACGCCTGAGCCCCCGGAACCGCCAGCCATGGGCAGCGTGGGACGGCGCGTGATCGAACGGGTGGTACGGGCCTCGCCCTTTCGCCTTTCTGTCCTGCTTGGGCTGCTGTTCACCGCCGCCCACACGGCGCTGGGCCTGCTGACCTACGGCGCCACCGCCGTGTTCACCTGGGACCTGGTAAAGGAGGCGGTGGAGGCCGACCGGATGGCCCTGATCCATGCCCATCAGACGGGCGGCGTCAACGGCCTGGCCCAGGCCATCCGCACCCTGGACCGGGAAGACCCCTCCAGCCCCCGGGTGTTGCTGCTGACCGATGCCAACCACAAGCCCCTGGCCGGGACCCTGGCCCGCTGGCCCCGTGATCTGCGGCAGGTGGGCGGCTGGCATCTTTTCTCCCTGGCCAGTGCCGGCCATCATGCCGCCCGCGACGGCCGGGTGTTGGCCCGCACGGCCCCCCTGCCCCAGGGCGCCCTTCTGTTGGTGGGCCGCGATCTTCGCCCCCGGAGCACCTTCCTGGCCGTGCTGTCCCGGACGCTGGTGTTGGGGGGACTGATCACCCTGTCGCTGGCGCTGATCGGTGGCATCCTCATCAGCCGCCGGCAATTGCGGCGGGTGGATGCGCTGGAAACGGTGTGCCGGGCGGTGATGGGCGGTGCCTGGGACCGGCGCCTGCCCTGCTCCACCCGCGATGACGAAATCGACCGGCTGGCCACGGCGGTCAACGCCATGTTGGATGAGAACCAGCGGCTGCTGTCGGCTATGCAGCGGGTAACGCAGAACGTGGCCCACGACCTGCGAACCCCCCTGGGGCGCCTGCGGGGACGGCTGGAAAACACCCTGCACGGCGGCCCGCCTCTGCCCGAATCCAGCCGGCAATGCCTGGAAAAGGCGGTGACGGAGACTGACGACCTGCTGGCGACCTTCAACGCCATGCTGCACATCGCCGAAACCGAATCGCGGGCTCAACGGGATTTCTCGGTGCTGGACCCGGCCGCCCTGGTGCAGGAAGTGGCCGAGCTCTACCAGCCCCTGCTGGAGGAACAGGGCCTGACCCTGACGGTCACGCCCGCCCCCGTGCCGGCGGTGCAGGGCGATGCCTCGCTGCTGGCGCAGGCGGTGTCCAATCTGCTGGACAACGCCGGCAAATACACCCCAGCCGGCGGGACCCTTACCCTGGGCACGGACTCCACACCGGCGGGAGTGGTGGTTTGGGTGGCCGACAACGGCCCCGGCATTCCCGCCGGCGACCGCGCCCGCATGCTGGAGCCCTTCGCCCGTCTGGACCGCAGCCGTTCCACCCCCGGCAGCGGCCTGGGCCTCAATCTGGTGGCGGCGGTCGCCCGCCTGCATGGCGCCGATCTGACCCTGAGCGACACCCACCCCGGCGCCCGGCCGCCCGGCCTCACGGTACGGCTCACCCTGATGCCGGACGACAAAGGCGAGGAAAATGCATCGGATTGACATTGGTCAATGACGGCCTCGCCCGTGGTGGCTAGGGTCGTCCTTGTCAGCCGGGGCGGTGACTTTGCCCCTATGACGCATTCCTCCCTTGACTCGGGTCGGTCCCAGGATCGACCCGATTTTTTTTGCCCAGACAGCGTCTTTGGCCAGACAGCTTCTTTGTTCCCGTGGCATGGTTCGTGCTTCTTTTCACGCCCAGCAAACAGAAATAAAGAGACGGACGATGCTGCGCCACCGCCTTTTCGTTGTTGCCGCTCTCATGATCGCCCTGACCGCCGCCCCGTTCGCGGTGGCCTGGGCCGGGCAGGTCACCGTGGCCGTGGCCGCCAACTTCACCGCCGCCGCCAAGGACATCGGTGCCGCCTTTCACGCGGCCACGGGCCACCAGGCCCGTTTTAGCTTCGGCTCCACGGGCAAGCTTTATGCGCAGATCCTGAACGGCGCGCCTTTCGACGTCTTTCTGGCCGCCGACGACGCCCGACCACGCCAGGCGGTGGCCGAGGATCTAGCGGTGGCCGGCAGCCTGTTTCCCTATGCCGAGGGTCGGCTGGTATTGTGGTCCCGCACCCCGGACCTGGCCACGGAGGCCGCTCTGCGGGCAGGCCGCATCGACCGCCTGGCCCTGGCCAATCCTCGCACGGCGCCCTATGGCGCGGCCGCGGTGTCGGTTCTGGAACATCTGGGGCTGTCGAAAACCTACAGCGGCGGGCGACGCATCATGGGCGACAACATCGCCCAGACCTATCAGTTCGTGGCCAGCGGCAACGCCGATGCCGGGTTCATCGCCCTGGCCCAGATCGCGTTGAAGGACGGGGCCGAAGGCTGGCGGGTACCGGCCGACCTTCACCCGCCCCTCACCCAGGCGGCGGTGCTGCTGCACCGGGGTGCCGACAATCCGGCGGCCGGGGCGTGGCTGGATTTCCTGCGCGGCCCTGAGGCCCGGGCCATCATCGAACGCTTCGGCTACGGCCTGCCGCCCGGGGAGTAGCACCCATGGCCACCACGGTTTTCCTGACCCTGAAGCTGGCCACCCTCACCACCCTGGTGCTGCTGGTGGTGGGGACGCCCCTGGCTTGGTGGCTGGCGCGCACCCGCCACTGGACCGGGGAGGTGGTGGCGACAGTGGTGGCCCTGCCGCTGGTGCTGCCGCCCACGGTGCTGGGGTTTTATCTGCTGCTGCTGCTCGGCCCCCGGGGGCCGGTGGGACAGGCCACCGAGGCCCTGTTCGGCAGCACCCTGCCCTTCACCTTTCCCGGGTTGGTAGTGGGCTCGGTGGTGTATTCCCTGCCCTTTGTGGTGCAGCCCATCCGCAATGCGTTCCAGGCCATTGGCGACCGACCGCTGGAGGTGGCGGCCACCCTGCGGGCCAGCCCCTGGGACCGTTTTTTTTCCGTGGCGGTGCCCCTGGCGCGGCCGGGGTTTCTCACCGGGGCGGTCCTGGGGTTTGCCCACACGGTGGGGGAATTCGGTGTGGTGTTGATGATCGGCGGCAACATTCCCGGCGAGACCAAGGTGTTGTCGGTGGCCATCTACGATCACGTGGAAGCCCTGGACTACGGCAAGGCCCACCTGATGGCCGGGGGCATGGTGGTGTTTTCGTTCCTGGTGATTCTGGCGGTGACCCTGACCGACCGCCGCCTGGGCCGGAGGACGGGTCATGAGCGGCCTTGACGCCCGACTGGCGGCGGATCTGGGGGCCTTTACCCTGGACGTCCGCTTCACCGCCCCGCCGCGGGGGGTGACGGCCCTGTTCGGCCCCTCCGGCTGTGGCAAGACCACGGTGCTGCGGTGCGTGGCGGGACTGACCCGGGTGCCGTCGGGCGAGCTGCGCCTGGACGACACGGTCTGGCAGGACGCACGCACCTTCCTGCCGCCCCACCGTCGGCCGGTGGGCTATGTGTTTCAGGAAGCAAGCCTGTTTCCCCATCTTTCCGTGCGACGCAACCTGCTGTACGGCCAGCGCCGGGCCGCCACCGACGCGGGGATTGCCTTCGACGAGGTGGTGGCGCTGCTGGGGCTGGAGCGGCTGGTGGACCGGCGGCCGGCGCGGCTGTCGGGCGGAGAACGGCAACGGGTGGCCATCGGCCGCGCCCTGCTGAGCCAGCCCCGGCTGCTGCTCATGGACGAACCCCTGTCCGCCCTGGACCGCTTCAGCAAGGATGAGATCCTGCCCTATCTGGAACGGCTGCACCGGCGGCTGTCCATTCCGGCCCTTTATGTCAGCCACGACCTGAGCGAGGTGGAACGGCTGGCCGATCACGTGGTGCTGTTGGCGGAGGGACGGGTGCGGGCCAGTGGCCCCTTGGCCACCCTGGCCACCCGCCTGGACCTGCCCCTGAGCCGCGCGGCCGGGGCGGCGGCGGTGCTGGACGGCACGGTGGCGGAGGTGGATACGGCCCACGGCCTGAGCCGACTGACGGTGGCGGGCGGCAGCCTGTGGGTGCCGGGCGCCGCCTGGGCCGTGGGCACGCGCCATCGCCTGCGGGTGCCGGCCCAGGATGTGAGCCTGGTGGTGGGGCCGCCGGCCCGCTCCTCCATCCTTAACGTGCTGCCGGGGGTGATCCACGCCGCCGATGACACGGCGGAGGGGGGATGTCTGCGGGTGGTGGTGGGCCTGGGCGAAGCGGGCACGGGGGAGGCCCTGCTGGCCGCCATCACCCGCCGTTCCTGGCACCACCTGGGCCTGAGCGTGGGCCAACCCGTGCATGTCCAGGTGAAAAGCGTGGGGCTGGTGGCGGAAGCGGAATAGGCTCTAACCAATAGGACCATCCCATTTCGCCTCTGCCCGGGCGGGCCGGGGCGTGTTAGGCTGCTGGCGTTCCTCCGGGCAGCGGAGGTCATGGCAAGACCGGGAGACGGGACCATGCGGCGGACACTGACGGGAATGGGCCTGCTGCTGGCGGCGGGCGTGATGGCCGCGCCGGCGGCGGCGCAACAACCGGTGGAAATGACCCTGTGCACCGGCTCACCGGGTAAGACCTACGCCCGCGTGGGCCAGACTCTGGCCGAGATCGCCCCAGAATTCACCATGGGCGCCCTCACCATCAAACCGGTGCCCAGCCAGGGCAGCCTGGACAACATCGCCAAGGCCCTGGACGGCACCTGTGATGCCTTCATCACCCAGGCCGACGCCCTGCTGTTTGCCGAGGCGGAACTGCCCCGGGCCACGCCCGACGCCTTCGAGGTGATCGGCGAGCTGTACAAGGAACTGGGCATTCTCATCTGTCACGAGGATGCGGGATTCGACAACCTGAAGCACGCCGGCTCCGCCCCCATCGGCGCCGGCACCATGGGCAGCGGCTCCTTCGCCACCCTCTATGTGCTGAAGAAGAACCGGCCGGAGCAGTATGGCAACGTGCGGGTGCTGCCCTTCAACGGTTTCCAGGGAGCGCTGAAGGTGGTGGGGGGCGAGGCGGCCTGTGTGTTCGATGTGATCGCGCCCCAGTCCGATTACCTCACCGTGCTGGACACGGACGCCAAGACCCGGGACGTGCTGGACATCGCCGAGCTGGACGATCAGGCCCTGGAGGACATCACCATCGGCGAACAGAAGGTCTACGAGCAGGTGACCTTCGACGACGAGATCTATGACAACATTTCGGTGACCGGCGATCCGGAGACCATAGCCATCAGCGCCCTGCTGGTGGCCAGCCGCACCTTTGCCGAGGCCCATCCCCAGGCGCTGAGCACCCTGTCCATGCTGCTGATGATGGGCGGCGCCGACATCCGCGCCACCGCCTATGGCGAAAGCGGCGCACCGCCCTTTAAGTAACAGGACACGCCCGTGGACACACTCTTCTCCGGTCAAGGGCAGCAGTTCTCAGTATGGGTCCGGGCGGAGGTGTCATGGGCGGGGGCTGATTT
>CAZHRQ010000154.1:0-6245 GCA_964535075.1 uncultured Rhodobacterales bacterium | reverse complement strand
GGGCGGCATGGCCTTCCTGTTGGGATGGCTGGGCCTCGCCATCGCCGGCGCCCGTGGGCTTTGACAGGCCCGGGGGAATGCCGCACTATGACGCACGATTCCGTTGACAGCGCGGGAATCGGGGTGGTGCGTTCCCATCCCTCCGGCAGGGGGCCCATCCCTCCGGCAGGGGGGGGGATGGTGACGTCCCCCGGATCCCCACCGCCCCGCGCGGTGCCGTCCGCCCCGGCTAACTGGCTCAAGGGTACGCCATCATGAGCAAAAAGGTCCTGATCGTCGAAGACAACGAATTGAACATGAAGTTGTTCGACGATCTCTTGCAAGCCAACGGCTATGAAACCCTGCAAACCCGTGACGGGCGGCAGGCCGTACAGATGGCCGAGGACAATATGCCCGACCTTATCCTGATGGACATCCAACTGCCGGAAGTCTCGGGCCTGGACATCACCCGCATGCTCAAGACCTCCGACAAGACCAAACATATTCCGGTGATCGCCGTGACCGCCTTCGCCATGAAGGGGGACGAGGACAAGATTCGCGCCGGTGGCTGCGACGGCTACATTGCCAAGCCCATTAGCGTGGCCACCTTCCTGCAAACCGTTCAGCAGTTTATCTGAGGTCATGACCCAGGCGGCCTCCTCCCTGCCAACCCTTGTTCCCGTGGCTGCCGACGCGGCCTGCGGGCGGCTGGTGGCGGCCATCGACGTGGGCTCCACAAACTGCCGCATGACCCTGGGCCGGGTGGAGGAAGACGGCGACATCCACGTGGTCCAGCGCTTTTCCCGCATCACCCGCCTGGCCGAGGGGCTGGGCCCCCGGGGCGCCCTGGGGGTGCCGGCCATGGACCGCACCCTGGGGGTGTTGCACCAGTGCGCGGGTATTCTGCGGCGCCGACAGGTGACCCGGGTACGGGCGGTGACCACCGAAGCGTGCCGTCAGGCCCGCAATGCCGAGGCGTTTCTGGCCCGCATCCAACGCCAGACGGGCCTGCGGGTGGAACGCATCGATGCGCGGGAGGAAGCGCGACTGGCCCTGGCCGGCTGCGCCCCTCTGCTTGACGCCGTTCCGGATCGCGCCTTGGTGTTCGACATTGGCGGCGCCAGCTCGGAAATCATGTGGGTGGACGTGAGCACCCACGGCATCCGCCTGTTGGAAACCCAGTCGCTGCCGCTGGGGGTGATTTCCCTGACGGAAATGCCCCTGTCCTACGACGGCAAGGTGGCGCACGTGGCGGAAGCGCTGCACGCCGTGGACGCCCTGTTCGGCGTGGCGGACGGTGTCAGCCTGGGACGGGTGCAGATGCTGGGCATTTCCGGCACCGTCACCACCCTGGCCGGTATTCATTTGGGCCTGCGCCGCTATGACCGACGGCGGGTGGACGGCCAGACCCTCAGCTTCACTGCTTTGGACGCGGCCACCGACCGGGTACGACGCCTGACCCACGCCCAGCGCTGTCGGCACCCCTGCGTGGGCCGGGACCGGGCCGACTATCTGCTGGCCGGCTGCGCCATCCTGGATGCCATCCGCCAACAGTGGCCCGTAGGGTGCCTGCGGGTGGCGGACCGGGGGGTGCGCGAGGGCCTGCTGTACGATCTGGCCCGGGGGGCCCTGACCCGGGAAACCGCCTCATGAGCCGCACCCGGAGCCGACCCGGCGGCCGCAAGGGCGGGGGCGCCCGGGGAGAGGCCGGGCGCAAGGATGCCGCCGTGACCGTGCGCACCGCCGGCCGGCGCAAGGCGTCCTCCACGCGCTGGCTGCAACGCCAACTCAACGATCCCTATGTGCAGGCGGCGCAGCGGGACGGCTATCGGTCCCGGGCCGCCTACAAGCTGCTGGAAATCGACGATCGGTTCGGGGTACTGAAGGCTGGCCAGCGGGTGCTGGACCTGGGCGCGGCCCCCGGCGGCTGGACCCAGGTGGCCGTGAAACGAGTCCTCACCGAGGGCCGCACCGACGGGGCCGTGCTGGCGGTGGACCTGCTGGAGATGGATCCGATTCCGGGCGCCGAGGTGGTGCAAATGGACTTCATGGCCGAGGACGCGCCGGCGCGGATTCGTGCCCTGCTGGGCGGCGGGGTGGATGTGGTGTTGTCAGACATGTCGCCCGCCACCACCGGGCACCACAACACCGACCACCTGCGCATCATGGGGCTGGTGGAGGCGGCCGTGGTGTTTGCCACCGAGGTCTTGCGTCCCGGGGGAGCCTTCGTGGCCAAGGTGTTCCAGGGCGGGGCCGAGGGTGAGGCCCTGGATCTGCTCAAGCGGCATTTCACCCGCCAGCGGCACGTAAAGCCCCCGGCCAGCCGCAAGGAATCGCCCGAACTCTACGTGGTGGCCACGGGCTTTCGCGGCGGTGCGGAAACGTAAGTCCCCACCCCTCTTGGCAGCGGGGCGCTGTCATGTATGATGCCGCCCAATCGTCTCGCGGAGGCCCCATGCACGATACCCCCCTGGATATTCCCGAAGCCCTGACCTTTGATGATGTTCTGCTGGTTCCAGCGGCATCGGAGGTACTGCCCTCCCAGGCCGACACGGGCACCCGTCTCACGCGCGATATCCCCCTGGGGGTGCCGCTGGTTTCGGCGGCCATGGACACGGTGACCGAAAGCCGTCTTGCCATCACCATGGCGCAGATGGGCGGTATTGGCGTTATCCACAAGAATCTGGAGCCCGAGGAACAGGCGGAAGAAGTGCGCCGGGTAAAACGGTTCGAAGCCGGCATGGTGGTGGACCCCGTGACCATCGAACCGCAGCAGACCCTGGCCGAGGCCCTGGCGCTCATGCAGCACCATGCCATTTCCGGTATTCCGGTGGTGGAGCCGGGCACCCGGCGGCTGGTGGGCATCCTCACCAACCGGGATGTGCGCTTCGCCGATAATCCCGCCCAGCCGGTGGCCGACCTCATGACTCGCGACGTGATCACTGTCAAAGCCGGCGTCGGCAAGGACGAAGCCAAGCGCCTGCTGCACCAGAACCGCATCGAGAAGCTGCTGGTGGTCGATGACAGCTATCGCTGCGTGGGGCTGGTGACGGTCAAGGACATCGAAAAGGCCCAGACTTTCCCCCATGCCTGCAAGGACACCCAGGGCCGACTGCGGGTGGCGGCCGCCACCGGCGTGGGCACCGCGGGCATGGAACGGGCCGAAGCCCTGGTGGCGGCCGGTGTGGATGTGCTGGTGGTGGATACGGCCCACGGCCATTCCAGCGGTGTGCTGAATGCGGTGCGGGCCATCAAGGCACTGGAACCCGCGGTGCAGGTCATGGCCGGCAACGTGGCCACCGCCGATGGCGCCCAGGCCCTGATCGGCGCCGGCGCCGACAGCGTGAAAGTGGGCATCGGGCCGGGCAGCATCTGCACCACCCGCATCGTGGCCGGGGTGGGGGTGCCCCAGTTCTCGGCCATCCGCGCCGTGGCCCCGGTCTGTCGCGAGGCGAACGTGCCCCTGGTGGCCGATGGGGGCATCAAGTATTCGGGCGACTTGGCCAAGGCCGTGGCCGCCGGTGCCAACTGCGCCATGATCGGTTCCCTGCTGGCGGGGACCGACGAAACCCCCGGCGAAGTGTTCCTGTACCAGGGGCGGGCCTACAAATCCTATCGCGGCATGGGCTCCATCGGCGCCATGGCCCGTGGCTCGGCCGACCGCTACTTCCAGCAGGAAGTATCCAGCACCCTCAAGCTGGTTCCCGAAGGCATCGAGGGTCGGGTGGCCCACAAGGGTCCGGCCGGCCAGGTGATCCACCAGCTGGTGGGCGGCCTGCGGGCGGCCATGGGCTATCTGGGGGCCGGCACCATCCCCGAACTGCATCGTCGGGCGCGGTTCTGCCGCATTACCAACGCCGGCCTGCGGGAAAGCCACGTGCACGACGTGTCCATCACCCGCGAGGCGCCCAACTATCCCTCGGGGTCCTGAGCCGGATGACACCTGCGGCGCAGCTCCAGGCGGCCATGGAAGTGCTGACGGCGGTGCTGGACACTCCCACCGCCCCGGCGGACACGGTGATCAACGACGACCTGCGCGCCCGGCGCTATATGGGGTCCAAGGACCGCCGGGCGGTGCTGACGGTGGTGTGGCGGGTGCTGCGTCACCGGGCCCGGCTGACCTGGTGGTTACAGCGGGTCGCGGCCCCGTCCCCGGAAACGGCGGCGCAACAGGCCCGCTGGCTGGTACTGGCCGACACGGTGCTGCTGGCCGGCGCCGATCCGGACCTGGCCTTCATCGGCGGCCGCCATGCGCCCGCCCCCGCGAACGCACAGGAGCAGCAGGCCGCCCGGGCCCTGGCCGGTCACACGGTGGACCACCCGCACATGCCGCCCTGGGTGCGGGGGGAATGTCCGGAATGGCTCTATGACCGATTGCCGGCGGAGACCCGGGACCGGGACTTGGCCGCCATGCTGGCGGAGGCCCCCACGGACCTCAGGGCCAACCGGCTGCTGGCCGACCGCGACACCCTGCTGGCCCGTTTTCTCGCCGAGGACCTGGCGGCCCAGGCCACGCCGCTGGCCCCCGATGGCATCCGCCTGGGCGAACGACGCACGGTGGGCGCCGAGGACTGGTTCCGCACCGGGCAGGCAGAAATCCAGGACGAGGGCTCCCAGATCGTGGCCCTGATGGTGGGGGCGGCCCCGGGCATGAAGGTGGTGGATTTTTGCGCCGGGGCCGGGGGCAAAACCCTGGCGCTGGCCGCCATGATGCACAATCGCGGTCGGGTGGTGGCCCTGGACGTGAGCGAGGGCCGGATCCATCGCGCCCGCCAGCGCCTGCGCCGCGCCGGGGTGCAGAACGTGTTCACCCGTACCCAGCGCAGCGAGGCCGATCCGTGGGTCCGGCGGCACCGCAACGGCTATGACCGGGTGCTGGTGGATGCGCCGTGCTCCAACACTGGCACGTGGCGGCGCAATCCCGACGCCCGCTGGCGCCTGACCGACAGCGATGTGACGGAGCTGGTGGCCCTGCAACAACGGATTCTCACCCGGGCGGCGGCACTGGTGAAACCGGGCGGGCGGTTGATCTATGCCACCTGTTCCCGCCTGGAAGAGGAAAATCAGGCCCAGGCCGAGTGGTTTTTGGAAACCCATCCCGGCTTCCACGCCTTGCCGGCGGCGGCGGTGTGGCGGGAAAGCCTGGACACGCCCCCGCCGGTGGCGGAGGGAACGCCCCATCTGGTGCTAGGCCCCGCCAGCCACGGCACCGACGCCTTCTACACGGTGGTGTTCGAGAAGGCACCGGACGGGCAGGACAAGGAAGAAAAGACGCGACCATGACCGACCGCATCCTGATCGTGGACTTTGGCTCCCAGGTCACCCAGCTCATCGCCCGGCGGGTGCGGGAAAGCGGGGTCTATTCGGAAATCATGCCCTTCAACCGCGTGGATGCCGCCTGCCTCGCGGCATTCGGTCCCCGGGGGATCATTCTCTCTGGCGGTCCGGCCTCGGTCACGGGGGCCGACACCCCGGCTGCCGACCCCGCGGTGTTCGCGCACGGCGTGCCCGTGTTGGGCATCTGTTACGGCCAGCAGACCATGGTGGCCCAACTGGGCGGTCAGGTGGCCACGGGCTCGGAACACGAATACGGCCGGGCGGACCTGCGCATCACCGACACCTGCACCCTGTTCGAGGGCCTGTGGCAACCGGGGGACAGCCCGGTGGTGTGGATGAGCCACGGCGACCGGGTGGACGCCCTGCCGCCGGGATTCCGGGTGGTCGCCACCAGCCGGGGCGCCCCCTGTGCCGTGGTGGCCGATGATGCCCGCCGCTTCTACGGCGTCCAGTTCCATCCCGAAGTCACCCATACCCCGGAAGGCGCCCGCTTGCTGGCCAACTTCACCCATCAGGTGTGCGGCTGCGGCGGCGACTGGACCATGGCGGCCTTTCGCGATCACGCCATTGCCGCCGTGCGGGAAAAGGTGGGCAACGGCCGGGTGCTGTGCGGGCTTTCCGGCGGCGTGGACAGCTCGGTAACGGCGGCGCTGCTGCACGAGGCGCTGGGCGACCAACTGCTGTGCGTGTTCGTGGACCATGGCCTGTTGCGGGAAGGTGAGGCCGAGGACGTGGTCCGCACCTTCCGCGACCGTTTCAACATTCGGCTGGTGCACAGCGATGCCCGGGAGACCTTCCTGACGGCCCTGGAAGGCATCGTGGATCCGGAGGAGAAACGCCGCCGCATCGGCCACACCTTCATCGAGGTGTTCGAGAACGAGGCCCGAATTGCCGGGGGCGCCGATTTTCTGGCTCAAGGCACCCTCTAC
>CAZHRQ010000153.1:0-6252 GCA_964535075.1 uncultured Rhodobacterales bacterium | reverse complement strand
CGGTTGGACCAACGACTTCGCCAGAACCATCATCGGCCAAATGCGATAGCCCTGCTGGCCGCATCGGGGCCCATGGTGGGGGTTCCGCCTCACCATGCAAGCATGAACTCACTGTGTTTTTGATCCGGGAAGGATTTCATGAACCATCGTCTAATTCTCCACCCGGCGGGGGAGATCGCCATCAAATCCCGTCGTACCCGACGGCGGTTCGAGCAGGTGCTGTGTGACACCCTGCGCCGCGCCCTGGCGCGGGGAGGCGTCCCGGCGCGGGTGGATCCGGCCTGGGGCCGCATTTATGTGCACACCAGCCAGCCCCAGGCGGCGGCGGCGGTGATCGAGCGGGTGTTCGGCATTGCCAGCATCGCGGTGGTGGCGGCCGCCACCGAGGCCGATCTGGACCGCATCGTGGCCGTGGGCGCCGAGACCTTCCGGGAAACGGTGCGGGGGCGCACCTACGCGGTGCGGGCGCGTGTGCCGGGGCGGGCGGCGGGTTTTTCCGCCAGCGACATCAATCGCGCACTGGGCGCGGCCCTCAACACCGAAGCAACGGTGAACCTGGACCATCCCGAAGTGACCGTGCGGGTGGAGGTGGATGGCGCCCGGGCCTATCTGTTCGCGGATCGGCGGCCGGGCGCCGGCGGGTTGCCCTGTGCCGTGGAGGGGCATGCGGTGGTGCTGTTCTCCGGCGGATTCGATTCCACCGTGGCCGCTTGGCGCATGCTGCGGCGGGGGGTGCGGGTGACCTATGTGCTTTGCAATCTGGGCGGCACCGCCTCTGAACGCATGGTGCTCAATCTGGCCCGGGTATTGAGCAGCCAATGGGATCATGGGCCCGGGGCGGACATGCACGTGGTGGATTTCACTGGGCCGGTGGCGGCGCTGAAGGAACGCACGCCACCGGGGTTGTGGCAGGTGATGCTGAAGCGGTTCATGTATCGCGCCGCCGATCATGTGGCCACGGCGGTGGGCGCCGATGCCCTCGTGACCGGGGAGGCGGTGGGGCAGGCCTCTTCCCAGACCCTCAGCAACCTGCACTCCCTGGAAACAGCGGCCGAGCACCCGGTGCTGCGGCCGGTGATCGGTTGGGACAAAAGCGAAATCGTGGCTGAAACCCGCCGCATGGGCACCTACGGCCTGTCGGAACGGATTAAGGAATATTGCGCCATCGCGCCGGGCAAGCCGGCGGTGACCAGTGATCGCGCCCGGGTCGAGGCCCTGGAGGCGGGCGTGGATCCGGCTCCCCTGGAGGACGCCCTGGCCCGGCGGCGGGTGGTGGCGCTGCATCAATTGGAATCGGCGGCGCTCGCGGTGGAGGGGCTGTTCGTGGACCACATCCCGGACGGCGTGGTGGTTCTGGACCTGCAAACACCCGGTGATCAGGCCCGCTGGCACTGGCCGGGGGCGCGGCTGGAAGAAGGGGAAGACCTGTTGACCCATTTCGAGCGGCGTTTGGCGGCGGATCAGGCGTACGTGGTGTATTGCAGCCACGGTACGCTGTCCGCCTTCGTGGCGGAGGTGATGCAACGGCACGGCTTCCGGGCGCGGGCCTTTGCCGGGCCGGCCAGCGCGTTGCGGCGGTTGGACGGCGCAGAGACATAACGAAAAGGCCGCCCCGAAGGGCGGCCTTTCCATGAAGGTGGCGGGAGAAAAGCCCGAAGGCGTTTCTCTTAGAACAACCGCAGCACGGCTTGTTCCTGTTGACCGGCGAAGGACAGGGCTTGAACCCCGAGCTGTTGCCGGGTTTGCAGGGCCAGCAGGTTGGCGCCTTCCTCGTTGAGGTCGGCCAGCGTCATCTTGCCGGAACCGGTTTCCAGGGTGTTCACGTAGTTTTCGGTGAAGTCGATCCGGGTGTTCACCAGGGCGACGTTGGTCCCCAGCACCTGGGCGCTGGATTCCAGGCTGTCGATGGCCGCATCCAGGCTGTCGATGATGGCGTTGATGTTGGCGTTCTTGTTGTCGCCGGTCACCGCGATACCGATAGCGCTTACCGCGTTTTGGTCCACGGTGGCGCGGGACGCCACGGAACTCTGGCTGGCCACGGACGCCCGGGTGCCCACGGAGGCGTAGGAGGCGATGGCCGTCGCCGATTGGTTGGACGCCACCGACTGCTGCGAGGCCATGGAGGCCCGAGAGGCGATGGAGGCCTGGGAGCCGACGGAGGCTTGAGCCGCCACGGAGCTCAGAGTTCCCACTTCCGCGCGGGAAGCGATGGACACCTGCGAGCCCACGGAGGCGCGGGAGGCCAGGGAGGCCACGGAGCCCACGGAGCTACGAGTTTCGGTAAACTTCACAGAGGCATGGGACGCCACGCTGGCCAGCGAGGTGGACAGGACGGACATGGTGCCCACGGACGCCTGGGAAGAGATGGACGGCGAAGCCGCCGCGATGGCCGCCTGGGAGGCGATGGAGGAGGCGGAGGCCACGCTGCCGTAGGAGCCCACGGACGCCCGGGTGCCCACGGAGGCGTAGGAAGCCACGGAGGACGCCGACTGGCTGGAGGACATGGAGTTGATGGAATCCCGAGACGCCCGGGAAGCGATGGACGCCTGGGACGCCACGGAGGCGTAGGTGCTGGTCACCTGCGAAATGGCGGCGCGGGAGGCCACGGAGGCGCGGGAGGCCACGGACAGTTGCGAGGACTGGGAGGCCAGGGTGCCCACGGCGGCGCGGCTGGCGAAGGACGCCTGGGACGCCACGGCGGTGAGGGAGGCCACGGACGCCTGGGCCTTCACAGAAGCATGGCTGCTCTGAGAAGCGATGGCGGCCCGGGAGGCGATGGACGACATGGACTGCACGGACGCCCGGGTTTCGGTGGCGGTCACCGCCGCCAGGGAGTTCCGGCCGGCCGCCGACTGCACGGAGCTGAAGGAGCCCTGGGACTCATAGCCCGACACGGCATCGCGGTAGGACACGGAAGCGCGCTCGGCCACGGAGGCCTGGCTGGCCACGGTGCTGAGTTGGCTGATGTTCAGACCGGAGGTGCCGGAGCGCAGGTCAACGGAGCCCACGTCCACCTTGGAGGTGGAGAGTTCCGAGAACTCGATGGTCAGCTGTTCGCCGGTGCCGTTAATCAGGTTCAGGCCCTGATAGCTGGCGTCCTTGGCCAGGGTGTCGATCTGGCCGCGCAGGTCGTTGAACTGGGACACCAGGCTGGAGAGCTGGTTGCCATCGGCCGACTTCATGGAAGTGGCCAGACCCTTCATCTGCCGGACCACGCTGTCGATGGCTTCCACGCCATCGTTGGCGGCGGTCAGGGTGCTGATGCCCTGGCCCATGTCCTGCTTGAATTCGTTGAAGTCCGAGGCACGGTCGTTCAGCGCCTTGGCCTGGAAGTACACCACCGGATCGTCGATGGCGCTGTTCACCTTCATACCGGTGGACAGACGCTCGTTGGTGCGGTCGATGAGCTTGGTGGTGTTTTGCAGCGACAGCAGTGAGTCGCGTACCGCCGCCGTGAGGGTGACTTGATCAGCCATGATCGTGATCTCCGTTCTAGAGGATCGTCCGGGCTCCTGCCCGACCGAGGCTTGTATGAGGTCTTTCTGACCCACAGCCTCGCCCTACAGTGTACCGAGCACCCGGAACCGTGACAATAACATTTTCTCGGAACGGTCCTGAGGGCCTTTGGCCCTCTGGCTCGGGTGGTGGGGGGACGGGTCCGGCCTCCTCGGGCCGGATGGGGGCGTCCCCGGCGCGGGCGGCCGTCAGGCCGCCTCGGACGCAGAAGCTAACGTGCGGGCGGCCGCTAGGCCGCCTCGGACGCAGAAGCTAACGTGCGGGCGGCCGTTTTAGGCTGCCTCGGACGCAGGAGGGGGCGCCAGGGACATAATCCCGGGCGGCCGACCTTATTGGGCCGCTTCGGCGGTGCCGCTTTGACCTTCCAGAAGTCCTTCGGAGATCTGGAGGTTGATGTTGATGAGGGTGTTGATGGTTTCCTGGGAGATGCCTTCGGAGGAGGCAAAAACCCGACCGGCGACAAAATTGCTCAAGCGGGTGAGGTTTTCGGCCACCTCCGGGCTCAGGCCCGAGTCGTCACGGCCAGCCAGGGTGCGCAGCATCACCCAGGTTTCCAGATTGTCGTTGAGGGCGCTGGTCAGCGCGGCGGGCTCGCTGTCGCGCTTCTGGGCGGCCTGATCCAGGGCCACGGCGCACCGGGTAAGCTGAAAGGCCTGTTCTTCCGCCACGGAGTTCAGGGTGTTGTCATCGCCTTGCTGTAGGGCCATTGGTCATCCCCTCCCGGATGATACGGGGTTGTTGTCGCCGGTCGCCCCACCGTGTTGCGCGGGCGGGCTTGCCCTTGCCGCGCAGTCAGCCTCTGACGACCGCCACCTTGCCGCCTGGCCTGGCCCCGCTTTGGGGACTCTGGTCCACGCTGCTTTCCATTACGCCTGCGCCCGGTTAAAATTCCGTTGTTACTCCGGTCAAACCGGCAGAGGCGCAGACTGGGCCGCGAAGGGGTCGGCTCACGTTCTCGTTCGAACACCATTCGGCCCGGCATTTCTGTCGAACGCCACCACAGTACGCCCGTACTTCCTTCGGAACAAGGGGTGTTATCCACCTTCCAGGTGAACGTGGCGGGTGGGTTGCAGGGCCAGCAGCGCGCGTTCCATGTGACCGATATACTGCAACTGGTGGCGGTTGGTCTCGGCGTAGGTTTTTAGCTCGGCTTCCAGGTCCTCGATCAGGGTGCCCTGGAATCCGGCGACTCGCGCCAGCCTCTCCATCAGCGCCATGCGTTCGGGCACCCGGGTGGCGATGAGATTGTAGAAGGTGAGGTGGGAAGGCCGCGTGTCCATGCTGCGGAGGCGGAAAAACTGCAATTTCTGCTGGGTGGTGGCCTGGAGCCCCGCCGTGGACCCCATGACCTCGTACCCCGCCTGCAGCAGCGTCTTGAGGGTGTCCTTAAGCGTATCCATCAACATCTGTTGTTGGCGGGGAATGCCAATGCAGGAAACTCGGATCACTTGAGGGGCCAGGGTCTCCCACCAGCGCTGGAAGGTGTGGAACTGGGCCAGGTTGACCAGCAGGGCATCGGGATTCCGGGGGGCTTCGTGCTCGGTGACCCGGCTGAGGGGGACCTCGGGCAGGGGCAGGCCGTCGGCGGACTGGAACTGGTGGGGGACGGAAATCCGCCAGCCGGACCGGTGATAGAGCCGCAGAATCCCACCATGGGGGATGGTACAGGCCACCACCTGGGGGCGTTGGTCGGGTGCGGCACCAAAATTCACCGGGCCGGAGCCGATGACCAGGAGTTCGTCGATCACAGCAGGCCTCCCTTGAAACGCTGGGCGATGGGCGGCACGTAGCTGGGCGTGACCGCTCGCACCTCGATTCCGCCTTGCTCCAGGGCATCCAGATAGGTGGCGGTAATGTTGGTGTGGTCCTGGAGATAACGTTCGTAGTTCCGGTCGAAGAAGGCCGGATGCAGGGCCTTCATGCGGTCCATGAGGGACTCGCCATAACGGGTGTTGCGGTCGTGGCGCCAAAAGAAAGCGGTGTCGCTGTAGGGTCGGCCGTCAAACCCATAAAGGTCGATACTGGCCACCCCGGTGGTGTAGGCCAGGGGCAGCAAGTACATGGTCAACAGGCTTTCGGTGGGGTTGATGGCCCCGGCGGTGATCAGATCCAGAACCACGGTGTTTTTACTCAGGGTAAAATCGAAGCCGAAACAGCGCGCCCCCACCTCCGGCGGGAACTGCTCCCGCAGGCGCAGGGCCATGCCGGTCACGGTGAAGAACAACCGCCGAGGATCTTCCTGCAGGAACTCCAGCAGATCGGCGCGGAAGGCACCGGCGTGGGCCGAGGGCCCGCCAAAGTGCACCGAATCGGCGGCCACCGCGACCAGGGGTTTCAGCTTGTCTCGCAAGGCGCGATTGCGCACGGCGGCATTGCAGATGACCACCAAATCGTAGTCGGGCAGGGTGACGGCGCTGTCCAGGGCCTGGCTGAGGGTGGGGCCGTTGCCCACCACGGCGCCCCGGCCTTCGTCAACCTGCTCCCGCAAGGTGTCCAGGGCGGCGCGGGTTTCGGCCAGCCGTTCCTCGGTGGCGGTTTTGCCCAGCACTTCCTGCGCGACCCCCAGCAGGTTCGGGGTTTCGTTGGCGTCCTGGTAGGGGTCCGTGACCCAGGTCCCCAGGCCACCGAAATGCAGGATGGAATACTGCTCGCGGGAGACGGCCGGGTCGCGCACCCATTGCAGCACCACGTCCACCTTGGGGGTTTGGGGGCGGGTGAACAGGGTGGGCGGGATGT
>CAZHRQ010000152.1:0-6307 GCA_964535075.1 uncultured Rhodobacterales bacterium | reverse complement strand
ACCGGCGGCTTCGGGCGGGACCCGGGTGACCTTCGGCGACGGCAGCACTCCGGCGACCCTGCCGGGCAGCCGGCGCAGCGGCCTGAGCTTCAGTCCCATGCCGCAGCAACCGGCGCGGGACGAGGCCCCGGAAAAACCCACCCGCAATTTCTTGGAACGGCAGATTCTCGGGGCGTTCGGACCATAACCCCCGCGATGCCCGTGCAGGGAGAACGACCATGCACACCGTGGTGAAAACGGCCCCCCTCCTGGCCGCGCTGGCGCTGACCGGCTGTCAGGTGACCGGCGATCCCTCCGAGGCCTCCCAGGCCCCCCTGTCCCTGCGGCCACCGGCGGAAGCGGTGCAGTCGCAGGAAGGGGACCTGGCCTTCCTGGATAGCCGCCTGTTCGATGAACAGCTCTCCGGCCGCATGAGCAAGGGCGTAAATCCGCTGGAAGTGGTGCTGCGCCCGGGCGGGGATGTGACCTTGAACAACCTGCCGGACCGCCTGGACCGCTGGCTGTACACGGTGGACCAGAGCGGCGGCCGGGTGGCCGTGGCCTCCACCAAGCCGGGAGACGAACGGGCCCTGCTGGGCATCGCCCTGGATCTGGCCAGCTTCGCCTGGGAAAAGGCGGAGGAACAACGGCTCTATGGCCCGGCGGAGAACTACGACGCCCTTCTGCGCTATGACCCCGACACCGGGGTGCTGGAGGAAGTGGTGTTCACCCCGCGCAAGACCACGGCCACACCCTAGAGCCGATCGCGGTCAATGGGACCCATTTTCGGGTCCCATTGACCGCGTGAATCGGCTCTATCTATTTGTTTTAGAGCGGATTCACGCCCCCAATCCGGTTCACAGCGTGAACCCGATTGGGGGCGATCCGCTCTAGAGCCGATCGCGGTCAATGGGACCCATTCTCAGATCCCATTGACCGCGTGAATCGGCTCTGTCGAGACAGCCCAGGGGCGCCCCGAAGGGCGCCCCTGTTCCGTCAACGCGGCGGTCAGGCGTTGGTTTCCGCATCCACCCCCAGGGCCGCCTGGGCGGTGGCGAGGCGGGCGATGGGCACGCGGAAGGGGGAGCAGGACACATAGTCCAGCCCCACCGTCTGGCAGAAGGCGATGGAGGACGGATCGCCCCCGTGCTCGCCGCAGATGCCCAGCTTCAGGGTGTCGCGGGTGCTCCGGCCCCGCTCGGCGGCGATTTTCACCAGTTCGCCCACGCCCTCACGGTCCAGGCTCTGGAAGGGATCCTTGGGCAACACCCCCCGATCCTCGTACACCCCCAGGAAGCCGGCGCTGTCGTCCCGCGACATGCCGAAGGTGGTCTGGGTAAGGTCGTTGGTGCCGAAGCTGAAGAACTCCGCCTCGTGAGCGATATCGCCGGCCATCAACGCCGCCCGTGGCAGCTCGATCATGGTGCCCACGTGATAGGTGAGGGAGGTGCCCTTTTCCGCGAACACCTTTTCCGCGACCTCGACCACCACCGACTTCAGCCGGGCCAGTTCGGCGCGGGTACACACCAGCGGGATCATCACTTCCGGCACCACGGTCTGGCCACTGGACTGGCTCACCTGCACCGCCGCCTCGAAAATGGCGCGCGCCTGCATTTCGTAGATTTCAGGATAGGTGATGCCCAGGCGGCAGCCGCGGTGGCCCAGCATGGGGTTGGCTTCCGCCAATTGCAGCCCGCGCAGGCGCACCGTTTCCAGGTCGGTGCCGGCGGCCTTGGCCACTTCCTGCATTTCCGCCTCGGTATGGGGCAGGAATTCGTGCAGCGGCGGATCCAGCAGGCGGATGGTCACCGGCAAGCCCTGCATGAGGGTGAACAGGGCGACAAAGTCCTCCCGCTGGTAGGGCAGCAGCTTGGCCAGGGCCTTGCGCCGGCCGTCCTCGTCCTCGGCCAGGATCATCTCCCGCATGGAGATGATGCGTTGCGGGTCGAAGAACATGTGTTCGGTGCGGCACAGGCCGATGCCCTGGGCGCCGAACTTGAGGGCGGTTTCCGCATCGGCGGGGGTTTCGGCGTTGGCGCGCACGCCCATGGTGCGCACCTGGTCCACCCATTCCATCAGGATGCCGAATTCGCCGGTGAGCTCGGGCTCGATGGTGGCCACCTCGCCCCGGATCACATCGCCGGAGGTGCCGTCCAGGGTCAGCACATCGCCCTCGGCCATCACGCTGCCGTCGGCGGTGTAGAGCTTGCGGGCCACGGCATCCACCTTCAGGTCGCCGGCGCCGGCCACGCAGGGCCGGCCCATGCCCCGGGCCACCACGGCGGCGTGGCTGGTCATGCCGCCACGGCTGGTGACGATGCCCTGGGCCACGTGCATGCCGCCGATATCCTCGGGGCTGGTTTCCGTGCGCACCAACACCACCTTCTCGCCGCGCTTGACCCACGCCTCGGCGTCCTCGGCGGTGAAGACCACCCGGCCGCACGCCGCGCCGGGGGATGCCGGCAGGCCATGGCCCACCACTTCCCGGGGTGCCTCGGGGTCCAGCATGGGGTGCAGCAGTTGGTCCAGGTGCTTGGGATCCACCCGGCGGATGGCTTCCTTGTGGTCGATCAGCCCCTCGTTGGCCATGGCCACGGCGATGGTCAGGGCCGCCTTGGCGGTCCGCTTGCCGGTGCGGGTCTGGAGCATCCACAGGGTGCCGCTCTGGATGGTGAACTCCACGTCCTGCATGTCCGTGTAGTGCTGTTCCAGCTTGTTGCGGATGCCCACAAGCTGGTTGTAGAGCTCGGGCATGCTTTCTTCCAGCGACGGCCGGTCGGAGCTGGCCCGTTCCCGCGCCGCCTTGGTGAGGCTGGGGGGTGCGGATGCCGGCCACCACGTCCTCGCCCTGGGCATTGGGCAGGAATTCGCCGTAGAACACGTTCTCGCCGGTGGAGGGATCGCGGGTGAAGGCCACGCCGGTGGCGCAGTCGTCGCCCATGTTGCCGAACACCATGGCCTGCACGTTCACCGCCGTGCCCCAGGAGGCCGGCAGGTCATGGAGCCGGCGATAGGTGATGGCCCGCTGGTTCATCCAACTGCCGAACACGGCGCCGATGCTGCCCCACAGTTGTTCCTGGGGATCGGTGGGAAAGGGATGGCCCAGTTCCCGCTCGGCCAGGTCCTTGAACCGCTGGACGATCACCTTCCAGTCGTCGGCGCTGAGATCCACGTCCAGGCTGTAGCCCTTGTCCTGCTTCAGGTCTTCCAGCACGTCCTCAAACAGGCCCGAATCCAGGTCCAGCACCACGTTGCTGTACATCTGGATAAAGCGGCGATAGCTGTCGTAGGCGAAGCGCTCGTCACCGCTGCGGGCGGCGAGGCCCTGCACGGTGGTGTCGTTGAGACCCAGGTTGAGCACCGTGTCCATCATGCCGGGCATGGAGGCCCGGGCGCCGGAGCGCACCGACACCAGCAGCGGATTTTCGGGGTCGCCGAAGCGGGCGCCCATGGTCTCTTCCACCTTGGTCAGGGCCTGGGCCACTTCCGCATCCAGGCCGGGAGGGTAGGCGTGATCGTTGTCGTAGTAGTAGGTGCAGACTTCGGTGGTGATGGTGAATCCCGCCGGCACCGGCACGCCGATGTTGCTCATTTCAGCGAGGTTGGCGCCCTTGCCGCCCAGCAGATTCTTCATGTCGGCGCGCCCATCGGCGCCGCCGGCTCCAAAACCGTATACCCACTTCGCCATGCCGGATCTCCCCTGGTCAGGTGGCGGATGTCGCGCGGTCATCCCTCGATGTGCGCGAAGGCGGCCACCGATTCCATGGTGGCGCCGATGCGGGCCAGCAGCGCCAGGCGCGCCCCCCGCAAGGCCGGGTGGTCCGCGTTCACGGTCACCCGGTCGAAATAGGCGTCCACGTCTGCCCGCAGGCCGGCCAGGGCCGCCATGGCCCCGGCATGGTCTTCCGCCGCGCGGGCGGTGGCCAGGGTCCGGGAGGCGGTGGCCAAGGCCTCTTCCAGAGCCTCTTCCTCGGGCAGGCGTTGGTCGGCGGGCGGCGGCCCCGCCTGCGCGGCGATGCGGGCCACGGGGCAGCCGTCCTTTTTTTCCTCGATGCGCACGATATTTGCCGCCCGACGATAGGCGGTCAACAGATTGGCGCCGTCTTCCGTGTTAAGGAAATCCTTCAATGCCCTGACCCGGGCCAGCAGCCGCACCAGATCGTCCTCGTCGCCCTGGGCGAAGATGGCGGCGATGTGGTCGTGGGCCACGCCCTGTTCCCGCAGGTGGACCTTCAGCCGGTCGGCGAAGAAGCTCATCAGGGCGTCGATCACGGGCGCGGGTCCCTCGGGCAGCGGAGCGGCGCCGGCCTCGGCACAGGCGGCCAGGGCCTGACGCAACGGCAGCCGCAGGCCGTTTTCCAGAATCAGCCGAATCACCCCCAGGGCGGCCCGGCGCAGGGCGAAGGGATCCTTGGAGCCGGTGGGGCGTTCGTCCACGGCGAAGAACCAGAACAGGGTGTCCAGCTTATCGGCCAGGGCCACCGCCACCGCCACCGGCGCCTGCGGGCAGGCGTCGCCCGGGCCCTGGGGGGCGTAGTGACGGGCAATGGCCTCGGCCACCACCGGGGATTCGCCGTCGTGCCGGGCGTAGTAGCCGCCCATGAGGCCCTGCAATTCCGGGAATTCGCCCACCATGCCGGTGGTGAGATCGGCCTTGGCCAGGGTGGCGGCGCGGGTGACCTCTTCCGGGGCGGCGCCGGGGATCCAGGCCGCCAGCCGGGGCGCCAACGCCGCCAACCGGGACACCTTGTCCCGCTCGCTGCCCAGACGGGCATGGAACACGCGCTCGGCCAGGGCGGGCACGCGCTGGGCCAGGGTGTGCTGGCGGTCCTGGTCCCAGAAGAACCGGGCATCGGCCAGCCGCGCCCGCAGCACCCGTTCGTTGCCCGTGCGCACCGCCGCCCCGCCCTCTGGCGCGGCGATGTTGGCCACGGTGACAAAACGCGGCGCGAGCGCGCCCTCGGGCGTTTCCACGGCGAAGTATTTCTGATGGGCGCGCATGGCGGTGGCCAGCACCTCCGGCGGCAGGTCCATAAAGGCGTCGTCGATGCGGCCCAGCAACGGCACCGGCCATTCCACCAGTCCGGCCACTTCCTCCAGCAAGCCGGGATCGGGGCGCACCCGCAGGCCCTCGGCGGCGGCGAGCCGGTCGGCGCCGGCCTGGATCAGGGCCTTGCGTTCCTCCCGGTCCAGGATCACGAAGCGGTCCCGCAACTGCTGTTCATAGCCGGCAAAGTCGGTCACGCGGAAGGGCGCGGGCGCGTGCACGCGGTGGCCCACGGTGGTGTCGCCGGCGGTGAGCGGCGGGAAGGACACGGGCAACACGGCGCCGTCCAACACCACCACCAACCCGTGCAGCGGCCGCACCCAGCGCCGGCGGCCGGTGCCCCATCGCATGGACTTGGGCCAGGGCAGGGCCTCCAGGGCGTCGGGCAGGCGGGTGGCCAGCACCTCGGCGGCGGGACGGCCGGGGGTGTGCACCACCGCGAACAGGAAGGTGCCCTTGGGGGTTTCGCGCGGGGTGAGCTGGTCGCGGCTGAGCCCCGTGGCGCGCAGGAAGCCCGCCACGGCCTTGTCGGGCGCGTCGGCGCGGGGGCCGCGCCGTTCCTCGGTCAGGTCGGGGGTGGCGGCGGGCAGGCCGGTCACGGCCAGGGCCAGCCGGCGGGGGGTGACATGGGCGGTGGCCGTCTCCCAGGCCAATCCCGCCTCGGTGAGGGCCTGGGTGACCAGACGCTTCAGGTCCTCCGCGGCCCGGGCCTGCATGCGGGCGGGGATTTCCTCGGAGCGGATTTCCAACAACAGCGCGCCCATGGCTCAGGCCTCCCCGGTGGCGGTTTCGGGATGGCGGGTGCGCATCCAGGTTTCGGCACACTGCCGGGCCAGGGCGCGCACCCGGCCGATATAGGCGGCGCGTTCGGTAACGCTGATCACCCCCCGGGCGTCCAGCAGGTTGAAGGTGTGGCTGGCCTTGATGCACTGGTCATAGGCCGGCAGGGCGAGATTCTGAGCCACCAACGCGGCGCATTCGGCCTCGGCCTCGCGGAAGTGGCGGGTGAGCACCTCGGTATTGGCATGTTCGAAATTATAGGCGGAATATTCGCGCTCCGCCGCCTGGAACACGGCGCCATAGGAAACGCGGTTGTCCCCCTCGGCCCCGTTGAAGTCCAGGTCGTAGACGTTCTCCACCCCCTGGATGTACATGGCGAGCCGCTCCAGGCCGTAGGTGAGTTCCAAGGACACGGGATCGCACTCGATGCCGCCGACCTGCTGGAAGTAGGTGAACTGGGTCCCCTCCATGCCGTCGCACCACACTTCCCAGCCCAGGCCC
>CAZHRQ010000151.1:0-6323 GCA_964535075.1 uncultured Rhodobacterales bacterium | reverse complement strand
GGCCCGGGCCCGCGATGGCGAACGGCTGCGGGACGGGGTGCGGCTGGCCATCGTCGGCCCGCCCAACGCCGGCAAGTCCACCCTGCTGAACACCCTGGCCCGACGGGACGCGGCCATCGTCACCGCCGAGGCCGGCACCACCCGCGACGTGATCGAGGTGGCGCTGGACCTGGACGGCGTGCCGGTGGTGGTGGCCGATACCGCCGGCCTGCGCGAGGGCGGGGACACGGTGGAGCGGGAAGGCATGCGCCGAACGGGCCTGACCGCCGCCGCCGCCGACGTGGTACTGGTGGTGGTGGCCGCGCCCGACTGGCCCGAGGCCGTGCCCGCGCCCGTGCGCGCCCTGGCCGATGACCGGGCGCTGGTGGTGGTGAATAAGTGCGACCTGCTGACCGAGGCCCCGGGGCCCGGCTGGGCGGCGGCGCTGCCCCTGTCCCTGGCCACCGGGGCGGGCTGGACAGAGGTGTTGGCGGCCCTGCGCAGCCGGGTGGCGGCGGTCGCCGGCGCGGGCGAGCCGGCCCTGGTCACCCGGGAACGCCAACGCCATATGCTGGAGCGCACCGCCACCGCCCTGGAACAGGCCGCCGCCGAGCCCGAGCCGGCCCTGGCCGCCGAGCACCTGCGGGCCGCGCTGCACGCCCTGGGCCAGCTCACCGGCCGGGTGGATGTGGAGGAAGTGCTGGACGTGATCTTTGGAGAATTCTGCCTTGGCAAGTAGTCCCCGTGTTTCACGTGAAACATCGCCGTGGGCGGTGATCGTGGTGGGGGGGGGCCACGCGGGCTGCGAGGCCGCCGCGGCCGCCGCCCGCTATGGCGCCCCAACCCTGCTCATCACCCTGCGCCCCGAGGACTTGGGCGCCATGTCCTGCAACCCGGCCATCGGCGGCCTGGGCAAGGGGCATCTGGTGCGGGAGATCGACGCCCTGGACGGCCTCATGGCCCGGGCCATCGACCGGGCCGGCATTCAGTTCCGCATGCTCAACCGGGCCAAGGGACCGGCGGTGCAGGGCCCCCGGGCCCAGGCCGACCGGGCCCTCTATCATCAGGCCATGGCGGCGCTGCTGGCCGAACAACCGGGGCTCACCGTGGTGACCGATGCGGTGGAGGCGTTGCTGGACGACGGCCAGGGGCGCATCGTGGGCGTGCGCACCCGCGACCGGGGCGCGGTTCGGGCGGCGGCGGTGGTGCTCACCACCGGCACCTTCCTGCGCGGGCGCCTGCATCGCGGGCCCGAAAGCCGGCCCGGGGGGCGGGAAGGGGACCCGCCCGCCGATACCCTGGCCGCCGATCTGACCCGGCGGGGACTGGTGGCCCAGCGCCTGAAGACCGGCACACCGCCGCGCCTGGACGGCCGCACCCTCCACTGGGACGCCCTGACGCCGCAACCCGGCGACACGCCGCCGGTGCCCTTTTCCTTTCTCACCCGCACCATCACCACGCCACAGATCGCCTGCGCCATCACCCGCACCACGCCCGCCACCCATGCCCTGGTGCGGGAAGCCCTGCCCCAGTCGGCCCTGTATGGCGGCCTGATCGCCGGCACGGGCCCCCGCTACTGCCCGTCCCTGGAAGACAAGATTGTGCGCTTCGCCGACCGCGACAGCCATCAGATCTTTCTGGAACCCGAGGGGCTGTCCACGCCGCAGGTTTATCCCAACGGCCTGTCCAACTCCCTGCCCCCGGCGGTGCAGGCGGCGCTGGTGAACAGCCTGCCGGGGCTGGAGGACGCCCGCATCCTGGTGCCGGGCTATGCCATCGAGTACGACGCCGCCGACCCGCGGGGCCTGCGCCCCAGCCTGGAATGCCGCGCGTGGCCGGGGCTCTATCTGGCCGGGCAGATCAACGGCACCACCGGCTATGAGGAAGCGGGGGCCCAAGGGGTGGTGGCGGGGCTCAATGCCGCCCGCGCCGCCGGCGGTGCCGCCCCGGTCACCCCCGACCGGGCCGATGGCTACGTGGGGGTGATGATCGACGATCTGCTCACCCACGGCGCCCCCGAGCCCTATCGCATGTTCACCTCCCGCGCCGAGTACCGGCTGCGCCTGCGGGCGGACAACGCCGACCAGCGTCTGACCCCCTGGGGACTGGCCGCCGGGGTGGTGGGACCCGAGCGGGCCCAGGCCTGGGCGGCCAAGGCGGAGCGGCTGGCCACGGCCCGGGCCCGGTGTCTGGCTGCCAGCGCCCCCCCGGCCGCCCTGGCCGACGCCGGCATTCCCGTGAACCGCGATGGCCGCCGGCGCACCGCCCTGGACCTGCTGGGCTATCCCGAGGTGGATTGGGCGCGGGTGGTGCGCGTGTTCCCCGACCTGGGCAACCTGGACCCGGAGATGGCGGCGCAGATGACCATCGAGGGGCGCTATGCCGGCTATCTGGCGCGGCAGGAACGGGACATCGCCGCCATGCGGCGGGACGAATCGCTGGCCCTGCCGGAGGACCTGGACTATGGCGCCGTGGACGGCCTGACGGTGGAGTTGCGCGAAAAGCTTACTGCCAGCCGCCCCCCCACCCTGGGCAGCGCCAGCCGCATTCCCGGCATGACCCCGGCCGCCCTGTCCATCCTGTTGCGGTACGCCCGCCGGGGATAACGGGGGCGCCACCCCCACCGTCATCTGTGGCGCGCCGGACACACCCTGGAATCATGACGTATTTGTGACGGGGGCGGCGGGCCTTCCGCCCCTGTTGTCTGTTGCGAGGAAGGCCACCGGCGCGGTACACAGAAGACAGTCCCCACCACAGAGCGAACACCCGCGTGTGCCCAGCGCCGGACCCCGACCCTCAGGACCGAGAGACCTTCCAGGCGGCCCACCCTGTTTCACGTGAAACACTCGACCGCCTGACCGTCTACGCCCAGGTGCTGCGCCACTGGCAGCGGCGCATCAATTTGGTCAGTCCCGGCACCCTGGACCACCTCTGGACCCGCCATTTCGCCGACAGTGCCCGGCTTGTCCCCTGGCTGCCGGCCGCCGGCGGCACGGTGGTGGACCTGGGCAGCGGCGCCGGCTTTCCGGGCCTGGTGCTGGCCCTTCTCACCCCCGCGACCGTGCATCTGGTGGAAAGCGACCGCCGCAAGGCCGCGTTCCTGCGGGAGGCCGCCCGCCAGACCGGCGCCCCCGTCACCGTCCATGCCTGCCGGGTGGAGGCCCTGCCGCCGCTGCCGGCGGACGTGGTCACCGCCCGCGCCCTGGCCCCGCTGCCCCGCCTGCTGACCCTGGCGGCGCCGTGGCTGACCGCCGGCGCGCGGGGCCTGTTTCCCAAGGGTCGCACCGCCGCCGAAGAGGTGGCGTCGCTGCCGCCCGCCAGCCCGTATCGCGTCACCGTGCACCCGGTGACGCCCGATCATCCGGACGGACCGGCCATCATCGAGGTGCAGGAGAGCCATCGTGCCTGATCACGTCTCCGGCGCGCCCACCGGCGCCCGCATCATCGCCATCGCCAACCAGAAGGGCGGTGTGGGCAAGACCACCACCGCCATCAATCTGGCCACGGCGCTGGCCGCCATCGAAAAAACGGTGCTGATCATCGACCTGGACCCCCAGGCCAATGCCTCCACCGGTCTCAACATTCCCCACAACGAACGCACCCGCTCCGCCTATACCCTGCTCATGGGCCACAGCACCCTGGCGGAGACGGCGGTGGGCACCGACATTCCCCGTCTCAGCCTGGTGCCCTCGGCGCCCGATCTGGCCGGGGCGGAGGTGGAATTGGTCAATCTGCCGCAGCGGGAAACCCGTCTGCGCCAGGCTCTTTCCCCCGTGGCGGGCTTCGACTACATCCTCATCGACTGCCCGCCGGCCCTGGGATTCCTCACCCTGAATGCCCTGGTGGCCGCCCAGTCGGTGATGGTGCCGTTGCAGTGCGAGTTCTTCGCCCTGGAGGGCATCAGCCACCTGATGCGCACCATCGACCGGGTGACCCGCAGCTTCAATCCGGGGCTGGACATCCACGGCATCGTGCTCACCATGTACGACAAGCGGAACAATCTCTCCGACATGGTGGCCCATGACGTGCGGGAATACTTCGGCGATAAAGTGTACAAGACCGTCATTCCCCGCAACGTACGGGTCTCGGAGGCGCCCTCCCACGGCAAGCCAGTGTTGGTCTACGACATGCGTTGCCCGGGCAGCCGCGCCTACCTGGATCTGGCGGGCGAAGTGATCAAACGCGAAGGGATGACCGCGTCATGACCAAGAGCGCTTCCCCGGAAACCAAAGGACGGCCCAAACGCGGCCTGGGCCGGGGCCTGGATGCCCTGTTCGGTGACGACGCCGCCGTCGGCCAGTCGGTGTCCGAAACCCTGGCCGCCCAGGGCCCCCACCGCACGGTGGCGGTGTCCCGGCTGCACCCCGGCCGCTTCCAGCCCCGTCGCGCCTTCGACGATGACGCCATCGCCGAGCTGGTGGAGTCCATCCGCGAAAAGGGCGTGCTCCAGCCGCTGCTGGTGCGCGAACACCCCGACCGCGCCGGCGACTACGAAATCATCGCCGGCGAGCGGCGCTGGCGGGCGGCACAACAGGCCCAGGTGCACGAACTGCCGGTGGTGGTCTCGCCCCTAAGCGATCGGGAAGCGCTGGAAGTAGCGCTGATCGAGAACCTCCAGCGTCAGGACCTATCCCCGTTGGAGGAGGCGGGGGGCTACCGCCGCCTCATGGCCGAGTTCCAGCATACCCAGGAAGGTCTGGGCCGCGCCCTGGGCAAAAGCCGCTCCCACGTGGCCAACATGCTGCGGCTGTTGAACCTGCCGGAAGGGGTGCGGGAGCTGGTGAGCACCGGCCAGATCAGCGCCGGCCACGCCCGCGCCCTGCTGGCCGCCGACGATCCCGAGGCCTGCGCCCGCATCGTGGTGGAACAGGGCCTCAACGTGCGTCAGACGGAAAAACTGGTGCAGGCCGGCCCAGCCGCCCAGGCCCGGCGCAAAAAACCCTCCCCGCCCGATGCCGACACCCGCGCCCTGGAGCAGGACCTCACCGACCGCCTGGGGCTGAAGGTAACCCTGCGCAATCAGGGCAGCCGGGGCGCGCTCACCCTGCACTACGATTCCAACGACCAGCTCGACGATCTGCTGCGACGGCTGTCCTGAGGGGGGAAAACCAGGATGACGGAGCCCACCGGAATGCCGCTGGCGGTGATCGGCGCCGGGGCCTGGGGCACGGCGCTGGCGGCCACCGCCGTGCGCGCCGGCTGCCGGGTGCGGCTGTGGGGGCGGGAGCCCGCCACCGTGGCCGCCATCAACACCGCGCGCCGCAATCCCGACTACCTGCCCGACCTCTCCCTGCCCGAGGGGCTGCACGCCACCACCGATGCCGCCGAGGCCTTGGCGGGAGCGGCGGCGGTGCTGCTGGTGACGCCGGCCCAGCATATCCGCGCCGTCACCACCGCCCTGGCTCCCCACTGGCCGGCCGGCGCCCCGGCCCTCATCGCCGCCAAGGGAGTGGAGCTGGGCACCGGCGCCCTGATGACCGAGGTGGTGGCGGAAACCCTGCCCCACGTGGCGCCGGCGGTGCTGTCGGGCCCCACCTTCGCCGCCGAGGTGGCCGCCGGCCAGCCCACCGCCGTCACCCTGGCCATGACCGACCGGGATACGGGCTTGCGCCTGGTGCATGCCCTTGGTACACGCTCTTTTCGTCCCTATTACGCCGATGATCTGCCGGGGGCGCAGGTGGGCGGGGCGGTTAAGAATGTCATCGCCATCGCCTGCGGCATCGTGGAAGGCCGGGCGCTGGGCCACAATGCCCGCGCCGCCCTCATCACCCGGGGTCTGGCGGAAATCACGCGCCTGGGCCGGGCCCTGGGCGCGCGACCGGAAACCCTCATGGGTCTGTCGGGGCTGGGGGACCTCACCCTGACCTGCACCGGGGCCCTGTCCCGCAATCTGTCGCTGGGCATGGCCCTGGGGCGGGGGGAGACGCTGGAGGACGTGCTGGCGGCCCGCCGTTCCGTGGCGGAGGGGCTCTACACCGCCCATGCGGTGGGGATCCTGGCCCGGCGCCACCAGGTGGACATGCCCCTGTGCCAGGCCGTGGACGCCGTGTTGAACCATCAGGCCTGTATTGACGAAACCATCCACCGGTTACTGGATCGTCCCTTCCGGGCGGAAACCGACACCAGAGAATAAGAAGGACTGTGACCCGCTCATGAGCACCTCCCACGCCCCCCAAGCGCCCAAATCCCGCAACATCTTCCGCGTGGAGCACCGTATCACCCGCGAGACCCGCTGGCAGCGCAACGGCCACGACAGCGGTATTCTCTGGCTCACCGGTCTGTCGGGCTCGGGCAAGAGCACCCTGGCCCTTTCCCTGGAGCAGGCCCTGTTCCAGCAGGGCTAT
>CAZHRQ010000150.1:0-6367 GCA_964535075.1 uncultured Rhodobacterales bacterium | reverse complement strand
ATCGGTGATGGGGTGGCGGTCCTCCTGGGCCAGCGCCATGTACATGCGCGGCATCAGGGGAAAGTGAAAGGCCATGTGGCATTCGTCGCCCTCGCCGAAATAGGGCCGCACATCCTCGGGCCACTGGTTGGCCTCCCCCAGAAACATGCGGTCGCCGTAGTGCTGATCCAGCCACCCGCGCAGTTCCTTGATGACGCCATGGGTCTCGGGCAGGTTTTCGTTGTTGGTGCCTTCCCGCTCGCACAGATAGGGGATGGCGTCCAGGCGCATGCCGTCCACGCCCATGTCCAGCCACAGGCGCATGACGTCCTGCACCTCCCGCGTCACCGCGGGATTGTCGAAGTTCAAATCCGGCTGGTGATTGAAAAAGCGGTGCCAGTAGTACTGCTGCGCCACCGAATCCCAGGTCCAGTTGCTGGGTTCCGTGTCGCAAAAGATGATGCGGGTGCCGGCATAGCGGGTGTCGTCGTCGGACCACACATAAAAATCACGCTCCGGCGAGCCCGGCGGCGCCTGGCGGGCCGCCTGGAACCAGGGATGCTGGTCGGAGGTGTGATTGATCACCAGCTCCGTGATCACCCGCATGCCCCGGGTGTGGGCCTCGGTGACAAAGGTCTGGAAGGCTTCCAGGGAGCCGTAGGCGGGATTGACGTTGCGATAATCGGCGATGTCGTAGCCATCGTCCCGCAGCGGCGAGGGATAGAAAGGCAGCAACCATACGGCGGTGACGCCCAGGTCCTGTAGATAGTCCAGACAGGCGGTCAGGCCGGTGAAATCGCCGATGCCGTCATTGTTGGAGTCCAGGAACGCCTTGACGTGCAACTGATAGATAATGGCATCCTGGTACCACAGGGGGTCGCGGTCCATGGCGCGGTCCTCTTCGGCAGTGGCGGGAAACGGATCGCGGCAGGGGACACCATTCCCCCACCCGGGTCAAGAGACCGGCCCGTGACAGCAAGAACATCCACCGACGGGAAATCTCTTCTTCACACCGAAGACTTATACCATCGCGCGGACAAAGTTAGAGGTGCGAGAGCCCCCCAGGGAGGATCAGTTTGAGATTCCCTGAAAGCCAACAAATGTGGAGGGGGACGCACCGATATGAACCGCACGTCATATTCGAAAAGACCGTATCCCAAAAAATTTGCGCCGGCGCCCTGGAGCCGACAGGGCATGAGTCAAAACAGGGTAATGTAAAAGAGGGCAAGATACGGCGTTACGTAATTCGCGGGCAGGCGTGAGAAAAAAAACGCCCTGAGAAAGGTTTGGCACGCCCGCGCTCTCGTGAAAATAAAAAAAACAACGCTTCCGGCCTATAACGGGACCGGCTTCAGGATTTCCATGTCCACCGGCGGGTCGTCCTTGGCGATGTATTGAATGCTTTTCCACAGCAGGCCGGTGTGGGGATCGGCCCAATAGGTGTTGCGAAATTCCCAGTTCAGCGCCCGACAGCGGTTGTAACCCTCCACCCGGATGGCGGGAAAGGTCAGGTCCAGGAGGGTCAGTTGTTCCAGGCCGATGGGCTCAAACCGTTCCTCGATCACCAGCCCGAAACGGTTGCCCGGCATCAGGTCGATTTCCCGGAGGGTTTCCACCGGGACATAAAGCTCGTTCAGGCCCTCGGCCACCGGGTCGGGCTGGGGAAAGCGGGCGCCCACCAGGTTGTTGTCGGGCAGGTTGGCGGTGCGCACGATACGCCCCCGGGGGCGGGTGGCGATCGCCACCTGGTCCGAGGACACCCAGATCCGCTCGTCGGGATAGTTTTCCCCCAGCACCATCACCGCCCGGCCGCTTTTGCCCACGGCGGTGTAGGCCACCGCATAGGGCACCTGGGCGAGACTGGCCCGTGTCACCTGATCATCGCCGGGACTACGTGCGGCGGTGCGGAAGGCGTTGATGCGGTCGAGGGTCTCGCAGCCGCCCAGCAGCATCCCTGCGCCCCCGGCGGCAAGCAGGTGGCGGCGAGTCAAACCGGAAGAACGAGAAGAAGCGGTCGATGAAGCCACGGAAGCAGGTCTTTCCCTGAAGTATCGTGAAGACCGGATCAGCCCGCCACCACGAAGTGTACGAATTCCAGGGCGAGCAGGGCCACCATGAACACCGCCACACCGCCGCCCAGCAGGAACAGCAGGTTGTTGGCGGTGAGCACGGGAAAGCGATCCCGGTCCAGGCTGCGGCGCTGGTTATGACGCCGTTCCCAACCCGCCACCACGGTAAGATAGGCCCGGCCGCGCAGGGTGGGGACCGACAGGCGGATATCCACGGGATGGCGGGACCATCGCTGATAGGCCAGCAGCTCGTTCACCGCCTCCCGCTGCTCCTCCGTCAGGTCCTGGAGCAATTCGGTGGGCATACGGCCGGCGGCGCCGGGCCCGGCCTCGGCGGCCAGAAGATCCAGCCATTCCTCGGTGTCGTCCTGTTCGGACGCCATGTGCTGGTGCGCGCCGCTCATGGGCTGTGCTCCCGTGCCGCCGATCCCGTCAAATCACGAGTCGCCCGTATCGCTGGCCGTCGGGATTTCCATCTCCGGCAGCGGCACCGGCCCGGCATCCATCAACACCGGCGGCGGGCACAGGGGATAGCCGTGGGCCTGACCGGCGGCGGTGCGGGTGATGTAGCCATCCAGGGACTCGGGCGTGAGTTTCAGCACTTCCTCCAGGGAGCGGTTGGCGCCGCGGCAGAAATCCTGGGTGCTCTGGCGGGTGGCATCGCGGGAGGCCTGATTGGCTAGGGCGGTGACGAACTGGTTCAGGCGCTCATCGCCCTTGCGGCCGTACTGGCGGCTGAAAAAGGCCCGCATGTCCTGGCCTCTGTCGCTGAGCGTGCTGGAAAACCGCCGGATGAACTGGTTGTAGGTCTGGTGATGACCACAGGTGAGGGCGCCCACCATCAGGTTGGTCTGCAACACCCGCAGGCTCAGGGCCTGGTGTTCCTCCGCCGTGACACACGCGTCATCGCTGGCGGTGGTGGCATGGGCGGGGGCGACGGCGGCGATGGCCAGGGCCAGACCGGCCAGGGGCAGACCGGCCAGGGGCAGACCGGCTAGGGCCAGACCGGCCAGGGGCATCATCATGCGTTTAGCCATGCGATTCCGACGGCTCCGATCAGCCATGCCCATTCCCTCCGCACCGTTGTCATGGATGGCGGGCATGATGCCACCGCCCCCCCGGGCGTGCAAGGGCCGTCACGGTGTCGCCCCCCCGTTGATCACCGCCAGGAAGCGGGCGCCATACCGTTCCTGCTTGCGCCCCCCCAGGCCGGGCAGGCGGCTGAGGCTGTCGCGGTTGTGGGGACGGTGGGTGACCATGGCCAGCAAGGTGGTGTCGTGAAAAATCACGTAGGGCGGCACCCCCTGTTCCCGGGCGATGGCGGCCCGCTCGGCGCGCAGGGCCTGGAACAAGGCGCGGTCGGCCTCGGTGGCCAGTCCCAGGTCGGGCCGGGGCCGTTTCTCCCGCGTGGTGGCGCGGGGTTCGGGATCGGCCCGCAGCCGCACCGATTCCTCGCCGCGCAACACCGGGCGGCAGGCGGGGTCCAGGCGCAGGGTCCCGTGTTCCGGATCGGAAATCAGCAGCCCGCGGGCCAGAAGCTGGCGCACCACGGAGCGCCAGCGGGTGGGCCCCAGGTCCCGGCCGATGCCGTACACCGACAGGCGATCGTGGCCCAGGTCACGAATGCGCGGGGTGTCCTGCCCCCGCAGCACGTCGATCACATGGCCGGCGCCAAAGCGCTGGCCGGTGCGATAAACCGCCGACAGCAGCTTTTGCGCCAGCACCGAGCCGTCGTAGTCCTGCACCGGCGTCAGGCAGGTGTCGCAGTTGCCGCAGGGCTCGGGCAGGGTGTCGCCAAAGGCGGCCAGCAGCACCTGACGGCGACAGCGGGTGGTTTCGCCATAGGCCAGCAGGGTTTCCAGCTTGCGGTGTTCCAGCCGCTTGTGGTCGCGGGCGGCCTCGGAAGCCTCGATGAGCTGGCGCTGGCGCATCACATCCTGGAGGCCGTAGATCATCCACGCCTCCGCCGGCAGGCCATCGCGGCCGGCGCGGCCCGTTTCCTGGTAATAGGCCTCCAGGCTGCGGGGCAGGTCCAGGTGGGCGACGAATCGCACGTCCGGCTTGTCGATGCCCATGCCAAAGGCGATGGTGGCCACCATGATCACGCCGTCCTCCCGCAAGAAGCGCTCCTGGTGGGCGGCGCGGGTCTCGGCGGGCAGACCGGCGTGATAGGGCAGCGCCACCCGGCCGCCCTCGGCCAGGGCGGTGGCCACCTCCTCCACCCGGGCGCGGGTGCCGCAATAGACGATGCCGGCACTGCCCGGCGGCTGTTGCGCCAAAAAGCGCTGTACCTGGGCCAAAGGCCGGTGCTTCAGGCCCACCGTGTAGCGGATGTTGGGGCGGTCGAATCCGCCCACGAACACTTCCCCCTGCTCCAGGGCCAGGGCGGCCACGATGTCATCGCGGGTGCGGGCATCGGCGGTGGCGGTGAGGGCCAGCCGGGGCACGGCGGGAAAGCGTTCCGCCAGCACCGCCAGTTGCCGGTATTCGGGCCGGAAGTCGTGGCCCCACTGGGACACACAATGGGCCTCGTCGATGGCAAACAGGGCTAGATGGCAATGATCCAGCAGACCCAGCAGGCTGTCGGACATTAGCCGTTCCGGCGCCACGTACAGCAAATCCAGGCCGCCCTGGTGCAGGGCGCGCTCCACGGTCCGGGCCTGCCCCCGATCCAGGCTGGAATTGAGCGCCGCCGCCCGCACGCCAAGCTGGGCCAGGGCGGACACCTGGTCCTGCATCAGGGCGATCAGCGGCGAAACCACCACCGCCGTGCCCGGTCGCACCAGGGCCGGCACCTGATAACACAGGGACTTGCCACCGCCGGTGGGCATCACCACCAGCCCGTGGCCGCCGGCGCACACGTGGCCGATCACCGATTCCTGAAGGCCCCGGAAGTGTTCGAACCCGAACACCCGGCGCAGAACATCATGGGGCGTCATGGCCCCGTTTATAGCCCACCCCCGCCCGCGCCGAAACCGCCCCAAAACCGGAACGGCGCCGAAGCCAAAATTAGCTCTTGCGCCCCCTCCGTCCAATGGCTACTGTGCCGCTCCACTCCTTCGGAGGGGACCGGTCGGAGCGTGGCGCAGCCTGGTAGCGCACTAGCATGGGGCGCTAGGGGTCGTGGGTTCAAATCCCGCCGCTCCGACCATTTTCCTTTTGGGGTTCGCCCCGCCGGGTCCGGGAGATCCCCGTGAACCACACTCCCCATCTCTACCTTGCGATTTCTTCCCACGGTTACGGCCATGCCGCCCAGGTGGTGCCGGTGGTGAACGCCTTGCGGGCCGCCCGTCCCGATCTGCGGCTGAGCGTGCGCGCTGATCTGCCCCGGGCTTGGCTGGCCGACCGCGTGCAGGGGCCCTTTACGCTGCTGCCCGGCACCCACGAAGTGGGACTGGTGATGGCCTCGCCCACCGACGCCCGGCTGGCGGAAAGCGCCGCCTTCTACCAGGACATGCTGGACCGCTGGGAGACCCTGGTGGCCGAGGAAGCGGCGGTACAGGCCGAGGCCGCCCCCGACCTGGTGCTGGCCGATGTGCCCGTGCTGCCCCTGGCGGCGGCGGCCCGGCGGGGCACGCCGGCGGTGGCCCTGTGTTCGCTGAACTGGGCGGACATCTACCGGCATTATCTGGGGGACCGGCCGGAAGCCGCCGCCGTGCACGCTCGGTTGCACCAGACCTATGCCCAGGCCCGGCTGTTCCTGCAACCGACACCGCACATGCCCATGGCCGACCTGCCCAACCGCCACCCCATTGGTCCCCTGGCCACCCGGGGGCGAAAGCAGGACCTGCACGCCCTGCTGGGCCTGCCCCGCACCACCCGGCTGGCGTTGGTGGCCTTCGGCGGCATCGGCGGTGAGCGGCTGGATGGCCCTGGGTGGCGTGCTGGCGACCGCTGGCGCTTTTTACGATTGGGCCCCGGCGGAGAGACCTTGCCGGATTCGGTGCGGGCCGATGGCCTGGGACTGCCCTTTGTGGACCTGGTGGCGTCCGCCGATGTGGTGATCACCAAGAGCGGTTACGGGACCTTTGTGGAGGCGGCGGTGCATCAGGTGCCGGTGGTTAACCAACGCCGCCCCGACTGGCCGGAGGACCCCTACCTGACCGCGTGGCTGGAAACCCACGGCCGCCTGCTGGTGGTCGATGCCGACGTGATGCGGGCCGGTGATTTCGTCCCGGCCCTGGAGACCCTGGTGGAACGCCCGGCACCGCCCGCACCGGCCCTGACCGGCGCCCCCGATGCCGTCACCCACCTCTTCCCGCTATTAGAGCGTGTTGCGGGCTTTCTGATTCAGGATTCCCAAACGGCTTGATCCGTGA
>CAZHRQ010000149.1:0-6406 GCA_964535075.1 uncultured Rhodobacterales bacterium | reverse complement strand
GCCCCCGCCGACACCCCCCGACCCGGTCAAACAGCCGGTTATTCGAGGTGCCCTCAAGTCGTGATCCTATGTTGACGGTGTTGCTCCAGCCCGCGCGGAGCGGGACGGGCTGCGGTGGGATGGCGGGAAGCCAAGAATTCCACAGCGATCACCGCGTTTTTTGTATATCTCCAAGATAGCCGGCAAGGCTACGGGTCACAATACCCCTTAAGGATTTATTGGTGGCTATTTTGCGCTCGTCTTGGCGCCGTTTATGTGTTTTCTTGAATAAATTATGGCGCATTTTGTGAAAACGCACACCGGAGGCCCTCCGCCGATGGGGGAACGGCGCGATCGGGTTGCCTTCCCCCCTCTTCGGGATTAGGGTGAGAGAAACCTGCACGGACCGGCGGTGTTCCCCTATCGCCACCGTGCATTCGTTTTCCCGGGGCAACAGCCGGACCGAGTCGACCCCCAGGCTGTACCCGGGTCCTGGATGCAACCTGACCTGAGCACAAAGGCCCCTTGCCCCATGGCCATGACCGTGCTGTTGGCCGACGACCATTCCCTGGTCCGGGACGGCTTGAAGCCCTTCATTCTGCAACTGGACGCGGAGGTCACCGTTCGTGAGGCCGCCAGTTATGACGACGTAATGGCGGTGGTGAACGAGACGGAAACGCCCCTGCATCTGGTGCTGCTGGATCTCAACATGCCCGGCATGCCGGGCCTGGAGGCGGTGGCCACGGTGCGCGAGGCCCGGCCCGAAACGCCCGTGGTGATTCTCACCGGTATGCAGCAGCCGCAGATGGTGCGGGAGGCGGACCGGCTGGGGGCCTCCGGCTTTGTTCCCAAGACCATCAGCGGCGCCTCCATGGTCAATGCCCTGCGCCTGGTGCTGTCGGGGGAGAAGTTCCTGCCCTCCACCATCCTGGCGGCGGAGGCGGCGGAGGAGGAGGGCATGGCCCTGGATCCCACCGGGGTGGCGGCGCGGGTGGCTCAGCTCACCCCCCGGGAGAAGGATATTCTCCGCCACCTGGCCCGGGGCGGCTCCAACAAGGAAATCGCCCGTGATCTGACGTTGCAGGAAGTGACGGTGAAGGTGCACCTGAAGAAGGTGTTCCGTAAGCTGGGGGTGTCCAGCCGCGTGCAGGCGGCCCGGCTGGCCTGGGAAGCGGGCCTGGAAAGCCCCGATAGCGAGACCTCGTGACCAGCGGGAGGCGCCGCCCATGACGCCGACAGAGGCGAACACCCGCACGGTGGTGATCACCGGGGCCAGCCAGGGAATCGGCCACGCCACCGCCTGCCATTTCGTCAAGCAGGGCTGGCGGGTGATCACCTGCGCCCGCCGTCCCCTGCCGGCGGCCCAGCCCGAATGCGGTCTGTGGCAGCATCACCTGCTGGTGGACCTGTTCGACCCCGCCGCCACGGCCCGGTTCCTGGACGACGTGCACGCCATCCTGGACGGCGCCCCCCTGCATGCCCTGGTCAACAACGCCGGGGTTTCGCCCAAGACGCCCTTCCGCGAGCGCCTGGGGGTGCTCAACGGCGCCATTGATGACTGGCAGCGGGTGTTCGAGCTCAATTTCTTCGCCCCCCTGCGCCTGGCCCGGGGGCTGGCGCGGGCCCTGCACCGGGGACGGGGGGCAGTGGTGAACATCACCTCCATCGCGGGCCACTATGTGCATCCCTTCGCCGGGTCGGCCTACTCCACCTCCAAGGCGGCCTTGTCGGGCCTGACCCGGGAAATGGCGGTGGAGATGGCGCAGCTTGGCGTGCGGGTGAATGCCGTGGCGCCGGGGGAGATCCAGACGGAAATGGTGTCCGCCGAATACGAGGCCCTGATCCCCCGCATCCCCCTGGACCGCATGGGCACACCCGGCGACGTGGCGGCGGTGGTCTATGGCCTGTGTGGCGACGAATTCTCCTACGTCACCGGCAACGAAATTTTCGTCACCGGCGGGCAGGATCTGTTCTAGAGCCTATCCGCAATAGGCTTTAAACGGGCGGGGGATCCCGGCTACCCCATCACCGGCACCGGCGCCGGAGCGCCCACCATGGTCAGGAACTCCCGCCGGGTGCTGGGATTGTCGCGGAAAGCCCCCAGCATGTGGCTGGTGACCATCACCACATCAGGCTTGTGGATGCCCCGGGTGGTCATGCATTGGTGGGTGGCCTCGATCACCACCGCCGTGCCTTGGGGACGCAGCACCATATTGATGGTGTTGGCGACCTGGGCGGTCATTTTTTCCTGGATTTGCAGCCGCTTGGCGTATATTTCCACCACGCGCGCCAGCTTGCTGATGCCCACCACCCGCCGGTCGGGCAGGTAGGCCACGTGGGCCTTGCCCAGGATGGGCGCCAGGTGATGCTCGCAATAGGACTCGAAACGGATGTCCCGCAGCATCACCATTTCGTCGTAACCATCCACTTCCTCGAAGGTGCGTTCCAATACGGCATTGGGGTCCAGCCCGTAGCCGGAGAACCATTCCTCATAGGCCCGTACCACCCGATCCGGGGTATCGCGCAGGCCCTCGCGGTCGGGGTCGTCTCCCGCCCAGCGCAACAGGGTGCGGACGGCCTCCTCGGCCGCCTTGCGGTCGGGACGGCGGGATGGGGAATCGTTCACGGGTCTCTCCTGACAGAACGTCGATCAAGGGGGCAGGCCATAGACATAGACTAGAGCCTATCGCCGTCAATGGGACCCAGAAATGGGTCCCATTGACGGCGTGAATCGGCTCTATCTATTTGTTTTAGAGCGGATTCACGCCCCCAATCCGGTTCACAGCGTGAACCCGATTGGGGGCGATCCGCTCTAGGCGCGCAACAGCGCCAATCGCCGTTCAACATGGGGTGGCATCGGGGCGCGTCAAGGGCCCCCCGGCAAGGTTTCGGCCCAGTCCTGCAACCGCCGGGCGGCCTCGGCCATGGTTTCGGGGGCGCCGGCGAAGGAGAAGCGCACGAATCGCCCGCCGTCCACGGGGTCGAAATCCCAGCCCGGGGTCAGGGCCACGCCGGTTTCCGCCAGCAGCCGCGTGCACAGGTCGCGCGAATCGGGCAGATCGGGCGCCAGCGCGGCATAAAGGTAGAAGGCGCCATCGGGGGGCGCGAAAGCCGGGAACAGCCGTCGGGGCAGGTCCGTCAGCAGCCGGTCGCGGCTGCGGGCGTAGCGGGCCACCCGCTCGTTCATCTCCGGCACGGCGTCCAGGGCCACCGGGCCCACCACCTGGGCCAGGGCCGCGGGGCTGATGAACAGGTTCTGCGCCAGGCATTCCACGGCCCGCAGCATATCCTCGGGCACCACCATCCAGCCCAACCGCCAGCCGGTCATGCCGAAGTATTTGGAGAAGCTGTTCACCACCAGAGGGTGATCGCCAAAGGCGGCGGCGGTGGCCGCCACCTTGCCGTAGCACAGGCCGTGATAGATCTCGTCGGAGACCAGCCGCACGCCCGCGCCTTCGCACCAGGCGGTGAGGGCCTCCAGGTCCACGGGGGCGAACATGCTGCCGGTGGGGTTGTTGGGGCTGGCCACCACCACGCCGTCGAGCGGCCCGGCGGCCGCCAGCAGGGCGGGCGTGGGCTGATACCCCGTTTCGGGCCCCACCGGAACGTCCACCACGGTCAGGCCCAGGGCGGTGAGAATATGGCGATAGGCGGGATAGCCCGGGCGCACCAGCGCCACCCGGTCGCCGGGATCGAAGGCGGCCAGGAAGGCCAGCAGAAAGGCGCCGGAAGATCCCTGGGTGACCACGATCCGCTCCCAGGGGACGGCATGGCCATAGGTCTCCGCATAGTGACGGGCGATGCGCCGGCGCAGGGATTCCAGCCCCAGGGCGGTGGTATAGCCCAGGGGATGGGTGCGCACGGCCTCGGCCGCCGCTTCCCGCACCCGGGCCGGGGGCCCGTCGCCGGGCTGGCCCACCTCGCAGTGGATCACGTCGGCGCCGCTGGCGGCCCGGGCCTCGGCGGCCCGCATCACGTCCATGACGATGAAGGGCGGAATCTGACCGCGGCGGGAAACCTTCAGGGGCATGGCGGGGGTCCTCAGTGCGTTGCGTTGACGGCGGGCCCGGCCCCCTCTACCGTGACCGGGAACATTCCTCATAGCATCCCGCCCGCGTCGGGAAAACAACTGGGAGAAACACCGTGATCGCCGCCTGGTGGGGACGGAGCGTGGCGGGACTGCTGGCGCTGCTGCTGCAGGCGGCACCGCGCGATCCCTTCCTGCTGGAGGCCCAGGGGCAGTTCCTGTTCGAGGGCGGCCGCCTGGGCCCGGCGGTGCGGAGCTATGGCCAAGCGGTGCGGCAGGCGCCCGACGTGGCGCTGATCCGGGTGGCCCTGGCCCGGGCGTTGATCGAAACGGGCGCCCGGCCCACCTTGGTGGGCGACGACACCCTGGCCCTGCGCAAGATCGCCATCGCCGAGGCCCGCCTGCCCGCCGGCGACCCCGCCCGGGCCCACGGGGCCGACCTGCGCCGGCTGGTGGAACGGCGGGCCGGCACACGGTAGCATCCTTCCCACCTCTTCCTGGCACCAGTGACAAAGGAGTTCCCATGTCTGTCCGCTCTCTGGCCCGTACCGGGCTTCTGGCCCTGACCGCCGCCGTGGTGCCCCTGGCGACGGCCTCGGCCGCCGATCCCTTCGATGCCGCCCAGAAAAAGGCCATCGAGGCGGTGGTGAAGACCTACCTGGAGGAAAACCCCGAGGTGGTGGTGGACGCCATCGAGGCCGCCCGGGTGAAAGAGGAAATGGCGGCCCAGCAAAGGGCGCGCCAGGCCATCAAAGACAACCGCAAGGCCCTGACCACCGGTCATCCGGTGGCCGGTAATCCCGACGGTGACATCACCCTGGTGGAATTCTTCGACTACCAGTGTAGCTATTGCAAACGCGCCTTCGGGAGCATGATGGAAGAGGTGGAGGCCGATGGCGACACCCGCCTGGTGCTGATCGACTTCCCCATCCTGGGCCCCGAGTCCATGGTGGCCGCGCGCGCCGCCCTGGCCGCCCGCAAACAGGACAAGTACATGGCCATGCACGCCGCCCTGATGAATCACAAGGGCCGCCTGAGCGAGGACGTGGTCCTGTCCCTGGCCAAGGAAAACGGCCTGGACGTGGATCAACTGAAAAAGGACATGACGGCCAAGGATGTGGGCGCGCAGATCGGCACCAACATCGAGCTGGCCCGCGCGCTGGGGGTGCGGGGCACGCCGGCCTTTGTGCTGGGCGATACCCTGATGCCGGGCGCCCTGCCGCCGGGCGCGCTCAAGCAACTGCTGGCGGCGCACAAGAAATAACCCTTGCCGGCCGCCGGAGAAGCGTCAAATTGCGCTAGCTGATCGCGGTCAATGGGACCCAATTCTCGGGTCCCATTGACGGCGTGACTCCGCTCTCGGGGTGAGGGGGATCCTCTTTACCCTGTGTACAGAAAGCGGGGCGGGGTGTCGGGCTCCAGGACGGCGGCGGTGAGCCGGCCGCTGCGATAGGCCCCCGTATCAAGACCGATGCGGTTGGCACGCACCACCGGCGCGGGGCGGATGGTGTGGCCGTGCACCACCACCGCCCCATGATCCCGCGTGTCCTCCAGAAAAGGCTGGCGGATCCACAGCAGATCCTCCCGCGCCTGGGCTTCCAGCGCCACCCCCGGCCGCACCCCCGCATGGGCGAAGAAATACCCCGCCCATCGCCAGGAGGGCAGCAGCGACGACAGCAAAACCTCATGAGCCGGCGGCAGGGCTGCCCGCAGGCGGGCCATCAACGTGGCGGGATCGTCGCCTCGGTGGGGGTCCACCCCATAGCTGGCCAGCGCCGCGTCGCCCCCGTTCAACAGCCACCCATGCAGGGCGGAAACACTCTCCCCCGCCCGGCGCATGAGCTGTTCGTGGTTGCCTTCCAGCGCCACCAGTGGCAGGGGCGCGTGGCACAGGGCCTCGATCACGCCGTGCGAATCGGGACCCCGGTCCACATAGTCCCCCAGGTGCACCAGCCACGCCGGCACCGGATCCCGCGCCAGATCGGCCAGGATCAGATCGTAAAGCCGCAACAGCAGATCGCGCCGACCGTGGACATCCCCCACGGCATAAACCCGGCGCGGCGGGGCGTCGGACGCCATGCACCCTCCCCTTGATGGCCACAGAACCACGGCCCGCGGGCTTTCCGCTGGTGGGACCGCCGCCGCCCGTGGTAGGTAGAAAGATGGGAGCGCATCAGGCGGAAGGAAGACCCGGATGCAGAAATCCTGGTTCAGCGAGGAACAGGGGTCGGGCCAGAGCCCGCGGCAAAGCCCCGAGCGACAGTTGCTGGAAACCCTGCAACGGGTCAGCCGGCAGCCCGACAACTGGCGTGCCGTGGTGCTGCACCTGTCCCGGCTCTCTCCCCTCAACCGCCGCGACCAGCACATCCGCATCGCCGCCCGCATGATCGAGGGGGTGCT
>CAZHRQ010000148.1:0-6422 GCA_964535075.1 uncultured Rhodobacterales bacterium | reverse complement strand
AAATCAGCCCCCGCCCATGACACCTCCGCCCGGACCCATACTGAGAACTGCTGCCAGCTCCTGACACAGGGCGCCCCAGTCGGGACCGGTGTATTCGGGATAGAGCACCTCGTCCCGGCGATGGTGCAGCATCACCTCCGGGCCCAGGCCGGTAATCTCGCGAAAGCGGGGGGAAAGCCAGGTGATGCGGTGGTCGGGCCCCGATTCCCAGAACCAGTCGGAGGCGGTGACCACAAAATCGGCCAGGCGCTGGCGGCTGTGCTCCAGTTCCTGCTGGCTTTGGCTGCGGACCCGCGCCAGCGCCACGGCCCGCCACAGGCTTTGGGAACAGTCCAGACAGGGGGGGGCCACCACGTCCTGGGCCCCGGCCCGGGCCAGGGTCACCTGCTCGGCCACGGGGGTGCCGGCCGGCACCACCCCCAGCAGGGGCAGGGTGGGCAGGGCACGGTGCCATACCGCCACCTGCACGTGCCGATCACGGGCCAGCCGCCAGGGACGCAGGTCCACCAGCAGGGCATCCACCTCGGGGGCTTCCACCGTGTCGGGATTGGTTTCGGGCGCCACACGGATCACGGTGGCATCGGTCGCCGGCAGGGCGGCCAGGGCCGCATCCAGGGTGGGTTCGGGCGGTGCCACCACCAGCAGACGACCGCACAGCAGGTCCTCGGTCATGGAATCCTTGGCATCCAGGGGTCGGGCACATAAAACGACGCTCATCTCACCCGAGAATGGCGCGATCCGCAAGAGATGCACAGGGATAGGTCTGAGAGACATTAAGGAAGACGGTGAGGCACTTGATGACTGGCCAGTCGCGCTGGGGGGGGGAGCGTTCGACGTGACATGCCGTGCCTCACCGTCTGAAACAGATACTACTTAGGTCATAATGCTTTTGCCGTGACAGCCGTCACACTTGGCATGAAAAGTTTGTTATGGTCTTCCACCGCACGTCCCAACGGCATCCCGGCAGGCGTTTCGGGCGCCTCAGGCCGAGGGCACCAGCCCGTGGTGGTGCAGGGCGCGGGCCACGGTGTGGGCGGGATTGGGCAGCGGGGTGCGGGCCCGGCCCGGATCAGCCCCCAGGGGCAGGATGTGGCCGTGTTCCAGCAATTGCTGATGGAAACGCTGTTTCTTGGCCTCCGGCACCAGCCCGGGGGGCGCGAACAGAAACACCGGCACCGAAAGCCCGCACGCCTCACTGAGCATGGCCATGGAATCCCCGCTCACCACCACCCGGTCGGCCAGGGCCAGGAAGCCTTCGTAGGGATTGGCCTCGGCCCCGTGCTGGTGCCAGTCGTAATGCCATCCGGGGCGGTGGCCGTGCGCCATGAAGGTGGCCACCCGGTGGGCGATGGGCCGGGGGGTGCGGCGGCTGGTGGACAGCAGCAGGCTGCCGCCGCTGGCATCCACCAGTCCCGCCACCCGGGACAGCAGAGCGTCGGTGATGGGCGCGGTCAGGGGGCGACCGCCCCCCAACAACACCACCCAGCGCGGCCGGGGCAGGCGCCCCAGCCGGGCCCGCCACGCCTCGGCCGCCGCCGCCAGCCGCTCGGGCGTCATGCGGTGGGGGGTGCCCACCACCGCCACCACCTGCGGCCCGGGGTGGGCGCGGTCATGGGCCGGCACCACCACCAGATCGAAAGCATGGGCGCCCCCCTCGCCCGGCCACATCAGGTGCACCCGACGGGTCGGGCCCCCCCGGCCGACACGGCGGGACACGGGGGCCAGCCGCCGCCCCGCCGCCAGCACCAGGTCCGGCCACGGCGGGCTCAGCGCCGCCCGCCCCTCGGCCGCCACGCCCAGGAAGGAGGCGCCACGCAGGCCGTTGGGCAGGGCCGCCGCCCGGGTCAGCGGCACCGGCACCACTCGGTGCGGCCCCCCCAGGGCCTCGGCCACCCCCAGGGACTGGGTGGTGTTGCCGGGCCGGCCATCATCCAGAACCCAGACCGGGGATGCGTCGCTCATGGCGGGGTCTCCTGATTCAGGGGGGAGTGGGCATGTGCGCCCCACCATACGGCAAAGACGCGCAAACGGAAACGGCCCGCGCGACAGGGTCGCCCGGGCCGGATCCATGGGGGGCGCCAAACCGCGATCGGCTCTAGTTCAGCTTCTTGCCCGTGTGATCGCGCATGAAGAACAACACCACCAGCGACACCAGACAGGCCACGCTCATGTAGATGGCGGCGGCCCGGTGATCGCCGGTCCAGGAGATGAACAATGCCGCCAGCAGGGGCGCCGTGCCGCCGAAGATGGCATAGGCCACGTTGAAGGACATGCCAAAGGCCGTGGAACGGCTGTGGGGCATGGGGAACTGCTCCGCCAGGAAGGAGGGGTTCACCCCCTGTTGCAGGGCGATGTAGATCCCCAGCACCAACTGGGCCACCAGGATGGGGTGCAGCCCCTCAAAGGTGGGGTTGGTGGCCTGGTCCATGAACATGAACAGGGGATAGGTGGTGGTCACCAACAGCACCAGCGCCAGCACCGCCAGTTTTTTGCGCCCCACCTTATCGGACAGAATGCCGATCAGCGGCACCAAGCAGAAGACCAGCACCAGGGCCATGGTGTTGATGGCCAGCGCCCCGCCCGAGGGAATGTGCTCGTAGGTTTCCATGAAGGTGGGCAGGTAGGTAAACACCAGATACATGGGCATGGCCGAGCCCCACAGGTACAGGACCACCCGCACGATTTCCCAACGGTGGTGTTCCACCGCGTGCTTCATGGGGTTGTCGGCCACGGTGCCCGCTTCCTGCATTTTTTCGAAGCTGGCGCTTTCGGGCAGGCCGGCGCGCATGATGAGGGCGAAGGCGCCGATCAGGGCCCCCGCCAGGAAGGGAATCCGCCAGCCCCAACTGGACAGCTCCTCGGCCGGCAGGGCATGGGTGAGCGCCGTGGCCACCGCCGAGCCCACCAGGAAGCCCAGCCACGATCCGGCCGAAGACCAGGACCCCGCCAGACCCCGCTGTTTATCGGGCGCCGCCTCGATCAGATAGGTCACGGAGCCGGTGTACTCCCCGCCCACGGATGCCCCCTGCACCATGCGCAGCAGCACCAGCAAGATGGGCGCCAACAGCCCCACCTGTTCGTAGGTGGGCAGCAGCCCCAGCAGGAAGGTGGGCAGGGCCATGCTGATCACGGAAATGACCAGGGCTTTCTTGCGTCCGCCTTTGTCCCCCATATGGCCGAAAATAACGGAGCCCACCGGGCGCATCAAAAAGCCGGCCGCGAAAACGCCAAACGCCGCGATAATGGACGCCACCTGCGATTCCGAGGGAAAAAACTGTTGGCCGATATGAACGGCAAAATAGCCGTACACGGCAAAGTCATACCATTCCATCATGTTGCCGACCATGCCGGCAATCACCTGCCGCCCGCCCGAAACCTCGGTGCTGGAGGTTTCCGCGGCAGTCACGTTTTCCGGTTGGGTCTCCGACATTTTTCCTGTCCCTGGTTGTTCACCCGGTGGGGGCCACCCTGACAGGTTCCCCCGCTCCGGGCAAGGCAGCCCCCCCCATTTGCCGGGGAATTGCGGGTTAAGGGCCTGAAACCCGTCCAGAAACGGTAATGTTAAAAATAGTTGAAGAGACTATTCCCGCCGCAGCAGTCGGTCCACCACCAGCCGGCCCAGGCGGGTATCGTGCCGGCTCTGGTGGTAGTCGCGGGCCAGGGCGTGGGGATCGTAGACGGTGCGCACCCAGGTGCCGAAATCCAGGCCCAGCCGCGCCGCCTCGGCGCCATAGCGTTCCAGGAAATAGTCCAGCCGCCCGGTGGGCCCCTGGCGCACATGGCCGTAGCGCAGGGAAAGCTGTCGTTGGGCGTCCGCCAGCGGCCGCCCCAGATGCACGTGCAGATAAAGCGCCGCCATCAGCCCCGCCCGGTCGGCCCCCGACTTGCAGTGGATGAGCAGCGGTCGTTCCAGGGCGGGGAACAGGCTTTCGGCCATGATCAGGCTCAGGGGCTCGGGAAAGCCCCGGGAACGCATGGGAAAGTCGATCAGCACCAATCCCAGACGGGCGCAGGCTTCCCGTTCCAGACGATACACGCCGCAGGTCTCCCGCCGACCGCGCAGGTTGAGCACCGTACGCCCACCTTCGTCCCGAAAGCGTTCCAAGTGGGCCGGCGCCGGCTGGGCGGCCCGCCACACCCCCGGCGACACCGGGCGCTGGTTATTATAGAGATGACGCAGAAAACCGTGATCCCCCAGCATCAGGGCGCGCCGGGCCTGTCGTCGTTCGGCGTCCGAAAGGGGCGGGGCGGGCGGGGCGGTGGCCGGCAGGTCCCGGGGCGGCCGATAGCCGGGGGCCAGCCACGGCACCGTCACGCCCCCACCTCCAGCCGGAACACTTTCTCCTCCAGCCGGGTCACGCCGGCCTCGCGATACCGGGGTTTTTCGTCCAGCACATCCCACACCCGCAGGCGCTCCAGCCGGCACCAGCCGCCGTAAAGGGCCACCACTTCCTCGTCGGACACGGCGAAGGGCGGGCCGTCCAGGGCGTCGGCGGGATAGTCCAGGGTCACCAGCAGCCCCCGGGTGCCCGGCATCAGCAGCCGGCGCAAGTGGGCGGCATAGGCGGGCCGCTGCGCCGGCGGCAGGGCGATAAAACTGGCACGGTCGAACACCCCCGCCACGGCGCCCACCTGCGCCGGGGTGACGTGGAAGAAGTCCCCCTGCAACAGCCGCACCCGGTGGGCTTCATAAGCCACCGGGCCGTCCGCCGCCGGGCGCCGCACCGTGGGCACGCGGCCGTGCTGGGCGAAAAAGGCACTACAGGCCATGGGGCTGATCTCCAGCCCGGTGACGGCGTGGCGCGGCGCCGGGGCCGCCGATTCGGTGGGCCAGCCGGCCAACCACGCCATGTCGCGGGTCTTGCCACACAGGGGCACCAGCACCGGCGCGCCCGGCGGCACCCCCAGATCGGACCAGAAGGCCAGCAGGTGGGGGTTCACCGTGTCCAGATGCCAGCCCAGGCGGTTGTTCTGCCAGCGGGCGAGCCAGAAGTCCCGATCCATGACGCCTATCCTTCCTCCAGCAGGGGCAGCAGGGGCGCCAGCAGGCTTTCATAGCGCCGCCAGCGGTCCACCGAGCGCTGGTACAGGGGTTGCCGCACCTGCCACTTGCTGGCGGTGGCCACCGCCCGCTCCACGCTGTGGAACCGCAACACCGCCGGATCCCAGGGCAGGTCCACGTGGGTCAGCAACGCGCGGGCCTGGGCTTCGGGCTCGGCCACGGTGGTTTCGTAGTCGAAATCCAGGATGGGCTGGGGCAACACCCGGTGCCAGTGGGCCATGATGCGGCGATAGGCCCGGATGTAGGCCCCCAGCCGCTCCAGATTGTAGGCGTAGTCGTGATGGCCAGAGAAGTTCTGAAAAAAGATGGATAGGGCCGTATCCATCACATTGCGGCGGCAATGGATGATGCGGCCGTGGGGAAACAGCAGCGCGAACAGCCCCAGCCGCCAGAAGTTGTTGGGCGCCTTGTCGGCGATGCGCGCGGCGCTGGCGCTGGCGGCGCGCAACCCGGGCAGATAGGTCTGCTCGGCGAAGGTGGTGACGGTCCCGGCCTCCAGGTGTTCCACCACCTGGGGCCAGGGATCGGCCACCCCCAGCAGATCGGGCAGGTCGTCCACGAAATAGGGCAGCAGCGACAGCTCCCCGGCGCCGGCCGCCTGGGGATGGGCGGCCAGGATCTGTTCGGTGAGGGTGGTGCCAGAACGGGGCAGGCCCACGATCAGCACCGGCAGGCGGGAATCGTGGCCGATGGTCGCCTTGCGCTGAAACAGCTCGGGGGTGAAGGTGCGCTCCAGGGCGGTCACCATGGCCGCATAGTCGCGGTGGCGACCGGCATAGCCGGCGTCCACCAGGGCGTTGGCCTCGGCCAGGAACACGGCGGCCTCCCCGTGGGCGCCCACGTCGTCCAGCGCCTTGGCCAGGGCAAAGCCCAGTTCCACCCGGGCCGCCGGGTCCAGGTCGGGCTGTTGGGCGGCGGCGCGCATGCGGTCCAGCAGCGGATCCCCCGGCGGCACCCGCCCGGCACTGGTGAGACCGCGAAAGGCGGCGGTGCGCTGGGGCTCGCGGGCCAGCACCGTCTCGTAGGCGACGCGGGCGGCGGGGAAATCGCCCTCCCGCTGCAACAGGTCCCCGCGCAGCAACGCACCTTCGGCCAGGTCGGGAAAGCGGGCCGCGAGATCGTCGCAGGCGGCGCGGGCGGCGGGCAGGTCCTCCGCCAGCAGCAGCGCCCGCACCCGGTTGGCGGCAAAGCCCGGATTGTCGGGGGCCAGCCGGGCGGCGGTGGCGAAGTGCTCCGCCCCGCGCCGGGGCCGGCCCGAATGCATGTGAAACAGGCCGGCGTTGTTGTGGATGTCGGGCACCTCGGGCGCCAGGGCCAGGGCCTGGTCGTAGGCCGCTTCCGCCTTCAGATGGCGGCGCGC
>CAZHRQ010000147.1:0-6578 GCA_964535075.1 uncultured Rhodobacterales bacterium | reverse complement strand
TGGGCGGCAAGATCCCCAAGGGCGTGCTGCTGGTGGGCCCGCCCGGCACCGGCAAGACCCTGCTGGCCCGGGCCATCGCCGGGGAAGCCAACGTGCCCTTCTTTTCCATCTCCGGCTCGGACTTTGTGGAAATGTTCGTGGGCGTGGGGGCCAGCCGCGTGCGCGACATGTTCGAGCAGGGCAAGAAGAACGCGCCGTGCATCATCTTCATCGACGAACTGGATGCCGTGGGCCGGCACCGGGGCGCCGGTCTGGGCGGCGGCAACGACGAACGGGAACAGACCCTCAACCAGCTCCTGGTGGAGATGGACGGCTTCGAGGCCAACGAGAGCGTGATCCTGATCGCCGCCACCAACCGCCCCGACGTGCTGGACCCCGCCCTGTTGCGGCCGGGCCGTTTCGACCGTCAGGTGGTGGTGCCCAACCCCGACGTGCTGGGCCGGGAAAAGATCCTCAAGGTGCACATGGACAAGGTGCCCCTGGCCCCCGACGTGGACGCCAAGATCATTGCCCGGGGCACCCCCGGCTTCTCCGGCGCCGACCTCTCCAACCTGGTGAACGAGGCCGCCCTCATCGCCGCCCGCCGGGGGCGCAAGGTGGTGGGCATGGACGAGTTCGAGTTCGCCAAGGACAAGGTGATCATGGGGGCGGAGCGTCGCTCCATGGTGATGACCGACGAGGAAAAGCGCCTGACGGCCTATCACGAAGGCGGCCACGCCGTGTGTGCCTTGCACAGCCCCGAATCGGACCCGGTGCACAAGGCCACCATCATTCCCCGCGGCCGGGCCTTGGGTCTGGTGATGCGTCTGCCGGAAGGCGACCGCATCTCCACCAGTCGCGCCAAGCTGGAAGCGGATCTGACTGTGGCCATGGGCGGTCGGGTGGCCGAGGAACTGGTGTTCGGCCACGACAAGGTGACCACCGGCGCGTCCTCCGACATCCGCATGGCCACGGAAATGGCCCGGCGCATGGTCACCGAGTGGGGTATGTCCGACAAGCTGGGTCCCCTCAGCTATGGCGAGCCGGAGCAGGAGGTGTTCCTGGGGCACTCGGTGACCCAGCACAAGAACATCTCCGACGACACGGCCCGTCAGGTGGACGAGGAAATCCGCCTGATCGTGGACGGGGCGTATGACCGGGCCCGGGAAATCATCGAGGGCAACCGCGACGCCCTGGACAACATTGCCTCCGGCTTGTTGGAATACGAAACCCTCAACCGACAGGACCTGGAAGCGTTGTCGCGCGGGGATCCCCTGGACCGCGACGGGGACGACGACGGCGAGGAAAAACCCGCCGGTGGGCGTCGGGCGGCGGTGCCGGCCACCGGCAAGAGCGGCGACAGCGAACGCGGCTCCGACGTGGGCGGCATAGGGCCGGAGCCTCAGCCCAATTCGTGACCCCTCACCCCCTGGGTTGGGATGTGCGGTGACCTGATCCCGAAAGGCGCCCGGATTGCGGTCCGGGCGCCTTTGTTGTAGGGGAAGAAACAATGGGTGCGCCGCCGCCGCTGGGAGCCTGTGATGACCCTGTCCTTCACCGACGATTCCATCGCCGTGACCACGACCCCGCCGCCGGACCAGGGGCCGTGGTATTTCCACCCCACGGCGCTGGTGTCCGGCCCGGCGGCATCGGTGATGGTGGCGGAGGACGCCGGGGCCTGGTTGGCCGGGGGCCCCCTGGCCTTCACGGCGGTGGAGGTGCTGGTGCGCCAATCCGGCGGGGGCGCGGTCGCCCACTGGCTCCCCTGGGCGGCCTTCCGGGACTGGGCCCGCTGCCTGGATGCCGCCGGTCAGGGAACGGTGGCCCAGTGGCAGCAGCGGGTGAGCGCCGCCCGGGCGCCCTTCGCCGGTCTTTCCCTGGACCAGCCCCGGGTGATGGGCGTGGTCAACGTCACTCCCGACAGCTTTTCCGACGGCGGCCGTTTCGCGGACACGGAAGCCGCCGTGGTCCAGGCCCGGGCCCTGGCCGCCGCCGGCGCCGACCTGCTGGACGTGGGCGGGGAATCCACCCGTCCCGGCGCGGTGGCGGTGCCCCCGGCGGAGGAACAGGCGCGTATCCTGCCGGTGATCGCTGCCCTGCGGGACGGTCCGCCGGTCTCCGTGGATACCCGCCACGCCGAAACCATGGCGGCGGCGCTCCATGCGGGGGCCCGGGTGGTGAACGATGTCACCGCCCTGAGCGGGGATCCCGACTCGTTGCCGCTGGTGGCGTCCCGGCAGACTCCGGTGGTGCTCATGCACATGCAGGGCTCGCCCCAGACCATGCAGGACAATCCTGCCTATGCCTGTGCGCCCCTGGACGTTTATGATACATTAGCCGTTCAGGTCGCGGCCTGCGAAGCGGCCGGTCTGTCCCGGCACCAGTTGGCGGTGGACCCGGGCATTGGGTTTGGCAAGACGGCCGAACACAATTGCATGATTCTCCATCGCGTGGCATTGCTGCATGGGCTGGGGTGTGCGGTGCTGATAGGAGCGTCTCGAAAAAGCTTGATTGCTCGTCTGGCCGGAGATGAGGCGCCAGCCGACCGCCGGATGGCCGGGTCGGTGGCGCTGGCTCTTCGCGCCGCCGCCTGCGGTGTTTCCCTGTTGCGGGTGCACGATGTGTCGGAGACCATCCAGGCCCTGAGGGTCTGGACCGGCGTTGACCGTGACGGTCTCTAGTTTTGTTATTCGGTTTCCAGAGGATCTCTTGATCATGACGCGGAAGTTTTTTGGCACCGATGGCGTGCGGGGCCGGGCCAACACGCCTCCCATGACGGCGGAGATAGCGCTGCGCCTGGGCATGGCGGCGGGACGGCATTTTCGGCGGGGCGACCATCGGCATGTGGCGGTGATCGCCAAGGACACCCGGCTTTCCGGCTACATGCTGGAGCCAGCACTCACATCGGGTTTGGTGGCCATGGGGGTGGACGTGGTGCTGGCTGGGCCTCTGCCCACGCCGGCAGTGGCCATGCTCACCCGCAGCATGCGGGCTGACCTGGGCATCATGCTCTCTGCTTCCCACAATCCCTGCCACGACAACGGCATCAAGCTATTTGGGCCCGATGGTTTCAAGCTGTGCGACACGGCGGAGCGGACCATCGAGACCTATATGGAAAACGGCCTGGAAGATCATCTGGCTCCGGCCGATGCCCTAGGGCGGGTTCAGCGGCTGGATGACGCCCGGGGCCGCTATATCGAGTGGGTGAAGGCCAGTTTTCCCCGGGGGCGCACGCTGGACGGCCTCAAGGTGGTGGTGGACTGTGCCCACGGTGCGGCCTACAAGGTGGCGCCCACCGTGCTTGCCGAATTAGGCGCTACGGTCATCCCCCTGGGGGTGCAGCCCGACGGCTTCAATATCAACCAAGGGTGCGGCAGTCAGGAAACTGCCATGATGCAGGAGACGGTGGTGCGGGAAGGCGCCGATCTGGGCCTGGCCTTGGATGGTGATGCCGACCGGATAGTGATGTGTGATGAGACAGGCCATCGGCTGGATGGCGACCAGATCATCGCTACCGTGGCGGCTCAGGCCCAGCGCCAGGGAACCTTGGCCGGTGATGCCGTGGTCACCACGGTCATGTCCAACATGGGCCTGGAGCGTTACCTGGAAACGCTGGGGTTGCGCCTGGAGCGGACCCGGGTGGGCGACCGCTATGTGTCCGAACGCATGCGCCAGACCGGTCTCAACATCGGAGGCGAGCAGTCGGGCCATATTGTGCTCTCCGATTACGGTACCACCGGCGATGGCATGGTGGCGGCGTTGCAGGTGCTGGCGGAACTGGTGGCCACCGGCCGCCCGGCCAGCGAAACCTGCCGACGTTTCGAGCCCCTGCCACAGGTGCTGAAAAACGTGCGCATGGACAGCCCGGTGGCCGTGGACCATCCGGATATCGCGGCGGCCTGCGCGGCGGCGGAGAGGCGCATGAATGGCACCGGGCGTATTCTGCTGCGGCCCTCGGGCACGGAACCGGTAATCCGAGTGATGGCAGAGGGCGATGATCGGGCTCTGGTGAACGCGGTGGTGGATGATCTGTGCCAGGTGGTGGCCGAGACCGCCCGGGGCAACGCGGCATGATGCCTGGCCGGGTGCTCATCATCGCCGGCTCCGATTCGGGGGGCGGCGCCGGCATCCAGGCGGACCTGAAGACCGTGTTGGCCCTGGGGGGCTATGGCATGACCGCCATCACCGCCCTCACGGCCCAGAATACCCGGGGCGTGGCCGGCATCCATCCGGTGCCCACGCCCTTCGTGCGATTGCAGATGGCCGAGGTGCTGGACGACCTGGGGGCCGATGCCCTGAAGACCGGTATGCTGGGGGGGGCCGAGGTCATCCAGGCGGTGGCCGAGGAAATCGCCGCCCGCGCCGCCACGACGCCGCTGGTGGTGGACCCGGTGATGGTGGCCAAGGGCGGCGCCCGGCTGCTGGACCCAGGGGCGGAAGCGGCGTTGCGCGAACACCTGCTGCCCCGGGCCACGGTGCTCACCCCTAATCTGCCGGAAGCCGCCGTGCTCACCGGCCTGCCCGTGGACAGCGAAACCGATCGTCTGCGGGTGTTGATCGCCCTCCGAGCCCTGGGGCCCGGGGCGGTGCTGCTGAAGGGCGGTCACGGCGACGGCGCGGTGGTGGTAGACCTGCTGGCGGTGGGGGATCAGCTTTATCGCTTCGAAAGCCCCCGCCTGGAAACCCGGCATACCCATGGCACCGGCTGTACCCTGGCGTCGGCCGTGGCCACGGGGTTGGCTCAAGGGTTGACGGTGCCGGGGGCGGTGGCGCGGGCTCAGACCTACGTGCACCGGGCGGTGGCCGGTGCGCCGGGGCTGGGCCACGGCCACGGTCCGCTGGACCACGGCCATCCGGTGATGCCGGTGTCGGCCGAGGTGCCGCCGGACCCCCAACCCCTGCCGCGGGGATGATCCCCAGCCATGAAGGAGTCGCCCGGAGAGGAAGGCACGCTGTTTTCCCAGCCCCCCGCCCGGACCCTGACGCCGGCGCCCGTGCTGCCCGTGTCCCGGGCGGAAATGGATCGTCTGGGCTGGGATCAGTGTGACATCATCCTGGTGACCGGCGATGCCTATGTGGACCATCCCTCCTTCGGCATGGCGCTGATCGGCCGGGTGCTGGAGGCTCAGGGCTTTCGGGTGGGCATCATCGCTCAGCCGCCGTGGCAGGATGCCGAAGCCTTCCGCGCCCTTGGCCCGCCGGCCCTGTTCTTCGGCGTGACCGCCGGCAACATGGATTCCATGGTCAACCGTTACACCGCTGATCGGCGGCTGCGGCACAACGATGCCTATTCGCCCGATGATCGGGGCGGGTTGCGACCGGATCGGGCCTCCCTAGTCTATGCCCAGCGCTGCCGGGAGGCCTTTCGCCACGTGCCGGTGATCCTGGGCGGCATCGAAGCGTCCCTGCGCCGGCTGGCACACTATGACTACTGGTCGGATCGGGTGCGGCGCTCGTTGTTGGTGGATGCCAAGGCCGATCTCCTGGTCTACGGCAATGCGGAGCGGGCCATCGTGGCCATTGCCCACCGTCTGGCCCGGGGGGCGCCCGTGAGCGCCCTGACCGATCTGCGGGGCGTGGCCTGGGTGGGGGCGCCCGATCCTGAGCGGGTGGAGGTGCCGCTGGACACCCTCGCGCCGCCGGACCGCGCCACCGCCCGCCAGCCCGGGGCGGCGCTGCGCCTACCGTCCTTCGAGGCGGTGCGGGATGATCCCGCGCTCTATGCCCACGCCGCGCAGCAGGTGCACCTGGAAAGCAACCCGGAAAACGCCCGCCCGCTGGTGCAACGGCACGGTGACCGCGATGTGGTGGTGACGCCGCCCCCGTGGCCCCTGACGACCGAGGAACTGGACAGGGTCTATGCCCTGCCGTACAGCCGGGTGCCGCACCCGGTGTATGGCGCGGCGCGCATTCCCGCCTATGAGATGATCCGCTTTTCCGTCCCCCTGATGCGGGGGTGTTTCGGCGGCTGCACCTTCTGTTCCATCACCGCCCACGAAGGCCGCAAGATCCAGAGCCGTTCCCCGGCCTCGGTGCTGGCGGAAATCAAGGCCATTCGCGACAAGACCCCCGGTTTCACCGGTATCATTTCCGATCTGGGCGGCCCCACCGCCAACATGTACCGTTTGGGCTGCAAAAGCCCTCGGGCCGAGGCCCTGTGCCGGCGGCTGTCCTGTGTCTACCCCGACCTCTGTGACAACCTGAACACCGACCATAGTGCCCTGATCGCCCTGTACCGCGAGGCGCGGGCGGTGCCGGGGGTGAAGAAGGTGTTGGTGGCCTCTGGCGTGCGGTACGACCTGGCGGTGCAGGATCCCGCTTATGTGACCGAGCTGGTGCGGCATCACGTGGGCGGTTATCTCAAGATCGCCCCCGAGCATACGGAAGAGGCGCCCCTGCGCCACATGATGAAGCCGGGCATTGGCCACTATGAGCGTTTCCGCCGGCTGTTCGAGAAAGCGACCCGGGCGGCGGGCAAGGAATACTATCTCATCCCCTATTTCATCGCCGCGCATCCGGGCACCCGCGACGAGGACATGGTGAACCTAGAGCGTGTTGCGTTTAATTGGGTTCATATCCAGCTGCTACAAAGAAGTTGT
>CAZHRQ010000146.1:258-6589 GCA_964535075.1 uncultured Rhodobacterales bacterium | reverse complement strand
TCAGGTGTGGGGCCAGCGGGCCGGCTGTCCGGTGGAGGCGCGGAAAACCGGAGCCGACGCGGCGGGGTTGGCCTATGACGCCCTGGTGGCGGCCCGGGCCCGGGGCGATGACCTGTTGCTGATCGACACCGCCGGCCGCCTGCAAAACAAGGCGCACCTCATGGACGAGCTGAGCAAGATCGTGCGGGTGTTGGCCAAGCTGGATCCCGAGGCCCCCCATTCCCGGCTGCTGGTGCTGGATGCCACCGTGGGCCAGAACGCCCATTCCCAGGTGGAGACCTTCCGCGAGATGTGCCAGGTCACCGGGCTGGTGGTGACCAAACTGGACGGCACCGCCAAGGGCGGCGTGGTGGTGGGGCTGGCGGAAAACTTCGGCCTGCCCATTCACGCGGTGGGGGTGGGGGAGGGGCTCAACGATCTGCAACCCTTCGACCCCCGGTCCTTTGCCGAGGACCTCATGGGACTGCCGGACGGCGCGGCGTGACCGACCGCGGGGGAGGTGTGCCGGCGGCGGGCGAGTCCCTGCGCCAAGCGGCCGCCAATGAACTGGTGTTTGCCTTCGCCGGAGCCACGGGCGCCGGGGCCAGTCACGGAGCCGATCTGCTGGCCGACGCCCTGACGGCGCGGGCGCCCGGGACGCCGGTCCCCCCCGATGGCCCGGAAAGCTGGGAACCACTGACGCCCGGCATGGCGGCGGTGGAAGCCCGCCTCACCCGGGACGCTTCCTGATCGCCCGTCCGGTGCCGTATACTCCGCCGTGCCCGTGCATCCGCCATCCCATCCCAGGAGGTCCGCTCATGTCCGCTGCTCGTTTCGTGTCCTTCTCCCCGCTGCTGGGCGGGGCCGCCCTGGTCTTGATGCTGGCGCCGGGCGTGGCCCCGGCTGCCGAGGCGCCTCCGGCCGCCGCAGCATCACAGTCCGCGGACTCCCCCCAGGCCGCGGCGACCGCGCCGGACACGTCGGAAATCCTGGTGACCGACAGCCAGCGGGAAGCCCTGTCCCTGACCGTCTATACCCAGGATCTGGCCCTGGTGAAGGACCGGCGGCGGGTGGACCTGCCGGTGGGCCCCGTGCGGTTGGTGTTCGAGGACGTGAGCGCCGGCACCCTGCCGCCCTCGGTGTTGCTGCGGCCGGTGGGCACGGGGGTGATGCCCCAGGTGCGGGAACAGACCTTCGACTTTAACCTGCTCAGCCCCAAAAGCCTGCGCGAGGCCGCCGTGGGTCGGACGGTGACCGTGGTGCGCACCGTGGACGGCCGGGAGGAACGCAAGACGGCCACCCTGCTGTCGGTCAACGACGGGATGGTGGTGCGCTACGACGATGGCGCCGTGGAGGCCAACCCGCCGGGACGGCTGGTTTATGGCGCGCTGCCGCCGGGGCTGCACGACCGCCCGGCGCTGTCGGTGACCGTGGCGGCGCAAAAGGCCGGCGCCCGCAGCTTGGAGCTGGGCTACCTGACCAAGGGCCTGTCCTGGAGCGCCAACTATGTGGCGGAACTGGCGTCGGAAGGGGCAGGCGTGCGGTTGCAGGGCTGGGCCACCCTCACCAGCACCGCGGGCGTGGCCTTCGCCGATGCCCAGATCACCCTGGCCGCCGGCGACCTGCACACGGCGCCGCCCCAGGACCGCGCTGCCCCCGTGATGATGATGGCCGAAAGCGCGCCCTCGGCCCCTCAGCCGGAAAAGGTGCTGGGCGCCCACTTCTACCCCATCGACCAGAAGGTGAGCCTGGCCGACAACCAGACCAAGCAAGTGGCCCTGTTGCCCGGTCATGAAACCAACGCCACCCTGTCGCGGCGGGTGATGGTGCCCGGCCATGGTGTCACCGCCCGCCAAAGCCAGCCCTATGGCACCAACGCCACCATCCGTCTTACCCTGCACAACACCCGGAAGGCGGGGCTGGGCACGCCGCTGCCGGCCGGCACGGTGCGGGTCTATCGCAGCGATGAGCGGGGCCGGTTGCAGTTCGTGGGCGAGGACCATCTCAAGCATACGGCGGTGGGCGCCGATGCCGCCCTGGTGCTGGGCAAGGACTTCGACGTGCCGGTGACCGTGACCCAGACCGATTTCAACCGGCTCAGCCAGGACCCCGACGTGTTCGAAAGCGCCTTCGACGCGGAAATCCGCAACAGCGATCCCGATCAGCCGGTGACCGTGGCCCTGCGCCAGCAATTTCCCGGGGACTGGCGGCTGTTGCAGGAGGAAATCGCCACCAAGGACGAATCCCGCCGCGCCACGCACGAAAAGGTGGATAGCGCCACCGCTCAGTGGCAGGTGACCGTGCCCGCCGCCAGCACCGCCACCCTGAAGTATCGTGTGCGGGTGCGCATGTAAGCGTGGCGCCGAACCAGACTCCCGTGTGGTGATTGCCATGCCCGGTGGGAACCCCTATAGTCAGGGAACGGGCATGGGCTTTAAAACGGATCAATCCTGGTGCATGGGGGCCTGTCCGGGGACAAGACGAACCAACAACGGGGGCGCACCCGGGCGCATGCCCTGATGCGTGAGGGAAACAGGCCTCGGGGCCTTGCAACAACGGAACGGACGTCATGGACTTCGGCGTGGAGCCCATCCATATCCTGCTGGTGGAAGACAACCCAGGCGACGCCCGCCTCGTTCAGGAGGCCCTGAAGGAAAGCGGTTCCCGCAACCGTCTGAGCGTGGTGCAGGACGGAGAGGAAGCCATGCACTTCCTGCGCCGCCTGAACGCCTTTGCCGAGGTGGAACGCCCAGACATCATCCTGCTGGACCTCAACCTGCCCCGCATGGACGGTCGGCAGGTGTTGGGCGAGGTGAAGGCCGATCCCGACCTGCGTAGTATTCCCGTGATCGTGCTCACCACCTCCAGCGCCGAAAGCGATATTGTCCGCACCTATGATCTGCACGCCAACTGTTTCGTCACCAAACCGGAAGACCTGGATGAATACCTGCAGGTGATCAAAACCATCGAGGATTTCTGGTGTGCCACGGCGAAGCTGCCGGCCCGGCATTAGAGTGATCCCATGGCGGTGCCTCTCCTCAGGACGTTGAACGGGAATGGCTGGCGGCTGACAGCCGGGAGGGGTGTGTCATGAGCCAAGCCGAAACCCGAATCCTGCTGGTGGAAGATAACCCCGGGGACGCCCGGCTGGTGGAGTTGTTGCTGGCCGAGGGCGGGCCCGCCGATCCCGTGGCCGTGACCACCGTGCCCACCCTGGCCGAGGCGGAAACCCTCGTGGGGGGCGGCGGCTGCGATGTGGTGCTGCTGGATCTCTCCCTGCCCGATTCTCAAGGTCTGGACACGGTGCAGCGGGTGCTGGATGCCGCGCCCGATCTGCCCATCGTGGTGCTCACCGGCACCGCCGACAATGCCCTGGCGGTGAAGGCGGTGCAGGCCGGCGCCCAGGACTATCTGGTGAAGGGGGAAGGCGACGGCGGCACCATCCACCGCGCCGTCACCTACGCCATCGAACGCCAGCGGGCGGAGCAGGCCCTGCGCCAGTCGGAAGCCCGCTTCCGCGCCCTGTTCGCCGAAGCCGCCCTGGGCATCGTGCTGACCACCGCCGACGGCCGCATTCTCGAATCCAATCCCGCGCTGACCGACATGCTGGACCAGCCGCCGGAGGCCCTGGCCGGCCAGCCGATGCTGGACCACATCCACCCCGAGGATTGCGATACCCTGCGCCAGGGGTTGGAGGCGGTGGCCCAGGCCAACGAGGCCAGCACCCAGCGGGAGGTGCGGTTGGTGCGCGCCAACGGCGCCGTGGTGTGGGGGCGGTTCTCCCTATCGCGCGTGGTGGATGCCCGCGATGTGTTGCTCTACCTGGTATTGATGGTGGAGGACATCACCGAACGCCGGGAGATGGAAGACAGCCTGCGCCTGGCGGTGAGTGTGTTCGAGAACACCAGCGAAGGCATTTTTGTCACCGATACGGCGCGGCGCATCCTGCGGGTCAACCCCGCCTTTACCGTGCTGACCGGCTACAGCGCCGACGAGGCCCTGGGCCAAACGCCCGAGTTTCTCTCCGGCGGGCGCCACGACGAAGAATTCTACCCCCGGCTGTGGGAAGCCCTGGAACGGGTGGGACAGTGGCGGGGCGAGGTGTGGAACCGGCGCAAGTCTGGGGAGCTGTTTGCGGGTTGGTTGAACATTTCGGCCGTGCGCGGTCGGGGCGGCGCCGGTATCAGTCACTTTGTGGCCGTGTTCTCCGACATCACCAGCCGCAAGCAGGCGGAGGAACGGCTGGCGTATCTGGCCAACCACGATCCCCTGACCAATCTGGCCAACCGCATCCTGTTCACCGAGCGCCTCAACCGGGCGCTGGTGCGGGCGCGGCGGGCCGACATGATGGTGGGGGTGTTGTTCGTGGACCTGGACGGGTTCAAGGAAGTGAACGACGCCCACGGTCACGGCCTGGGCGACCACATGCTGCAACAGGTGGCGGAACGGCTGCAACGGGCGGTGCGGGCCGGGGATACGGTGGCGCGGCTGGCCGGGGATGAATTCACCATCGTGCTGGAAGACATCACCGATTTCCGCGACGCGGCGGTGGTGGCCCAGGGGGTGATCGACCGGGTGGGCGCGCCCTATTCCGTGGACGGGGTGGACGTGACCGTGGGGTGCTCCGTGGGCATCAGCCTCTTCCCCGACGGCGGCGAGGACGCCACCAGCCTGGTGATGGCCGCCGACCGCGCCATGTATCAGGCGAAGCGGGCGGGCCACAATGCCTATCGCTTCTTTTCCGAGGAAATGAACTCCCTGGCCGTGGAGCGCATGACCCTGGTGCGGGACCTGCACAACGCCCTGGAGACGGAGGCGTTTCGGGTGTTTTACCAGCCCCGGGTGTCCCTGGAAACGGGCAGCATCGTGGGGGTGGAGGCGCTGGTGCGCTTGCAGCATCCCACGGTGGGGCTGTTGCCGCCGGGGCAGTTCCTGCGCACGGCCGAGGACGAGGGCCTGTGCTCGGAAATCGACAACTGGGTGCTGCGCACCGCCACCCGGCAGGTGCAAACGTGGCGGCGGCTGGCGCCCGATCTGCGTCTGACCGTGAATCTCTCGCCCCAGAGCCTGCGGCTGGTGGGCTTGCCGGATATGCTGCAACGGTTGCTGCGGGAACATGACCTGCCGCCCGAGGTGCTGGAGCTGGAGATCAAGGAAGCCGACCTCATGGGCGAACGCAGCGTGGCGCAAAAGCGGCTGACGGCCTTGCAGCAGGCGGGCATGCGGCTGGCCATCGACGATTTCGGCACCGGCTATTCGGCCTTTGGCATGCTGCGGCAGCTCCCCATTGCCGGCTTGACGGTGGCGCCCTCCTTCCTGCGCAACGCGGTGGCGGAAACGGGCGATGCCCAGGTGGTGACGGCCATTATCGCCGTGGCGCAAAGCCTGCGCCTGGATGTGGTGGGCAAGGGGGTGGAAACGCCCCAGCACCTGGAATTCCTGCGTCGCCACCAGTGTACGGTGGGGCAGGGCTTCCTGTTCAGCCGTCCTCTGCCGGCACGGGAAGTGGAACGGCTGCTGGGCGAGGGGCGCTCCCTGCTGCCGGCTGATTGAGGGCGGCGCCGGGCTCGGGTCATGAGATTCCCGGTCAATGAGAGACGGGTGTGCAGGAACAACTTACCGCCATCGAGAAATGCCACTATCCGGCCGGCGCCTTCATTTTCCGCCAGGGGGATCAGGGGCAGTGCGCCTTCGTGGTGGAATCGGGCTCGGTGCGCATCCTGAAGACCGTGGAAGGAGATATCCTCACCCTGGCCACCCTGAAGGCGGGAGGGATTTTCGGGGAAATGGCGGTGATCGACCCGGGGGAGCGCATGGCCTCTGCCCAGGCGGCGGAGGAATGCCTGTTGCTGAAGGTGCCCCGCGGGGCCTTCCAGGAACGGCTGGAGACGGTGGATCCCTTCCTGCGCGGGGTGATCAAGATTCTGATCCGCAACCTGCGCAATGTGCACAAGACCTATCAGACCCGGCCGCGCAGCGTGCAGGACAGCCTGGCCATGATGGCGGTGGAGGTGGAGGGCATGAAAAGCTACGTGCACAAAGTGGGGCCAGAGGAGTTTCCGGTTGAAACCCTGGAACAACTGAAGGCGCTGACCGCCGTTGTGCAGGATGTCCAGGCCATGTTTCGCGACCACCAGGACCGGCGCGGCAGCGCCCTCCCCGACACGGAAGTGGGGGAGGGGTAGAACCTTTCGGGCCGTCGCAACAAGCGCCGTCAGGCCGCCCCATCGCCCTTCAAAGACCGGTTGCCGGTGATGTCCATCTGCGACCGGCCTGTGACCAATTCCCAGTCCGCTTATAGAGCCTATCGCGGTCAATGGGACCCAATTCTCGGGTCCCATTGACCGCGTGA
>CAZHRQ010000146.1:0-248 GCA_964535075.1 uncultured Rhodobacterales bacterium | reverse complement strand
ACCAGTGACCTCTCGCGTGTGAGGCGAGCGCTCTCCCGCTGAGCTAACCGCCCATCGGTCCGTGGGAAGGCGGCCTTTATACCGGGTCGCTTTTGCGGGCGCAACAGATTTATGACGGATTTTTCGGCCGGCGCCGAAACGCCGGCCGAAGGGGCAGGAGGGGAGAAACACGAGCGCCCTGAGAGCGGATCGTGGTCCATGGGACCCGAAAATGGGTCCCATTGACCGCGTGAATCGGCTCTATCTAT
>CAZHRQ010000145.1:0-6720 GCA_964535075.1 uncultured Rhodobacterales bacterium | reverse complement strand
GCGCCGTCCGTCGAGGAAGTGGCCGCCGCCCTCGGCCCCCGCCAGCCTGATCGGGCCCGTCCGCCCAGTGGCGATCCCCTCTCCGGCCGGGCCGAGAGCCCCGCCGCCCCGGAGGCGCCCTCGGCGCCCCAGGCCGAGGCCGCCCCGCCGGCGGAGGCAAAACCCGACTCTAAGCCGGCGCCCGAACCAAAACCGGCGCCCGAACCGGAACCGGAAGCCGCCCCGGCCGCGCCCGCTAAACCCGCCGCCGTGCCCCAGCCCAAGGCCCGCAGCGGCAGCCGCTTCGCGTGGCCGGTGAAGGGCAAGGTGCTCTCCAGCTTCGGCAAAAAGGGCAAGGGGCAGCACAACGATGGCATCAACATCGCCGCCGCCCATGGCACCCCGGTGCGGGCGGCGGAAAATGGGGTGGTGGTGTACGCCGGCAACCAGTTGCGGGGCTTTGGCAATCTGGTGCTGATCAAGCACGCCGATGGCTGGGTGACCGCCTACGCCCACAACGAAAAGCTGCTGGTGCGCCAGGGCGAGGAAGTCAGTCGCGGTCAGGTGATCAGCCGCGTGGGCAAAAGCGGCAAGGTGGACCGGCCCCAACTGCACTTCGAAATCCGCAAGGGCACCGAGCCCGTTAATCCCGAGGGCCACCTGATCAGCAGTTGACGTTGCGGGGGCTCGGGAGTCCGGGGCCGGGGTTTTGCTTGCTCCCGGGCGGGGGACGGTTTATCCATCGCGCGCGGGCCTCTCGCCGTGGCCATCGCGCGTTTCGGCGTGGTGGTGGTGGGTGCCGCCCTCTGCCCCCACATGCAAGAACGGGTGAGACAGTTTCATGCCCAAGATGACTTTCGTGAACCGTGACGGCTCCCGCACCGAAGTGGACGAGCCCGCCGGCCTCTCCCTGATCGAAATCGCGCACAAGCACGACGTGGACATCGAGGCCGCGTGCGAGGGCTCCCTGGCCTGCGCCACCTGTCACGTGATCGTGGATCCCGAATGGTACGACAAGCTCAAGCCCGCCTCGGAGGAGGAAGAGGACATGCTGGACCTGGCCTTCGGCCTGTCCCGCACCTCCCGCCTGGGCTGCCAGATCATGCTCAATGCCGATCTGGATGGCCTGGTGGTGTCCCTGCCGCCGGTGGCGGAGAAGAAGTAGGACCCTGTTCATGAACGGCGCGCCGGTCCTCACCGGTCTGCCCGACGATCCTGCGTCTACCCGGCTGGTGGTGGCCCTGTCCGGCGGTGTGGACAGCGCCGCCACCGCCGGTCTGCTGGTGGAGGCGGGCTATGCCGTGGTGGGCGTCACCATGCGCCTGCACGATCCGGGGCTGGTGGAGGGCCCGGCCTGTTGCGGCGGGCGCGATATCGCCGATGCCCGGGCCGTGGCCGATCACCTGGGGATTCCCCACTATGTGGTGGACCTGGAGCAGGCCTTTCGCGAACAGGTGATCGCCCCCTTCGCCCGCAGCTACGTGGCCGGCGAAACTCCCAATCCCTGTGTGGACTGCAACCGCACCGTCAAGTTCCAGGATCTGTTGCGCCTGACCGAGGACCTGGGGGGCGATGCCCTGGTCACCGGGCACTATGTGCGCTGGCGGCCGGGGGCGGAGGGACCCCGGTTGTTGCGGGGCGTGGACCCGGTGCGGGACCAGAGCTATTTTCTGTTCGCCACCACCCGGGCGCAACTGGCGCGGCTGCGCTTTCCCCTGGGGGCCTGCACCAAGGAGGACACCCGGGCCGCCGCCGCCCGCCTGGGGCTGCCGGTGGCGCACAAGGCCGCCAGTCAGGACATCTGTTTCGTGCCCCACGGCGACTACAGCCGGGTGGTCACCGCCCTTCATCCCGAGGCGGACCGCCCCGGCCCCTTGGTGCACGTGGACGGCCGGGTGCTGGGCACCCACCGGGGGCTGTTGCACTACACGGTGGGGCAGCGCCGGGGCCTGGGCGTGGGCGGGGGCGCGCCCCTGTACGTGATCCGGCTGGACGCCGAGCGCAACCGCTTGATCGTGGGCCCGCGGGCGGCCCTGGCACGGCCGGGGCTGGTGATTCGCGGTCTCAACTGGCTGCCCACCGCCCCCCTGCCCGAAGCGGGGCGGGCGGTGCAGGTGAAAATCCGCTCCACCCATGTGCCGGTGCCGGCCACCGTGGCCCCCCTGGTCGAGGGCCGGGCGCGGGTGCTGTTCCAGACGCCGCAGGAACAGGTGGCCCCGGGACAAGCGTGCGCCCTCTACGAGGGCGACCGGCTGCTGGGCGGTGGCTGGATCACCGCCGACCCGCTCTAGTTCTCCCCCGCCCGGCCCCGGGCAGGGCCCGGCGGGGCGATGGCCCGGGCAGGGCCGCTTATTTGGTTTTGTCTTTGCCTTTTTCCGGTTCCTTGAGCGCCTTGTCATGGGCCTCGATGCGGGCTTCCAGGGCCTTGCGCACGGTCTTGATCACCTTCACGCGGCCATAGCGCTTGTCGTTGGCCTCCACCAGGGTCCAGGGGGCCAGGGAGGTGGAGGTTTGGGCCACCATGTCGTTGACCGCCCGTTCGTACAGATCCCACTTGTCCCGGTTGCGCCAGTCTTCGTCGGTGAGCTTCCAGCGCTTATAGGGCGTTTCCTGCCGCGCCTCGAACCGACGCAATTGTTCTTCCGGCGTGATGCTCATCCAGAATTTGCACAGCACGCTACCGAATTCCACCAATTGTCCCTCGAAATCATTGATCTCGGCATAGGCCCGCTGCCATTCCTCGGTGGTGGCGAATCCTTCCACCCGCTCCACCAGCACCCGGCCGTACCAGGAGCGATCGAAAACGGTCATGCGGCCGGCGCGGCTGAGATGCCGCCAGAACCGCCACAGGTAGTGGTGGGCCCGTTCCTCATCGGTGGGAGCGGCCACGGGAATCACCCGATAGTTGCGGGCGTCCACGGCGGCGGTGAGGCGGCGGATGGTGCCGCCCTTACCGCCGGCATCCCAGCCCTCGAACACCAGCACGGTGGAGATGCCCCGCTCCCGCGCTGCGCGAAAGGCGGTGTGCAGCTTGGCCCGCTGCCGGGGGAGTTCCTCGTTGTATTCCTTTTTTTCCAGCGCCAAGGTCATATCCAGGCTGTCCAGCACCGAGCGCACGGGCACCGCGCCCAGCCCGGGCTCCACGGGGGCGGAAAGGCTGTTGCCGACCTCTTCCTCCACCGTCTCTTCCGCCTGAGCCAGGGCGCGGCGGCGTTCCATGTGCAGGCGGATCGAATCCCGCAGGGTGGTGAGCACCGTCAGTGAGCGATAGCGGTGGTCCTGCCCCTCCACCAGATACCACGGGGCATGGCCCACGTTGGTGCGCATGATGGTGCGCTCGGCGGCACGAATGAATTTGTCGTAGTTTTCCCAGTTCTGCCAATCCTGTTCGGTGACCCGCCAAGCTTCGTTTGGATCTTTCTCTAGCTGTTTGAAGCGTTGTTTCTGAACCTTCTTGCTTAAGTGCATCCAGTACTTGACAATGAGGGCGCCATCATCGGCCAGCTTTTTCTCGAACGCCAGCACGCGGTTGAGGCGCGTATCCAGTTCCAAATCGGTGATGCGGCCGTACACGTGGTCCAGCACCGGCCGGGAATACCAGGAGGACAGGAACAGCCCGATCTGGCCGGCGGGCGGCAGGTCGCGCCAATAGCGCCAGAATTCCGGGCGCTCCCGTTCCTCGTCCGAGGGGGGGCCGTAGGCGCTGTTGAGAATCCAGCGCGGATCCATCCATTCGTTCAGCAGGTTCATGGACTCGGACTTGCCGGCGCCGTCCACCCCCGCGAACACCACGATCACCGGGAAATCGGTCTGGCGCAGGTCCTGCTGCACCTGCACCAGGTCCACCCTCAGGTCCGGTGCCAACGCCTCGAATTCATCCTTGGAGACCTTGCGGCCCAGTTCAGCGATGCGGAACATGGCGTTCCCTTTTCTGATCAGGCGAAGGGGCCAATCCCGGCGCCTCCCCCAACCGGCGGATGTGCCACGAAGGGAGTAGCGGCGGCGGCGCGGCGCTGGTAGGGTAGCACCACGACGCAGCGGGACTTCGGCACCCCCCGCGGGGGTGGAATCGAACCCGGAACGGGGCAGGATCATGCTGCTTGTTGCCAGGGCGGGGTGATTGTAGCAATTTGACGCGGCACCGGAACCCCTGCCGGCGGCGCCGGACGGCCCGACCCCTCCCCTTCGTGGGGCGGGAAAGGTCCCTGCGGCAACGGAGCGGATGCAAGGTAAAATAAAATAACAAGAACAACAAAACAGGGCCGTCGCCGACAACCCACCGGGACAGTAGACCGGTAACGATTAATGAGAGGATCGGAGGAAACTATGGCAGTTCGCGTTTCGATCAACGGTTTTGGTCGCATTGGCCGCCTCGTGCTGCGGGGCCTGGTTGAAAACAACCGCGATGACGTGGAGATCGTGGCCATCAACGATCTCGGCTCCGCCGACGCCAACGCCCACCTGGTGAAGCACGATTCGGTGCACGGCCGGCTGCCGGAAGACGTGACCGTGGAAGGCGACATCATGCGTGTGGGCAAGCACGCTATCAAGGTGACGGCCGAGCGCGATCCCGCCAAGCTGGCCTGGGGCGATCTGGGCGTGGACATCTGCATGGAATGCACCGGCATCTTCTCCGACCGGGACAAGGCCGCCATGCACCTGGACGCCGGCGCCAAGCGCGTGCTGGTTTCCGCCCCGTCCAAGGGCGCCGACCTCACCGTGGTGTACGGCGTGAACCACGACAAGCTCATCCCCGAGCACAAGGTGGTCTCCAACGCCTCCTGCACCACCAACTGCCTGGCCCCGGTGGCGCACGTGCTGCAACAGACCGTGGGCATCCACCACGGCTTCATGACCACGGTGCACGCCTATACCGGTGACCAAAACACCGTGGACACCCTGCACAAGGACCCGCGTCGCGCCCGCGCGGCCGCCCTGTCCATGATCCCCACCTCCACCGGCGCCGCCAAGGCCGTGGGCTTGGTGCTGCCGGAACTGAAGGGCAAGCTGGACGGCACCGCCGTGCGGGTGCCCACGCCCAACGTGTCCATGGTGGACCTGTGCTTCGTGGCCAACCGCGCCACCAGCACCGACGAAATCAACAAGGCCATGGAAGAAGCCGCCAAGGGCCCGCTGGCCGGCGTGCTGGACGTGAACCACGCGCCGCTGGTTTCCAGCGACTTCAACCACTGCATCGCCAGCTCCACCTTCGACGCCACCCAGACCCAGGTGATCGAGGATACCTTCGTGCGCGTGCTGTCCTGGTACGACAACGAGTGGGGCTTCTCCAACCGCATGCTGGACACCGCGGTGGCCATGGGCAAGCTGGGCTGATCGGGGGATTCCCATGAGCGAGTTCAACACCCTGGACAAGGCCGATGTGGCCGGCAAACGGGTTCTGGTGCGGTGCGACCTCAACGTCCCCATGAAGGACGGCGCCGTCACCGACATGACCCGGATCGAGCGTTCGGCGGAAACCGTGCGCGAACTGGTGGGCAAGGGCGCCAAGGTGATCCTGATGACCCACCTGGGCCGGCCCAAGGGCGAGGTGAAGCCCGAGTTCACCGTGAAACCCGTGGCCGATGCCATGGGCACGGTGCTGGGTCAGCCGGTGGCCTTCGCCGAGGACTGCATTGGTCCCAAGGCGGCCGAGGCCGTGGCCGCCCTCGCGGACGGTCAGGTGCTGATGCTGGAGAACCTGCGTTTCCATAAGGGCGAGGAGAAAAACGACTCCGCGTTCATTGATGCGCTGGCGGCCAACGGTGAGGTTTATGTCAGTGATGCCTTCTCCACCAGCCACCGCGCCCACGCCTCCACCGAGGGGCTGGCCCACCGGATGCCGGCCTTTGCCGGGCGGCTGATGGCGCAGGAACTGGAAGCCCTCACCCGGGCCCTGGAAAACCCCTTGCGGCCCACGGCGGCCGTGGTGGGGGGCGCCAAGGTTTCCACCAAGCTCGACGTGTTGGGCAACCTGGTGGAAAAGGTGGACGTGGTGATCATTGGGGGCGGCATGGCCAACACCTTCCTGTTTGCCCAGGGCAAGGACGTGGGGTCCTCCCTGTGCGAAAAGGACATGGCCGACACCGCCCGCGAGATCATGGCCAAGGCGGAAAAGAGCGGCTGTGCCGTGCTGCTGCCCCAGGACGTGGTGGTGGCCACCAAGTTCGAGGCCAACGCCCCCAACCAGACCGTTTCCGCGGATGCGGTGCCCTCCGACCAGATGATTCTGGACGCGGGACCGGAAGCGGTGGAATCGGCCCGGGCCAAGGTGGCCACGTGCAAGACCCTGCTGTGGAACGGGCCCTTGGGTGCGTTCGAAATCAAGCCCTTCGACGCGGCCACCAATGCCCTGGCGCAGGCGGTGGCGGAGTTGACCACCAACAACGGTCTGCTGTCGGTGGCCGGGGGTGGCGACACGGTGGCGGCGCTGGCCAACGCCGGGGTCCAGGACAAGTTCAGCTACGTCTCCACGGCGGGTGGGGCCTTCCTGGAATGGATCGAAGGCAAGACCCTGCCGGGGGTGGCGGCGCTGCGGGCCAGCTAGAGCGGATCGCACCCAATCGGGTTCACGCTGTGAACCGGATTGGGTGCGTGAATCCGCTCTAAATCAAATAGATAGAGCCGATTCACGCGGTCAATGGGACCCATTTTCGGGTCCCATGGACCGCGATAGGCTCTAGAGCGGATCGCCCCCAATCGGGTTCACGCTGTGAACCGGATTGGGGGCGTGACTCCGCTCTA
>CAZHRQ010000144.1:0-6813 GCA_964535075.1 uncultured Rhodobacterales bacterium | reverse complement strand
GCGGTCAATGGGACCCAATTCTCGGGTCCCATTGACCGCGTGAATCCGCTCTATCGCCGCCGGGCGGCCAGCACCGCCTCCACCAGATCCGGCGGCACGGCGGTTTCGGTCACCGGCGCCTCGGGATCGGCAAAGGCGGCACGGCCGGCGGCGATGGTGCGGCGGTACTCCTCCAGATAGGCCCGGCAGCCCGAGCACAGGACCAAGTGCTGGGCCATACGCCGCGCATTTTTCTTCGGTAGCGTGCCTTCCAGGTAGTCGGTCAGGAAGGCATCAAATTCCGCACAGGTGATCACCCCGGGCAGATAGTGCATCATCGGTCCGGCCAGGGGGTGGATCATCCGTTGCCATGCATTCCGTTTCATGCCTCGTCCTCCACAGCCAGCACCGGCGCCACCAGGGTGCGCAACGCCGCCCGCGCCCGGTGCAGCCGCATTTTTACCGTGCCTTCACTCACCTCTAGCAGGGCCGCCACCTCGGCGGTGGGGCGATCTTCCAGGTCCCGCAACACCAGCACCATCCGGTAATCCTCGGGCAGTTGGTTGATTTTGTCTCGGATCAGTTGCTTGCGCCGCGCCGCGTCCAGCAGGGTGTGGGGGTCGCGCTCGGGGCCCACCACCGGCGCCTCGGGCGCCAGACGGTGGCCGAAGCGGTCGAAGCGGGGCAGCAGATCGTCGATGTTCTCCAGCGCCTGTCCCGTGGCCCGCCGCCGTTGCAGCGCCGCGTTGATGGCGATGCGGTGCAGCCAGGTGCCTAGACGGCTGCGGCCCTCGAAACGGGGCAGGGCGCGGAAAGCGCTAAGGAAGGCTTCCTGCACGCAGTCCTCCGCCGCCGCCGTGTCCCCGTCCAGGATGCGGCGGGTGGTGGCCAGCATGCGGGGGCCATAGGTGGTCACCACCTCGCGATAGGCGGCTTCCTCTCCCGCTTTCAGCCGGGCCACCAGGGCGGTTTCCGTCATGGGTCCCCTTCGCGGCCCGGCGGCCGCCCGGTTGTGCACGCTGTCATGGCTGGGAGGGCGGGCGCGCCGGCGCGGTCACGCCGGTTGTTTCACCGTTTGTCTCGCCGTTTGTTTCATGGTCCTGGAGCGTGCCGAGGGCATCCCACCACGGATCGTAGGTGACTCGCTCCGCCATGTCGGCGGTCATGTGCGGCAGCAGGGTTTCCTGGGGCACCGCCAGCCAGACGGCGCGGGCACAGGCGGCCACCAGGCACTGGCGGAAGGCGAACAGCACACTGTGGCCAGCGATCACCGTGGCCGCCGACCGGTCCAGGTCCAGTTTCGCCAGGGTCTCGGGCACCGGTTCCTCGGGATGCTGCCGTTGCCAGGCTTCGGCCAGGGCGCGCCGCGCCGCCGCCGTATGGCCGGGGCGGATCACGTGGCTGAAGGTGACGGGCAGGCGGCGGCCGGTGCCCGCATCGTAGGTGCGGCCCACGTACCCGGTGAGCGAGGTGCCGCCGCCCTCCACCGTGGTCACCCGGAACAGCACGCTGAAGGTGCGGCCGTCGTTGCGGGTGACGTCGTAGTCCATGGACAGCATGTAGGGCACCTTTCCCGGCCCGGTGCCGCCGGCGTGGCGGGCGGCATCGCGCATGAGCCGGTCGCCGTGGCGCACGTGCTCGGTGAACACTTGGCGGACGGCGGCCACGGTGCGGCGCAGGTCCGCATCCAGGGCCGGCATCTCCGTTTTCGGCCAAGCCACGCTGATCTCCATGGGCGGCTTGATCGTTGTTTCCGTCTGTCGGCTCACCGGCAACCGCATCATGGCCATGGCGCTCATGGGCGGCGCGGTGTCCTTTTGATTAGCGGTCTCGGCGGGGGTCTTGGGCGCGGCCCCGGTTGGCGCTTCCGTGGGGCTTCCACTGGGGTGTCCAGGGGGAGTCTGGGCAAGGGCGGGCAGGGTAAGGCCGACCGCTAGCATAAGGACCGCAGGCAGGATGGGACGCTGGGGCATGGGGGGGCGCCTCCCGCGCGAGGGGGGGGGATGGTGTGGACTCTCCGCCGGCATGCGATACACTGCCGCCCGCGACTGGACAATACGCCAGCACAGAGTCAGGGACATCCTTATGACGCGCATTTTCTCCGGAATTCAGCCCACCGGCAACCTTCATCTGGGCAACTACCTGGGCGCCATCCGCAACTGGGTCCGTCTTCAGAATGAGTATGATTGTCTGTTCTGCGTGGTGGACCAGCACGCCATCACCGTGTGGCAGGATCCCGCCGACCTGCGCCGCGCCACCCGCGAGGTGACCGCCGGGCTGCTGGCCGCCGGCGTGGATGCCGAACGGCACGTGCTGTTCAACCAAAGCCAGGTGTGGTGTCACACGGCGTTGGCCTGGGTGTTCAACTGCGTGGTGCGCATCGGCTGGCTCAACCGCATGACCCAGTCCAAGGAAAAGGCCGGTAAGCATCGGGAAAACGCCTCCGTGGGGCTTTATGCCTATCCCGCGTTGATGGCGGCGGACATCCTGGCCTATCGCGCCACCCACGTGCCCGTGGGCGACGATCAAAAACAGCATCTGGAATTGGCCCGGGACACGGCCCTCAAGTTCAACAACGACTTCGGCGTCGATTTTTTCCCCGAGGTGACTCCGCTGATCCTGGGGGAGGCCACCCGGGTGATGAGCCTGCGCGACGGCAGCAAGAAAATGTCCAAGTCGGATACCTCCGACTACAGCCGCATCAACATGACCGACGACGCCGACACCATCGCCCAGAAGATTCGCAAGGCCCGCACCGACGCCGAGCCGCTGCCCCACAGCCCCGAGGGCCTGGAGGGACGGCCGGAGGCGGCCAACCTGGTGACCATCGCCGCCGCGCTGACCGACCGCACCCGGGCCGAGGTGCTGGCCGAATTCGGTGGCGCCAACTTCTCCGACTTCAAGACCGACCTCACCGACATCGCCGTGGGCGTGCTGGCGCCCATCAATGCCGAGATGCGGCGGCTGCTGGCCGATCCGGCGGAAATCGACGCCCTGTTGCACCGGGGCGGCGAGCGGGCCCGCGCCATCGCCGAGCCGGTGTTGAAGGAGGTCTACGACATCGTGGGTTTCGTGGGTTGACCTGAGGGGTCTCGAAACCCAAGTTCTGCGCACGGATACTCATGGTTTCACAATCAGGCAAGAGGGTGTGATGTTCATTCAGACCGAGGCCACGCCCAACCCGGCGACCTTGAAATTCCTGCCGGGGGGGCAGGTGGTGATGGGCAAGGGTACGGCCGATTTTTCCGCGCCCGAGCGGGCCGCCAAGAGCCCCCTGGCCCAACGGCTGTTCGCGGTGGACGGCGTCGCCGGGGTGTTCCTGGGCCCCGATTTCATCACCGTGTCCAAGACCGACGCCCAGACTTGGGATCAACTGAAGCCGCAGGTGCTGATGGCGCTCATGGCCCATTTCAACAGCGGCGACCCGGTGGTGGAAGCGGGCGCCGAGGACGAGGTGGCCCCCGACGACGACGCCATCGTCACCCGCATCAAGGACCTGCTCGATACCCGGGTGCGGCCCACCGTGGCCCAGGACGGGGGGGACATCGTGTTCCACTCCTTCACCGACGGCGTGGTCTACCTGCACATGCAGGGCTCTTGCGCCGGCTGCCCCAGCAGCACCGCCACGTTGAAAAACGGCGTGGAGAACCTGCTGCGTTATTACGTGCCGGAGGTGCAGCGGGTGGAGGCGGTTCCCGCCTGAGGCCCGTTCCCGGGGCCCATTGACCGTGTGACTCAGCGCCAACGCCGTAATCGAGCGCGGGGGCGCGTCCAGGATGCCGGGAGGGAGACTCGCGGCATCCTGGCCCGGTCCTTGGTTTGCAGGAGGCGCCTGTTTCATGGCCCATGCCCCGTTCGTGCACCTGCGCGTGCACACGGCCTACTCCTTGCTGGAGGGGGCCATTCCGGTCAAGAAGCTGGCCAAGATGTGCCGGGAGCAGGCCATGCCGGCGGTGGCCATGACCGACACGGACAACCTGTTCGGCGCCCTGGAGTTCTCCCTGGCCTGTGCGGACGCCGGGGTGCAGCCCATCATTGGCTGCCAGATCGGCCTGCGCCTGCCCGATTCCGAGGCGCCGGCCCCGGTGGTGTTGCTGGCCCAGACGGAAACCGGCTACGCCAATCTCTGCCGCCTGCTGTCCCGCGCCTATCTGGAAACGGCCCCCGGGGAAGCGGCCCAGGTGCCCCGCGCCACCCTGGCCGAGCACGCGGCGGACCTGTTGTTGCTCACCGGCGGCGTGCGCGGCCCCGTGGGCGAGGCGGCGGGCAGCGACGATGCGGCCCATGCCCGCCTGGCCGATCTCAAGACCCTGTTTCCCGACCGTCTGTATGTTGAGGTGCAACGCCACGGCATGGCGGCGGAGGCGGCGCTGGAGCGCCGCTTTCTGGATCTGGCCGACGCCCTGGACCTGCCGTTGGTGGCCACCAACGAGTGCTATTTCCCCGATCCCGATCTCTACGAGGCCCATGACGCCCTGCGCTGCGTGGCCGAGGGGCGCTATGTGGCGGAGGAGGACCGGCCCCGGCTCACCCCCGACCACTGTTTCAAAAGCGCCCAGGACATGCGCACCCTGTTCAGCGACCTGCCCGAGGCGGTGGACAACACCCTGGTGATCGCCCGGCGCTGTGCGGTGATGGCGGAAAAGCGCAAGCCCATCCTGCCGCCCTACGACACCGCCGCCGGCCGCGACGAGGGCGCGGAATTGCGCGCCCAGGCCCACGCCGGGCTGGAACGGCGCCTGGAAACCCAGGTGTGGACCGCCGATCAGGACGCCGCCGCCCGGGAGGAAGAGGCCCGCCCCTATCGCGAACGCCTGGATCACGAGCTGGACATCATCGTGCAGATGGGCTTCCCCGGCTACTTCCTGATCGTGGCCGACTTCATCCAGTGGGCCAAGACCCGGGGCATTCCCGTGGGGCCGGGCCGGGGCTCGGGGGCGGGGTCCTGTGTGGCCTGGGCCCTGACCATCACCGACCTGGACCCCCTGCGCTTTGGCCTGCTGTTCGAACGCTTCCTCAATCCGGAGCGGGTGAGCATGCCCGACTTCGACATCGACTTCTGCATGGACCGCCGCGATGAGGTGATCCGCTACGTCCAGGACAAGTACGGCCACGACAAGGTGGCGCAGATCATCACCTTTGGGAAGCTTCAGGCGCGGGCGGTGCTGCGGGATGTGGGGCGGGTGCTGCACATGCCCTATGGCCAGGTGGACCGCATCTGCAAGATGGTGCCCAACAACCCGGCCAATCCCGTCACCCTGGCCGAGGCGCTGGAGGGCGAACCGGCGCTGCAACAGGCCCGGGAGGAAGACGGCACGGTCGCCCACATGATCGACATCGGCAGGAAGCTGGAAGGGCTCTACCGTCATGCCTCCACCCACGCGGCCGGGGTGGTGATCGGCGACCGGCCCCTGGACCAGCTTGTTCCCCTCTACCGCGATCCGCGTTCCGACATGCCGGTGACCCAGTTCAACATGAAATGGGTGGAGGCGGCCGGGCTGGTGAAATTCGATTTCCTGGGGCTGAAGACCCTCACCGTGCTGTCCACCGCCGTTGCCCTGCTGGCGGAACGGGGCGTGGCGCTGGACCTGGAAACCCTGCCCCTGGACGACAAGCCTGTGTTCCGGCTGCTCGCCGCCGCCGAGACGGTGGGGGTGTTCCAGTTGGAAAGCTCGGGCATGCGCGATGTGCTGCGCAAACTGAAGCCCGACACCATCGAGGACATCATCGCCGTGGTGGCCCTGTACCGTCCCGGGCCCATGGACAACATTCCCCGCTATATCGCCGTGAAGCATGGCGCGGAGGAGCCCGACTACCTGCACCCGCAGTTGGAAGGCATCCTGCGCGAGACGTACGGCATCATGATCTACCAGGAACAGGTGATGCAGATCGCCCAGGTGCTGGCGGGATATACCCTGGGCGGCGCCGACCTGCTGCGCCGGGCCATGGGCAAGAAGATCAAGGAGGAAATGGATAAACAGCGGGCCATTTTCGTGGAGGGAGCCACCGCCCGGGGGGTGGAGGAGGGCACGGCCCAGAACATCTTCGATCAGGTGGCGAAGTTCGCGGGCTATGGCTTCAACAAGTCCCACGCCGCCGCCTATGCCCTGGTAGCCTATCAGACGGCCTATGTGAAGGCCAACCACCCGGTGGCCTTCATGGCGGCCTCCATGACCCTGGACATGCACAACACCGACAAGCTGGCGGTGTTCAAGGCGGAACTGGACCGGCTGGGGATCCCGCTGTTGCCGCCGGACATCAACCGGTCCCAGGTGGCCTTCGCGGTGGAGGAAACGGCGGACGGGACCCTGGCGGTGCGCTATGCCCTGGCGGCGCTGAAAAACGTGGGGGAGGGCGCCATGCGGGCCTTGGTGGCGGCGCGGGAGGCCCACGGGCCCTTCCGCGACGTGGGCGACGTGGCGGCGCGGCTGGACCCTCATCAGGTGAACCGCCGGTCCCTGGAAATGCTGATCCGGGCCGGCGCGCTGGACGGGCTGGACAGCAACCGCCGCCAGTTGGTGGCGGGCGCCGAAACCCTGATCCGTCATGCCCAGGCGGTGGCCAACGACCGCGACGGCAACCAGAGCAGCCTGTTCGGCGGCGAGACGGCATTGCCGCCGCCGCGCCTGCCGGAGGGGCCCGACTGGCCGGCCATGGAGCGCCTGAAGGAAGAGGCGGAGGCGGTGGGCTTTTATCTCTCGGCCCATCCGCTGGAATCCTACGCCACCACCCTGCAACGGTTACAGGTGGTGGCGGCGGGGGATCTGCTGGTGCATGTGAAGGGCGGGGGTCCCAAGCGGGTGAAGATGGCGGGGCTGGTGGGTGGCAAGCGGG
>CAZHRQ010000143.1:2874-6836 GCA_964535075.1 uncultured Rhodobacterales bacterium | reverse complement strand
CCCCACCCCCCCCCACCCCCAATGTCCCGGAATACTCGGGCAGCGAGCTGTCCGGGGCCCTGAAGCGCACGGTGGAGGAGAGCTATGCCCGGGTGCGGGTGCGCGGCGAGGTCTCGGGCTTCAAGCGGGCCGGCTCCGGGCATCTGTATTTCGCCCTCAAGGACGAAAACGCCGTGCTGGACGCCGTATGCTGGCGCGGGGTGGCGGGACGGCTGGGGGTGACGCCGGAAGACGGCCTGGAAGTGGTGGTCACCGGCCACCTGACCACCTATGCCGCCCGTTCCCGCTATCAACTGGTGGTGCGCGGCGTGGAACTGGCCGGCGAGGGCGCCCTGCTCAAGCTGCTGGAAACCCGCCGCCGCCAGTTGGCCGCCGAGGGCCTGTTCGCCGAGGAACGCAAACAACCCCTGCCCTTCCTGCCCCGGGTGATCGGCGTGGTCACCTCCCCCACCGGTGCGGTGATCCGCGACATTCTCCATCGCCTGGAGGATCGCTTTCCCCGCCACGTGCTGCTGTGGCCGGTGCGGGTGCAGGGCGAGGGCGCGGCGGCCCAGGTGGCTGCGGCGGTGCGCGGCTTCAATGCCTTGCCCGCTGGCACGGTGCCCCGGCCGGACCTGATCATCGTGGCCCGGGGCGGCGGCAGTCTGGAAGACCTGTGGGCCTTCAACGAGGAAATCGTGGTGCGGGCGGTGGCCGACTCCACCCTGCCGGTGATTTCCGCCGTGGGCCACGAAACCGACACCACCCTGGTGGACTTTGCCGCCGACCGCCGCGCCCCCACCCCCACCGGGGCGGCGGAAATGGCGGTGCCGGTGCGCCTGGAGCTGCGGGCGCGGGTACAGCAGGATCAGGGACGGCTGGTGCAGGCCCTGGGACGACTGGTGACGGACCGACGGCGCTGGCTGGAAAACCATGCCGCCCGCCTGGCCCGGCCGGAGCGGCTGGTGGCCGAACGTCAGCAGCTCCTGGACGACCGAAACGAACGCCTGACCCGGGCCCTGGGCGCCCTGCTGCGCGAACGGCGCCAGCGGCTGCGCCATGCGGGTGACCGACTGCGCTCACCTCGGGATCTGGTGCGGGCCCGCGGCCAGACCCTGGCCGGCGCCGGCACGGCCCTGGCCACGGCCTGGGACCGCCAGCAGGCCGCCCGCCAGCACCGCCTGGACCGGGCGACCGTGGCCTTGCGGCCGGGCGAGCTGCACCAGCGGCTGGACCGAACGCACCAGACCCTCACCCCCCTGGGCGAGCGACTGCACACGGCCCTGGCGCGAAGCCTGACAGGACGGCAGGAACGGGTGGCGCAGCAGGGACGCCTGCTGCACGGCCTGTCCCATCAGGGCACGTTGGCACGGGGCTATGCCCTGGTTTTCGACGATCAGGGGCAGTTGGTGAAGGACGGAGACGGCACCCCCGCGGGCACCGCGTGGCAGGTGCAGCTCCGCGATGGCACGGTGCCGGTGGTGGTGGGCGGCAGCCGACGACGACGGCGACGGGACGACAATCCCCCAAACCAGCGCCAGGAAAAAGACCCGCGCCAGGAAAAAGACCCGCGCCAGAAAAGCCTGTTCTAGAGCCTATCGCGGTCAATGGAACCCGAAAATTGGGCTCCATTGACCCCGAGCGGCTCTGAGGCCGGAAACCACCTCTGGTTTCCGGCCTTTCCGTTTTGCCGTCACGCGATGGCGGCGCGGCGTTCCTTGATCATGCGATGCAGGATGGGGTTCAGGATCAGCTCCATGGCAAAACCCATCTTGCCACCGGGCACCACGATGGTGTTGCGCCGGCTCATCCACGAGCCCTGCATGGCCTGCAGCAGCCACGAGAAGTCCACGTCGAAACGCTCCGGCTTGCGGAAGCGAATCACCACCAGGCTTTCATCGGGGGTGGGAATGTCCCGGGCGATGATGGGGTCGGAGGTATCCACCACCGGCACCCGCTGGAAGTTAATGTCCGTGTGGGCGAACTGCGGCACGATGTAGTGCACGTAATCATGCATACGGCGCAGGATGGTATCCATCACCGCTTCCTGGCTGTAGCCCCGCTGCATTGTGTCGCGGTGGATTTTCTGGATCCACTCCAGGTTGATCACCGGCACCACGCCCACCTTCAGGTCCACATGCTGGGCGATATTGGCGTCCTCGGTGACCACGCAGCCGTGCAATCCTTCATAGAACAGCAGGTCGGTGTCATTGGGGATGTCTTCCCACGGCGTGAATTCGCCGGGGTTCAGGCCCAGATGCTTGTAGGGTTCGGCTTCATCGGCATTGTGCAGGTACAGCCGCCGCTTGCCGGTACCGGTTTCGCTGTAGCTCCGGAACAGGGCTTCCAGCTCGCTGAACAGGTTGGATTCGGGGCCGAAGTGGCTGAAGTTGTGGTTGCCGATCTTGGCGGACTCGGCCATCTGGTGCTTCATTTCCTTGCGGTTGAAACGGTGAAAGCTGTCGCCCTCCACCACCGCCGGATTGATGCCTTCCCGACGGAACATGTGCTCGAACGCTTCCTTCACGGTCGAGGTTCCGGCGCCCGAAGAGCCGGTCACGGCAACGACCGGATGCTTCCTGGACATGAGTTTCCCTCCTTGCACTATTGCCGCGTCCGGGCCGGGCCCAGCGGGCTGTTTGCGTGACGCCAACGGGAAGCGCCGCCGAGGATCCGGCGGCACGCCCCCCGTTCCCGTCCGGCGTCGTGCGTCACGGTCGCCGGACAAACGCCGTCAAGGTGGCCCATGACCGCGCCCAAGGCAAGGGGAGGGTGTCACTTCCCTCTCGCCATCGCCGGGGTGGCAGGGTATAGAGGGGAGGAACCAATGGGCTCTATTTCTCAACGCGCCGTGGAAGGCGCCCCGAGCCCGTTCGCCCTTGCTCTACGAGGATCAGAAAGAGACTCTTCGGTGACCCAGTCCTCCCTCGCCCATATCAAGCTGTTCTCCACGGTCCCCGCCGACGAGTTGGCCTCGCTGGAGCGCACCTGCGCCTGGCGCCGTTACGGCACCGGCGAGACCATCATCGACCGCGACAGTGACCAGTGCGATGTGTACTTCATTGCCGAGGGCAACGTGCGGGTGGTGAACCATTCCCTGGCCGGGCGGGAGGTGACGCTGGACGACATTGGTGCCGGCGGGCATTTCGGGGAACTGGCCGCCATCGACGGCCGGCCGCGCTCCGCCACGGTGGTGGCCCTGGAACCCAGCCTGCTGGCCAGCCAGAGCAAGACGCGGTTCGAGGAACTGCTGCTCACCCATCCCAAGGTGGCCATGGCGGTGATGCGCCATCTGGTGGGCATCGTGCGCCAGTCCACGGACCGCATCGTGGGGCTGTCCACCCTCAGTTCCAACGCCCGGGTGCTGGCGGAAATCCTGCGCCTGTCGGAGGGCGCCTGTCTGGAGAACGACGAGGCGGTGATCCGACCGGCCCCGGTGCATGCCGCCATGGCCAACCGCATCGGTACCACCCGGGAAACGGTGGCGCGGGTGGTGAACAACCTGGCCCGCCAAGGGGTGCTCACCCGCAAGAAGGATGGGCTCTACATCCACAACCTCGAACGTCTGCAACAACTTTTGGACGACGGGGAGATATAAAAGGCAGTGGGGCGTCAAGACGCACCAAGGCCGCCGGATTCCTCTCTGGAAGAACGCCCCTCATGTGATCACCATCACAGGCAGGCTCGCCCCGTTCGGCTACAGTGTCCCTGGTTGTGGTGAGGAATGACTGTCAGCGACGGTTTTCTTTTCCGCAGCCAGCGAAGAGTTGACGGCTGCAGCGTGCACCGTCCTCTTTCCCTCAAGAGCCAACCTTGCAAGCCGGGCCGCGTGCCCGGCTTTTTTTTGACAGCGGCGCGCCGGGAATCGGTATCGGCCGCCGCTGTACCGCCTTTGATCCGACGCTCATTTCACGCGCCGTACGTGTGACCACGACGGCTCAATGAGCTCGTTATCTGACGCTCATTTCACGCGCCGTACGTGT
>CAZHRQ010000143.1:0-2774 GCA_964535075.1 uncultured Rhodobacterales bacterium | reverse complement strand
CCACGACGGCTCAATGAGCTCGTTATCTGACGCTCATTTCACGCGCCGTACGTGTACCCACGACGGCTCAATGAGCTCGTTATCTGACGCTCATTTCACGCGCCGTACGTGTACCCACGACGGCTCAATGAGCTTACCCCCCGGCCGCGGTGGCCATACCCTTCAGCACGCTCACCACGTCGGTTTTAATCACATAGGCCACCACGGCCCACACGGCGCCTCCCCCCAGGAACCCACCGGTAAACAGGGCGCCATACACCCGCAACTGCGTGCGCACACCGCCGATTTCGTCCTGCAGGGCACTGGTGTGGCGTTGCTGGCTGCCCTCCAACACCCCCAGCCGGTCTTCCAGCAGGTCCAGACGCTCCACCGAGCGCCCCAGGGACGCCCCGAAGTGCACCTGTTCCGTCTGCACCTGGGTCAGCGCCTGGGTGAGACTGACCATATGATCCACCTGTTCCTTGATGTGGGTCAGCGTGGCCTCCAGCCGAGCCAGACGCGACGTTTCGTCACTCATGGCTCAGCCCTCCTCCGGTCGGCGCACCGCCCCGTCCTCGGTCAGGCGTACGGCCCCATCTTCCGTCAGGCGAGCCGCCAGCAGCCGCGCCGCGCCCCAGAACCGGCGGGGCAGCCCCGCCGCCCGGGCCAGAGGCCCCGTCACCGCCCGTGCCACCACCCGTGTGATCATGACACCCTCCTTGTGTTGCGCCCCAAACATTCCCCAAAACCCATTGCGACTCGCCCTCATGCAAATGGAGAGAGCCGAACAGAAAAAACCCCGCCGGGAAAGCGGGGTTGGGAAACGTTCCTGTTTTGTGCCGCAAGTGACCCCGGGGTGTCAAGTCTCCTGGCTGAGCACGGCGGTAAAGCCTTCGAACTGGGGCGGGCCCAGGTAGACATCGGGGGTGCTGCCGGCCCGGGCGTGCGCCTTGCGGAAGGATTCGGACCGGGTCCAGGCCATGAAGGCCGCCTCATCCGCCCACACCGAATGGGACGCATAAAGGGTATGGTCTTCCGCCTCCGGCCCGCGCAGCAGGTGGAAACTCTGGAACCCCGGCACCTCGTGCAGGTGGGTTTCCCGTTCCCGCCAGATGGTTTCAAAGGTCTCTTCCGCGCCCTTGCGCACCCGGAACCGATTCATGGCCACGTACATGCTCCCCCCCATGGGTTGTTGTCTGTTGTTACTGTCAGCGGCGGACGGACGCGCCGTCCGCCGTCTGATCGCAGGAAATGCCCGTCAGAAGGGCATCACGATGTCCAGCACCTCAGACCCCCAACGCGGCGTCTGGGAATAGGACAGTGTGCCACGCCCGCCATAGGCCACCCGGGCCTCGGCAATCTTGTCGGAGCTGATGGTGTTGTTGGCATTGATGTCCTGGGGCCGCACCACGCCGGAGAGCGCCACCTGACGCAGTTCGCTGTTCACCCGCACCTCCTGGTGACCATAGATCACCAAGTTGCCGTTGGGCAGCACATCGGTGATCACCGCCGCCACCGTGAGGTTGATGGTTTCCTGCCGGTCCATCTGACCGGTGCCGGTGAAGGTGCGCCCCCCACTGGTGGAAACCAGGCTGCCGGCTTCCGTACCGGTGGGGAAGATGTCATCCACCTGCTGCGCCAGGCCGAACAGCCCGGGAATGCCCATGCTGTTGCTGTCGCTGCGGCTGGTGCTGGTATCGTTCTGCAGGGCGGCGGCGTCTTCCACCACCACGTTCACGGTCACAATATCGCCCACGCGGCTGGCCCGCTGGTCCTTGAAGAAGGCGCGCGCCCCGGAACGCCACAGGCTGTTGGCCTCGCGCTTGTTGGACTGGGGCGGCGGCATGGGCATGCTAACCGTACGGTAATCCCCCTGTTGGGTGGGGTTGCTGGTGGGAGTCATGCGCGGCACCTGACCAATTTCGGACACGCGCGTCATGGTATCGGCGCAGCCCGCCACCAGGGCGGTGGCCACCACCACGGGCAGCAGACGGCGCCACGAAAAGCGGAGAAGGGATCGGGTGGCCATGGCTGTGTTTCCTCTTGCGTTGATCCGGCCCCGGCGGCCCGCCATGGGGTCCCCCGGCCGCCGACGTGACAATTCCCGATGCGCCTGCGGCAGCAGCCGCGGCCTGATCCATGGTCGAAAGCCTTACAGCCCGGCCCGCGAGGCGACGCGCACCCGGCCCGGACCGGTCACCTCGCCCTCCACCACACGGTTGCTTTGGGTGTTGGTGACGCGGATGATGTCGCCCACGGCACCATCCTGCTCGGCCTCGCCCCGGGCGGTAAGGAACATGCCGCCGGTGACCACGGTGATGGTCACAATGTCGCCGCGCTCCACCACCACCGGCGGGCTGATGTCGCCGACCCGGATCGGTTCCCCGGGCCGCAACAGACGATTGGCGGCCATCCCCTCCAACGTGCGCCGTTCCATAACCGTGTCGGGGCGCAACTGGTCGTCGGTGAGGTCCTTTTCCACAATATCCCGGGGGCCGATCACCTGTCCCCGCCCCACCGCCCGGGCCAGCACCGGCACCCGCAATTCCGCCAGCACCTTGCCCGCCACCCGGTCCAGCGTGCGGTGAACGCCCTCGCCCACCCCCACCCAGGCCCACAGCGGCCCCAGCGCGGTCTCGATCAGCGCCAGCAGGGCGACTTCCGCCGCAGGGATGTAGCGCGCCCCGCTGGTGTACAGCGACAAGGCCAGCGGCGAGACCACCGCCCCCATGATGCCGATCACGATCATGTCGTGCGGCGTGATGCCGAAGGGGTCGCAGAACGGCAGTACGGCC
>CAZHRQ010000142.1:0-6886 GCA_964535075.1 uncultured Rhodobacterales bacterium | reverse complement strand
CACGCGGTCAATGGGACCCGAGAATGGGGTCCCATTGACCGCGATAGGCTCTAGCCCCGGTGATCACCACGGTCCGGTCTCGCAGGCGGTTGACAGTCATGGCAAACTCCTCACCCTGTTGCGGGCCCCTACTGTGACTCGAAGCGCGGGGGGATGCCAACACGGGCGCAAGAGGAAGGGAGAACCCATGAGCATGGGATGGCGGTGGGTAATGGGGCTGCTACTGGTTTGCCTGGCGGGCAGCGCCGGGGCGGTGGATCTGCCGTCCTTCGGCACGGCGCCGGAGGGGGCCTCGCCGTGGGTGCGGGATGCCCAGACCGGGAGTCGGGTGCGGCTGCTGGCCGCCACCGCGACCGCCGGCGACGAGGACCGGCTTACCCTGGGGCTGGAGATCGCGTTGCAACCGGGCTGGAAGGTCTACTGGCGCGACGCGGGCGATGCCGGCTATCCCCCACGCCTGGATTGGGGCGGTTCCGCCAACGTGGGCGCGGTGGAGATGCTCTATCCCATTCCTCACCGTTTCGAGGTGCTGGGGCTGCAAAGCATCGGCTATGACGGCACGGTGATCTATCCCTTGTTGGCCACGGTGAAGCAACCCGGAGGCCCGGTGCGGCTGCGGGCCGAGGTGGACTACCTCGCCTGCAACGAGCTGTGCGTGCCGGTGCGGGCCGATCTGGCCCTGGATTTGCCCGCCGGTCCCGCCCAGGCCTCGCCCCAGTACCTGCGGCTGATGCAGGCGCTGGAGACGGTGCCCGGCCCTGCCACCGACGCCGGGCTGGCGGTAACGGGGGTTTCCGTGACCGAGGGCGATTCGCCCCGGCTGCGGGTGACCGCCACCGCCGATCCGCCCTTCACCGCGCCCGACCTGTTCGTGGAAGGGCCGCCGCTGGTGCGCTTTGGCGGGGAACCTAAGATCCAGCGCCGGGATGGCGGCGGCACCGTCACTTTCACCCTGCGCGGCGAGGTGACCGGTGAAAGCCTGGACGCCGCGTTGAAAGGGGCCGACGCCCTGCCGCTGCGGCTGACGGTGGTGGACGGGGTCACGCGGGCCCTGGGCACCTCCCGCCGCGTCAGCCCCGCCGGGGGCGCGCCTGCCGGGTCCACGGGCCACGGCACGGGGTTGGTGTGGATGCTGGTGCTGGCCGTGGCCGGGGGGCTGGTGCTCAACCTCATGCCCTGTGTGTTGCCGGTGCTGTCCCTGAAGCTGCTGACGGTGATTCACTATGGGGGCCGGGAACGCCCGCTGATCCGGCGTGGCTTCCTGGCTTCGGCGGCGGGGATCGTGGCGTCCTTCCTGGCCCTGGCGGCGGCGCTGATCGGGCTGAAACTGGCCGGGGCGGCGGTGGGCTGGGGCATTCAGTTCCAACAGCCCCTGTTCCTGGTGTTTCTGCTGGGGGTGGTGGTGATCTTTGCCGCCAATCTGGCGGGGCTCTTTGAAATTCCCCTGCCGGCCTTCCTGGGCGGCGCCGGCAGCGAACCCGCCGCGCACGGCTTGGCGGGGCATTTCCTGGGCGGCGCCTTTGCCACCTTGCTGGCCACGCCGTGTTCCGCGCCTTTTCTGGGCACGGCGGTGGGCTTTGCCTTGGCCCGGGGGCCGGGGGAGATTCTGTTGATCTTCGCCGCCCTGGGGGTGGGGATGAGCCTGCCCTATCTGCTGGTGGCGGTCTTCCCGGTGTTGGCGGCGCGGTTGCCCCGGCCGGGACGCTGGATGCTGCTGGTGCGCCGGGTGTTGGCGCTGGCCCTGCTGGCCACCGCCGTGTGGCTGGCCTGGGTGCTGGCGCGGGTGACGGGGCTGCCGGCGGCGGCGGGGGCCACGGCGTTGCTGGTGCTGGCGGCGGCGGTGCTGGCCACGGCCCTGGCGTGGCGGTTGCGACTGGGGGTCGCGGTGTTGGCGGCGGCCCTGGCGGCCGGCGTGGCCGCTCAGGGCACCCCGACCGTCCCTGGCACAGCGTCCCGGGGCGACCACGCCATCGCCTGGGCCCCCTTCGCGCCCGAGCAGGTGGCCGCCCTGGTGGGCGAGGGCCGGACGGTGGTGGTGGACATCACCGCCGCGTGGTGTGTGACCTGTCAGGTGAATGAAGCCCGCACCTTCGGCGACCCCGCGGTGGTGGCGGCCCTAAAGGAGCCCGGCGTGGTGGCCATGCGGGGCGACTGGACCCGGCCCGACAACGCCATCAGCGCCTTCCTGGCCCAGCATGACCGCTATGGCATCCCCTTCAACGCCGTCTACGGTCCCCGCCGGCCCGAGGGGGTGGTGTTGCCCGAGCTGCTCACCCCCGACACCCTGTTGCAGGCTTTAGAGCAGGTGACTCCGCTCTAAAACAAATAGATAGAGCCGATTCACGCGGTCAATGGGACCCGAAAATGGGTCCCATTGACCGCGATAGGCTCTGGCCCAAAGTCTATGACGTTGCCGAGTATTTGGTGGAAATTATCGAGGAGAAGGAGCAATATGTTCGCGCGCTCAATGAAGCGTTCCTCGAAACTGGTGCGGGCTGGCAGTATGTGGCCGGCGAAGGGATCATAATCCGAGGCGAGGAGCTGTTCGAGGCGTCGGTTCAGGAGGCGATGGAGACGCTCGATGATGCTGGCTACGGGGTCGCGAAGAAGGAATTAAAGGAAGCGCTTCACGATATTTCACGCTGACCAGACCCCGACCTGACCGGCGCAGTGCACCACGCGCTCGGCGCGCTCGAGGCGACAGCCCGCTCCATCCACGGTAGCGAAAAGAGCTTTGGGGATGTTGCCAGGCATATCGGCATACCCAAGCCCTTGGACGACGCTCTGTTGGCGATGTGGGGCTTCTCATCGAACTTCGGGCGCCATGTCAGCGCCACCAAGGTACCCAGCTTGGGCGAGGCAACATTGATTGTGCACCTGTCCAGTGCCTACTGCAGATTCCTGCTTGAGGGGAATGATCTATCGTGACCATCAAGGAGCTATGACCAATCAGCCGCCGCCTGATCATGCCGACACCCCCCGACCCGGCCAAACAGACGGTTATTCGAGGTGCCCTCTTGTAGGCGATCAGGTCAGAATACGTGACACGGCGATGGGACCCCACCGGGATATAGGGAATCTCCTTCGTCTTCGGCAGGTTGCTGAAAAACGGTCGGGAAACGTTCAGAATATTGGCCGCCTGCTGAGTGGTCAGCAGGCTGTCCGTCGGTACCACGGCCACTCTTTCGCCGCGCGCCACATGGCGCAGGAGGTCAATCATCAACTCGGCAAGGGCTGGCGCCAGCCGGGCGGTGCCGTCGTTACCCGCCGGGGAGGTCCAGGGTGCCGTTGTCAGGACGGGCTTTGGCCAGGACGGTGGCGGCCTCGGCCGCACTGGTGATTTCCTCCCGGGTCGGCATCCGTTGGCTCAAATCAACAACGTCCGCGGGTCCGGCCATCCTCTCCTCCGTCACACCACAGGCTCTCCCGCGCCCCGGGGGCCACCCTTGTCTGACATCATAGCGCCGTTTCGCTACGGCCCCAACCGAAATAACGGAAACAACAGAAACAAACGAAACGGTGATCTTTGGCCCGGCGCCTCCTACTCTTCGGTGAAGCTGGTGGCCAGGCTGTCGCGCAGGGGCTTGACCAGGTATTGCAGCAGGGTGCGCTCGCCGGTGCTCACCAGTACTTCCGCCGGCATGCCGGGTTTCAGTTTCTGGTCCGCCCCCAGCAGGGCGCGTTCCGCCGGGGGCACGCCCACCCGGGCCAGGTAGTATTCCGTCTCGTTGCGCGAATCCACCATGCGGTCGCCGGAGACCGACAGCACCGTGCCCTTGATCACCGGCGTGGTGCGCCCGCTGAAGGCCGACAGCCGGACCTGCGCCTCCTGCCCCTGATGCACCCGGTCGATGTCCTCCGGCCGCACGTAGGCTTCCACCATCAACTCCCGGTTTTCGGGAACGATTTCCATCAAGGTGTCGCCGGGGCGGATCACGCCGCCCCGGGTGTGCACCTGCAATCCCTGCACCACGCCTTCCACCGGCGCGGTGAGGGTGACCCGGGTGAGGGCATCGCGGGCCACCGCCAGACGCTCGGCCAGGTCGCCGATCTGCTGGTTGAGCTCCTGCAACGCCTCCCCCGCCTTTTCCGGATATTCCTGTTCAATCTCCAGAATGTTCAGCCGGGCCTGGTTGATGTTGTTGCGGGTGCGGGCGATCTCGGCGCGGGTGGCGGCGATATCGCCCTCCAACCGGCTGGCCGCGCGCTGCATCTTGCGCACTTCTTTTTCCGGGTAGAAGCCGCGCGCCGACAGTTGGCCGAAATTGGCCAGTTCCCGGCGGATGCTCGCCAGTTCCTGCTGGCTGGCCGAGACCTTGGCATCGAGAGCGGTGATTTCCTCGCGGAACTGGGTGATGCGGTCGCGATGCACCATGATGCGGGCGTCCCGGTTGGTGCGCGCGGCCTGGAACTGGCGCCGGGCGCCTTCCACCTGCCGCGCCACGAAGGAATCGTCCCGGCGGCTGGTGAGGGTTTCGGGGAACACGGGCGTGTCCAGCCCGTCCCGCTCCGCCTCCAGCCGTGCCTTGCGGGCCTCCGCCGCATCCAACTGTTTTTGCAACACCTGCACCCGGGCGCGGCTTTCCGTGTCCTTCAGCCGGACCAGGGGAGCGCCGGCGGTGACCCGTTGGCCTTCGGTCACCAACACCGCCTCCACGATGCCGCCTTCCAGGTGCTGCACGGTCTTGCGGCTGCCTTCCACCGCCACCTTGCCGGGGGCCACGGCGGCGCTGTCCAGGGGCGCCAACGCCGCCCACAGCCCGAAGCCGCCAAAGGTGACCGCGATCACCAGCAGCCCCAACCGCAGAAAGAACCGCAGGTTGCCCGGCACCCGGGGCGGAGAGGAGGAAGAGGTCATGAGGCGGAGGTTCCCTTGCCGGCGAGGTTGGGGCCCAGGGTCATCCCCACGCCGCCGCCTTTGCGGGCGGCCGGGGGCGGGCCGAACAGGCGGGTGAGAATCTCGTCCCGGGGGCCCAGGGCCTTGATCTGCCCTTCCTCCAGCACCATCACCCGGTCGGTGGCGGACAGCAGGGCGGGGCGGTGGGTGATCAGCACCACCGTTTGGCCGCTGTCCTTCATGGCCTTCACGGCCTGGGCCAAGGCGCTTTCACCTTCTCGGTCCAGGTTGGCGTTGGGCTCATCCAGCACCACCAGCGCCGGGTCGCCATAGAGGGCGCGGGCCAGGCCCACCCGCTGGCGCTGACCGCCGGAGAGGGATTGGCCGCCGTCGCCGATGTCGGTGTTGTAGCCCTCGGGCAGATGGCGGATCATGGCATCGGCGCCGGCCTTGGCGGCGGCGGCCACCACCCGGGCGTCGTCCACCGGGCCCAGCCGGGCGATGTTCTCCGCCACCGTGCCGGGGAACAGCTCCACGTCCTGGGGCAGATAGCCCACATGGGGGCCCAGGTGTTCCGGCGCCCACTGGTCCAGGCTGGCCCCGTCCAGGCGCACGGCGCCCGACAGCGGTGGCCAGACCCCCACCAGCACCCGGGCCAGGGAGGATTTGCCGGCGGCACTGGGGCCCACCACCCCCAGAACCTCCCCCGGCGCCAGGGAGACGCTGACGCCGCGCAGCACCGGGGTGCGGCTGCCGGGCGGCGCGACGGTCAGCCCCTCCACCGTCACCTGACCTTGGGGCGCGGGCAGGCTCACGGGGGTGGGGGGCTCGGGGAAGGTCTGCAACAGCAGCCCCAGGCGGCGCCACGCCAGACGGGCATTGACGAAGCCCCGCCAGTGCGCCACCGACTGCTCCACCGGCGCCAGGGCGCGGCTCATGATGATCGAGGCCGCGATCATCACCCCGGGCGTGATTTCCCGGTGGATGGCCAACCACGCGCCCACCCCCAGAATGCCCACCTGCAACATGAAGCGCAGTGCCTTGGACGTGGCCACGATCAGCCCGCCCCGGTCGCCGGCCAGACTCTGCCAGCCCAGGGCCGTTTCCTGGTGTTCCCGCCAACGGGTCCGCACCGCCTCCTGCATGCCCATGGCCCGCAGTACTTCGGCGTTGCGCAGGGAAGACTCCAGGGTGTTGCCGGCCACGGTGGCGGCGTGGCCCGATTCGCCGTGGGCGGTGCGGGTGAACAACTCGTTGGCCAGGGCCAGGGCGAAAATCAACACCGCACCCCCCAGCGCCAGCAGCCCCAGCCACAGGTGCATGAGAAAAATCACCGCCAGGAACACCGGGACCCACGGCGCATCCATCAGCGCCGGCACTCCGGGGCCGATGAGAAACCCACGGACCTGTTCCAGATCGCGCATCACCTGGGCCGGGCGGCTGCCGGGACGTTGGCGAGCGGCCTCGAACACGGCGCGGAACACCGTGTCCCGCAACCGGTGGTCCAGGGAGGTGCCCAGGCGCACCAGCACCCGGGCGCGGATGGTCTCCAGCACCCCGAACAGCGCCAGCAGCGCCAGCGCCAGCAGGGTGAGCATCAACAGGGTGGTTTCGTTGCGGCTGGTGAGCACCCGGTCATAGACCTGGAGCATGTACAGCGGCGCCACGAACATCAGCAGATTGATGAAAAAGCTGATCACCAGCGTGGCCAGAAAGGCGCCGCGCAGGGCGCCCAGGGCGCGGGCCAGGGGCGCGCGAGAGACGGATCGGGGGGCCATGGCCTGTCCTTGTGGGGCATCGGGGATCGGCTGTTACCATAATGCCCCGATGGCCTGGGGAAACCCCGAAAAAGCGCCCTTTTCCTGATCGCCCGCATGGGGCGGCCGAGGGGATGAGACTATTCCAGGTTCGTGACCTGAACGGGGAGGGGAGGGGCCCTCCCCGTGTCTCCCGTCATGGACAAAAATGTATCCGAAAAATATAATATACCCAGGCTCCGCTGAAAGCCGGAAAAATGCGATTGAGGGGTTGCCAAACGGTGATCTCGGG
>CAZHRQ010000141.1:1978-6920 GCA_964535075.1 uncultured Rhodobacterales bacterium | reverse complement strand
CGCCGGGCGGCCCCTCCGGGCCTTGGCCGCCGCCTCAATGGCGGCCGACCAGCCGTCCGACCAGAAAGTTAAAAGGGAGGTCGGCTGGTATTACCTGACAACCAGGCGCCGGGGCTGACAGGACAGGCACGCGCCCCCATCTTGACTCTCGGACAGCGATCCGCATATTAAATTCAACTAATCAATTGAGCGCCAACCGAAGGGAGCGCACATCATGACCCGACCGGAAGTGCATGGTTTCTTCGACGAGGTGACCTTCACCGTCACCTACGTGGTGGTGGATCCCGAGACCCGCAACGCGGCCATCATCGACCCGGTGTTGGACTACGATTTCCGCAGCGGGCGCACCGGCACCGATTCCGCCGACAAGGTGCTGGCGTTCGTGAAGGAGCAGGGACTGACCGTGCCCTGGATCCTGGACACCCACGTTCACGCCGACCACATGACCGGCGCGGCCCATGTGAAGGAACAGTTGGGGGCCCCCACGGGCATCGGCCGGCATGTGTGCACGGTGCAGGAAACCTTCCGCAAGCTGTACAACATCCCCGACCTGGCCACCGACGGCAGCCAGTTCGACCGGCTGTTCGAGGACGGGGACACCTTCACCATTGGCACCCTGGAAGCGCACGTGATGCACACCCCGGGGCACACGCCGGCCTGCCTGACCTATGTGATCGGCGATGCCGCCTTCTGCGGCGACACCCTGTTCATGCCCGACTACGGCAGCGCCCGCTGTGACTTCCCGGGGGGCGATGCGCGCACCCTGTTCCGCTCCAACCGCCGCATTCTCTCGCTGGATCCGGCAACCCGCATCTTCGTGGGGCACGACTATATGCCCAACGGCCGCCCCGTGGCCTGGGAAACCACCGTGGCCGAGGAGCGGGCCGACAACATCCATGTGAACGACTCCGTGTCGGAGGATGACTTCGTGGCCATGCGCGAGGCCCGGGATGCCACCCTCAACATGCCGAACCTGATCCTGCCGTCCTTGCAGGTGAACCTGCGCAACGGCGCCTTCCCGCCGCCGGAAGACAACGGCGTCTCCTACCTGAAAATTCCGCTCAACGCGGTGTAACGGGGCGTCCCGATCCCCACCGCTGGTCCCGGGTTCCGGGGCCGGCGGTCTTGATTCGGCCTGCGGGGGCGCAGTACCCTTCGCGCCATGTCCGGCGTGGTGCCGGAGCGCTACCCAGGCAGGAGAGACCCCCCATGGCCAAGATCACGGTCAAGAACCCCATCGTGGAACTGGACGGCGACGAGATGACCCGCATCATCTGGTCGTTCATCAAGGAAAAGTTGATCCTGCCCTATGTGGATGTGGACCTGAAATACTACGACCTGGGCATCCAGTCGCGGGACGCCACCGACGACCGCATCACCGTGGAGGCCGCCGAGGCCATCCGCGCCCATGGCGTGGGCGTGAAGTGCGCCACCATCACCCCCGACGAGGACCGGGTGACCGAATTCGGCCTCAAGAAGATGTGGCGCTCCCCCAACGGCACCATCCGCAACATCCTGGGCGGCACCGTCTTCCGCGAGCCCATCATCATCGACAACATTCCCCGCTACGTGCCCACCTGGACCAAGCCCATCGTCATCGGCCGTCACGCCCACGGCGACCAGTACCGGGCGGTGGATTTCAAGGTGCCGGGCGCCGGGCGGCTCACCATCAAGTGGGAACCGGCCGATGGCGGCGCCCCCATCGAGGAAGAAATCTTCCAGTTCCCCGATGCCGGCATCGCCATGGGCATGTACAACCTGGACGGCTCCATTCGCGATTTCGCCCGGGCCTGTTTCAATTACGGCCTGTCGCGGGGCTATCCCGTTTACATGTCCACCAAGAACACCATCCTGAAGGCCTATGACGGCCGGTTCCGCGACTTGTTCCAGGAGGTGTTCGACGCCGAATTCGCCGAGCGCTTCACCGCCGCCGGTCTCACCTACGAACACCGCCTCATCGACGACATGGTGGCCTGCGCCATGCGCTGGGAAGGCGGCTATGTGTGGGCCTGCAAGAACTACGACGGCGATGTGCAGTCGGATACCGTGGCCCAGGGCTTCGGCTCCCTGGGGCTCATGACCTCGGTGCTGATGACCGCCGATGGCAACACGGTGGAGACCGAAGCCGCCCACGGCACCGTCACCCGCCACTACCGCCAGCACCAGCAGGGCAAGGCCACCTCCACCAACCCCATCGCCTCCATTTTTGCCTGGACCCGCGGGCTCAAGTATCGGGGCGCCATGGACGACACGCCCGAGGTGGAGCAGTTCGCCAACGCCCTGGAACAGGTGTGCGTGGAAACGGTGGAAAGGGGCCGCATGACCAAGGATCTGGCGCTGCTGGTGGGGAAGGATACGCCCTTCCTCACCACCAACGCGTTCCTGGACGCCTTGGATCAGGGATTGAAAGCCAAAATGGGCTTCTGAGCCCCCGACCGGTGTCGCAGGGCCCGGGCGGCGTTGCCGTCCGGGCCGTTCCATGTCCAGCCCGAGCGACCGGGAGCGTGATTTGACCGAGGATCTGCCCACAGCCTACCGCCGTGTCCGTCACCAGACCGAGGCCCTGGCCGCCCGCCTCGGCCCCGAGGACCAGACCGCCCAGGCGGTCGCCGAGGCCAGCCCCACCAAATGGCACCGGGGCCATGTCACCTGGTTTTTCGAAACCCTGGTGCTGAAGCCCCATCTTTCTGGCTATCAAACGCCCGATCCCCTCTACGAATACCTGTTCAACAGCTACTACAACCTGGTGGGGCCCCAGTATCCGCGGCCGCGCCGGGGGGTGATCACCCGGCCGGGGGTGGCGGCGGTGGCCGCCTATCGCGCCCACGTGGATGCCGCCATGGCCGAGCTGTTGGCCGATCCTGGTGAGCGGGAGGCCGTGGCGCCCCTGGTGACCCTGGGGCTGCATCACGAGCAGCAGCACCAGGAATTGCTGTTGATGGACATTCTGACCGTGTTTGCGGAAAACCCGCTGGATCCGGCCTATGCCCCGGAAACGGCGCCCGCCCCGGGCCCCACGCCGGCGCCCCCGGCCGGCTGGGAAACTTTTGAGGGCGGCGTGACCGCCATCGGCCATGAGGGCCCCGGGTTCGCCTACGACAACGAGGGGCCCCGGCACGAGGTGCTGTTGCGGCCCTATCGCCTGGCGGATCGGCTGGTGACCAATGGCGAATGGCTGGCCTTCATGGCCGACGGGGGGTATCAAAGACCCGCCCTGTGGCTTTCCGACGGGTGGGAGGCGGTTCAGGAACGGGGCTGGCAGGCGCCCGGCTACTGGCGGCCCGATGGGGCCGGGGGCTGGACCCAGCTCACCCTCTCCGGCCGCCACCCCGTGGATGCCGCCGCGCCCGTGTGCCATGTGAGTTACTACGAGGCCGACGCCTATGCCCGCTGGGCCGGCCACCGTCTGCCCTCGGAGGCGGAATGGGAAGCGGCCGCCGGCACCGTGGACGCCGCCGCCGCCGGGACCTTGCTCACGGATCCGGCGTCCGGCCTGCATCCCCGGCCGGCGCCGGCCGGTCCCGGGCTGCGGCAGATGGTCGGCGAGGTGTGGGAGTGGACGGCCAGCCCCTATGGCCCCTATCCCGGCTTCCGCCCCGCCGCCGGCGCGGTGGGCGAATACAATGGCAAATTCATGTGTAACCAGATGGTGCTGCGCGGCGGCTCCCTGGCCACGCCGGCCGACCACCTGCGTCTGACCTATCGCAACTTCTTCTACCCCCATGAACGCTGGGCCTTTGCCGGTCTGCGTCTGGCGGCGGATGGCTAGAGCCTATCGCGGTCAATGGGAACCCATTTTTGGGTCCCCTTGACCGCGTGAATCGGCTCTATCTATTTGTTTTAGAGCGGAGTCACGCCCCCAATCCGGGTCACGGCGTGAACCCGATTGGGGGCGATCCGCTCTAGTCCTTCCCCTTATTCCAGGAATCGCAAAAGGACCGATGAGCATGTCTGCCTTGCCTGAAAACACGCCCTTGGCCGCCTTTCACGACTTCGCGCCCCGGGTGGAGGACTTTCGCGAACACGTATTGTGGGGCCTGGCCCAGCCGCGGAAGACGCTTTCCAGCAAGTTTCTCTATGACGAACAGGGCTCGGAGATTTTCGAACGCATCTGCACCCTGCCCGAATACTACGTCACCCGCACCGAGCTGGCCCTTATGCGCGCCATCGGGCCGGCGCTGGCGGCGGCGGTGGGGCCGGGGGCCAGCGTGATCGAGTTCGGCAGCGGCACCTCCGACAAAATCCGGCTGCTGCTGGACACCCTGCCGCAGGTGGCCGAGTACATTCCCCTGGACATCTCCCGCGACCACCTGCTCACCCAGTCCCTTTCCCTGGCGGCGGACCATCCCACCGTGCGGGTGATGCCGGTGTGCGCCGATTTCACCGCTCCCCTTACCCTGCCGGCGGGCACGGTGACCGGGCGTCCCCTGGGATTCTTCCCCGGATCCACCATCGGCAATCTGACACCGGAAGGCGCCGTGGGCTTCCTGGCCCACGTGCGCGGGCTGCTGGGGGCCGACGGTCGGCTGGTGATCGGCGTGGACCTGCATAAGGACCGCGACCGCCTGCTGGCCGCCTACGACGACAGCCAGGGTGTGACCGCCGATTTCAATCTCAACCTGCTACGCCGCATTAACCGCGAGTTGGAAGGGGATTTCAATCTGGACGCTTTCCGCCATCGCGCCCGCTTCAACGAGGAGCACGGGCGCATGGAAGCCCATCTGGAATCCCTGGCCGCGCAGGCGGTGACGGTCGCCGACCGCCGTTTTGCCTTCGCGGCCGGTGAGACCATCCACACGGAAAATTCCTACAAGTACACGGTGGCGGGCTTCCAGGCCGTGGCAGCGGAGGCCGGCTGGACCCCCCGCCACGTCTGGGTGGACGATGAGGGGCTGTTCAGCATCCACCTGCTGGACGGGGCGGCGTGCTGACCGCGATCGGC
>CAZHRQ010000141.1:0-1878 GCA_964535075.1 uncultured Rhodobacterales bacterium | reverse complement strand
GACCGCGATCGGCTCTGGCGAAACGGCCGGGGCAGAGCAACGGCCGGGGCGCCTATTCCGCGGGCGTGAAGGCCAGGGCCACGCCGTTGATGCAGTAGCGCAGGCCGGTGGGCGGCGGGCCATCGGGGAACACATGTCCCAGGTGGCCGCCGCAGCCGGCGCAGTGTACCTCCGTGCGCACCATGCCCAGGCGGCGGTCTTCCCGCGTGGCCACGCCGCCATCCAGGGCCGCGTGAAAGCTGGGCCAGCCGGTGCCGCTGTCGAACTTGGTCGCCGCGTCGAACAGCGGCCGGCCACAGTGGGCACAGGCATAGGTGCCGGGGCGCTTTTCCGCCAGCAGCGCACTGGTGCCCGGTCGCTCGGTGCCGTGCGCCCACAGCACGTGGCGGGCTTCGTCGGACAGGGATGCCGTCATGGCTGCCGTCTCCCCTGCAAAAGCCGATGGCATGGTCGGCGCCACCGCCGTTGAGCCAGATGCGGACCGTGATCCGCCTGAGATTTAGAGTGCGATTCGGGCCCGCCGACCCCGGGGCCGTGCGGGTCCAAGCGGGAGATATGGGACGCCGCCGCATTTTCGTCACCAGTGTGTCCTTCTGGTGACAAAAAACTTTCATACGCGAACCGGCGGGTTTACCAGCCCCGCCGGCCCCTGATCCCCCCGGCGACCGGGGCATGAATCCCTGTTTCCCGGGCCCCGACGGAAAACGGTGTTGCGCCGGAATGGCCACTTTTTTAATGTGATTGCGCCCCGGTCGGTGTGGGTTGCGGTCCACGGGCCGTCAGGGAGCGGTCCCCCGGGGACGACGCAGGAGGACCAAGCAGGCTCTCCCGCGTTCCCCCCACGGGCCGCCGACCACAGGCGATTAAGCCGGCCGGGAGGGTAACCGCGTTTATCAGGCACGGCAGTCTTCGCGCCAGGCGATTACCCGCCCGGCCCGGCCGGCTTCCCCCAGGGGGAACGGCTGGCAGCAGCGCCGGGGGTCTTCTGGAACCGTTCGGGTCGTGGTCCGGGGAGGGCGACGGCATCGGGCGTTAAACAATAAAGGCCTGTGGAGCATCTCCGGGTGCTCCAGCGGACCGCGATAATTCGAACTGGTCGAGACAGGAGTTCGGGATGACCCAAGCGACCATGGCACACGACACGACCCCGTATAACGAGGAGGTGATCAAGAAGTACGTTCTTGCCGCCACCTTCTGGGGCGTGGTGGGCTTTCTGGCGGGTGTGTACATCGCCCTTCAGTTGGCCTTTCCGGTACTGAACCTTGATCTTCCGTGGACGACCTTTGGCCGTCTGCGCCCCGTGCACACCTCCGCCGTGATCTTTGCCTTCGGCGGTAACATCCTGCTCGGGACGTCTCTCTACGTGGTGCAACGCACCTGCCGGGCCTCCCTGTGGGGTGGCGCGGGTCTGGCCAATTTCGTGTTCTGGGGCTACCAGCTCTTCATCGTGCTGGCGGCGCTGAGCTACGTGCTGGGCATGAGCCAGGGCCGTGAGTATGCCGAGCCCGAATGGTGGATCGACATCTGGCTGACCATCGTCTGGGTGGCGTATCTGGCCATCTTCCTGGGCACGCTGGCCAAGCGCAAGGAACCCCACATCTATGTGGCCAACTGGTTCTATCTGGCCTTTATCGTGACCATTGCCCTGCTGCACCTGGGCAACAACATGAGCATGCCCGTCTCCTTCACCGGCTGGAAGAGCTACTCCCTCTACAGCGGTGTGCAGGACGCCATGACTCAGTGGTGGTATGGTCACAACGCGGTGGGCTTCTTCCTGACCGCCGGGTTCCTGGGCCTGATGTACTACTTCATCCCGAAACGTGCCGAGCGCCCGGTGTATTCCTACCGGCTGTCCATCGTGCACTTCTGGGCGCTGAT
>CAZHRQ010000140.1:0-6933 GCA_964535075.1 uncultured Rhodobacterales bacterium | reverse complement strand
TCTCCGGCGCGCGCCGCCTCGATGGTGGCGTTCAGGGCCAGCAGGTTGGTCTGGGCGGCGATGTCGTTAATGAGGGTGACCACCTCGCCGATCTTCTGCGCCGCCGCGTCCAGACCTTCCACCACCTTGCGGGTTTCCCCGGCCTGATCGGCGGTGCGGGCGGAGACGGTGCTGGCCTGTTGCACCTGGCGGGCGATTTCCTGGATGGAGGCCGACAGCTCTTCCGCCGCCGAGGACACGGTCTGAACGTTGGAGGAGGCTTCTTCCGACGCCGCCGCCACGGCCGTGGCCTGGCTGTTGGTTTCGTCGGCGATGGAGGCCATGGTCTGGGCCGTGGCCTGCAACTCGTTGCCGGCGGAGGCCACCGTATCCAGCACCCCGCCCACGCCGCGATCGAATTCTTCGTTCAGGGTCTTGATGTGGTTGGCGCGAGCCTCCTCCGCCCGCTTGGCTTCCACCTGCTCGGCGACCAGCTGATCGCTCTTGATCATGCTTTCCTTGAACACCAGCACGGCACGGCTCATGTCGCCCACCTCGTCGCCGTGGTTGGTGGCAGGGATGTCCACGCTGGTGTCCTTGTCGGCCAACCGGCCCATGGCGGAGGTGAGGCGGCTGATGGGGCCTGTGAGGCTGCGGGAGATAACAATGGCCGCCACCAGCCCCAACAGCACAGCGATCACGGCCAGGATCACGTTGGTCATCACCGTGTTGCGGATGGCTGCCTGGGCGGCGGGGCCCACCGTATCCTGTCGTTTCATGGCGGTATGCTCGATGTCATGTATGGCATCGGCGATTTCCGGGCCGATGGTGTCCATGCGCGCCACCAAGTCGTTGCGTTCGCGGATGGCCTGGAGCACGGCGTCGAAGGTGGTGGCGTAGGTTTCGCCGGCGGTGACGATTTCCTCGGCCAGGCGTCGGCGCTCGGGGTCGAACAGGTCGGCGCGCAGGGTGGTCATGGCCTGTTCGAAATCGGCCCATTCCTTCTTGACCCGGTCCACCGCCTCGCGGTTGTTGTTGAGCAGGAACTTGCCGGCATAGAGGCGGACCAGCATCAGGTTGCGCAACGCCACGCTGGCTTCGAAGACCGCGTCCACGTCGGCATCCTCGTTGGCGGAACGCATGATCTCGGTGAGGTTCTGCTCCATCTGCGGCCCCACCGTGTCCAGCACCTCCACCAGTTCGTTGCGCTTGTTCTGCTTGGTCACCACCTGATCGAACACCGCCAGGTAGTCCTCGAACTGAGTGCGCATTTCCCGCAGGATGCGTTTGTGGTCGGGGTCGTAGGCGACTTCGCTGGCCTGTTCCGCTTGGTTCAGGGCCCGCTGGCCGGCCTCCCGCACGCGATCCCGGGCGTCGGCCGAGTTGTCTTCCAGGTACTTCTTCCCCTGGAGCCGGGCATCCATGAAACTGACATTCATGCTGACCACCTCGGCGGTGGTGCGGGCCAGACCGCGATATTCGGTAAAGTATCCGCCGATGCTGGTCAGACCCCACATGGCCACCACCGCCAGCATCACCAGCAACACCAGAATGATGCCAAAGCCCCCCCCGACCTTCACCGGGATGCGAATATTGTTAAGGAATCCCATCACGATCTCCCGTCCGCGTCAGCCATCGGCCACTCACACACCACTCCCGCACCCTGAGCCTACCCATTCCCCAGGACTCCACGAGAGCGACAATAGCAGCGCTATGCTCCCACCAGGACGAGGGTCAGGGCAAGCATATTTCGCACTACTCTAACCTTTGGCCAGGGCGGACGGCTCAGAGCCGCGCCGCCACCGCCAGGAAGGCGTCGATGCGGGCCGGGTCCTTGCGTCCCTCCGTTTCCACGCCCGAGGAAACATCCACTTCCCGGGCGCCCGACAGGGCCACCGCCTGGGCCACCGTTTCCGGGGTCAGGCCCCCGGCCAGCATCCAGGGAACGGACCAGGACAGGCCCTGCAACAACCGCCAGTCGAAGGCCACGGCATTGCCGCCGGGGCGGTCGCTGCCGGCGGGGGGGCGCGCATCGAACAGCAGCCGGTCCACCACCGGCACATAGGGATGGGCCCGGGCCGGGTCGTCGGGTTGCCCCACGGCCAGGGCCTTCATCACCGGCAGGCCGAAGGTGCGGCGAATCGCGGCCACCCGTTCGGGGGATTCGTCGCCGTGCAGTTGCAGCATGTCCAGGGGGGCGGTGGCCAGGGTGGCCGCAAGCAGGGCATCATCGGGATTCACGAACAACCCCACCCGCTGCACCAGCGGCGGCACCGGCGCCAGCAGGGCGGCGGCCTCCTCGGCCGTCACCGCCCGGGGAGAGCGGGGAAAGAACACCATGCCCACATAGGCCGCCCCGCCCTGCACGGCGGCGGTCACCGCCTCGGGCGTGGTCAGGCCGCAGATCTTGACCGCAACACGCATCGGGCTGTCATCCTCTTGCGGGCCCTTGCGGGCCCTTGCGGGCCCTGGCGATGCCGTCCGTGATTTTGTCATTCCCCCGCGTCGTCCAGGGCCGTCACCACCGCGCGGGCGGCCGCCAGCGGATCCTCGGCCCCGGTGATGGGGCGTCCCAGCACCAGCCAGTCGGCGCCGTCCTGCCGGGCCTTTTCCGGGGTGACCACCCGTTTCTGGTCCTGGGCCGCCGCCCAGGCCGGTCGCAGTCCCGGAACCACCAGGGTCATGCTGGCCCCCAGGGTGGCCCGTAGACGGGGCACCTCCCGCGCCGAGCACACCACGCCGTCCAGCCCCGCCGCTTCGGCCACCACCGCCAGCCGTGCCACCTGGTCCAGGGTCGGTGGCCGCATGCCCAGGGCGCTCAGGTCCTCGTCGCCTAGGCTGGTGAGCACGGTCACCGCCACCAGCCGGGGCCGAGGCACGCCCAGGGCCGCCGCCGCCGCCGCCGCCGCGTCGCGGGTGGCGCGCAGGGCCTCGGGGCCCGCGGCGGCGTGCAGGGTGATCATCCACGGCTTCAGACTCACCGCCGCTTCCACGGCGCGGGCCATGGTGTTGGGAATGTCGTGCAGCTTGAGGTCCAGGAACACGGGCAAGCCACAGGCGGCCACCTCCCGCACGCCGGCGGGGCCGTTGGCCACGAAGAATTCCAGCCCCAGCTTCACGCCCCCCACCGCCGGGGCCAGCAACCGGGCCAGATAAACGGCGCGGTTGATCTCTGGCGTGTCCAGGGCGACAAAAACAGGATTATTGGGTCCATAGTCCATGAACGGCTCCCCCTTCCCCCGGGAGTCCCGCCGTCGGTGACAGCGGGTGACGGGGCCGGTCAGGCCCCCGGCAGCAGCGGAGTGTTCTGGCGGGCCACCGCCCGGCGTCCGGGACGGGCCGGGGCGGGCGCGGCGGCCTTGCCCGGGGAGGGGGGCGGCGCCGGGGTCAGGCCCGGCACGCCTTTCCGTTGTGCCTGGCGCCGCTCGCGCCGCCGCCGCCGCCATGCCCCATGGCTGGTGGATAGCCAACCGTAGAAGCCGCCCACCACCAGCCCGAGGCCAAGCGCCCCCAGCACCAGCAGATAGAGGGGCAGGCTGACCTCGAAGGGCAGGGGCCACAGGGCGGTCTCCACCGTCTGACGGTTGGAGAGGGCATAGCTGACCACCACGGCGATCACGGGCAGGGCGAGAATCCAGGACAGCAGTCGCACGGTTCCGGCTTCCGTTAGGGCGGCCCAGTGGCCGCGGCTGCACCCGGGCGGCGGGGCCGCCCACGAAAGGGTCCCGTCAGGGACCCTGGCAAAGACAGGACAGGGACGCTCAGTCCGCTCCGGGATCCTCGCCCTCGTTCAGGCGCAGGCGCAACTGCTTGCCGCTCTTGAAGAAGGGGATCCATTTTTCCGAAACGTCTACCGTTTCCCCGGTGCGGGGATTGCGGCCGGCGCGGGCTTCGCGGTGCTTGACGGCGAAAGCGCCGAAGCCGCGCAACTCCACCCGGTTGCCCTGGGCCAGGGCTTCGGCGATTTCGTCAAACACGGTGGCCACGATCAGCTCCACGTCCCGGTGCAGGAGGTGGGGATTGGCCTCGGCCAGACGGGTGATCAATTCTGATTTGGTCATGCGGTCCCGTCCCTGTGTCCACCGACCCCCGCGCCGGGAGCCGGAAAAAACGTGCCAAAAAGCCCGACGGCGGTCAAGCGGACGGCGCCCCCCCGCCAAGCGGCAGCACGCCGTCCCGCTCCAGATAGCCCATCATTTCATAATCCAGGGTAATCAGATCCCGAACATAGAACAAATCGCCCAGATAGTGGTGGACATTGTGGCGCACGTCGGGTTCCCCCCACAGGGGATGATCCCGTTGCAGCCGCTGGATGTGGGCCAGGAAGGCGCGGTGGGCGGCCAGATGGATTCCCGGTGGGTGAGGCCTCCCGGCCCGTGCAGCCGGGCCAGCAGCGCTTCCTCTTCCTCGAAATGGGCGGTGGCGATGTTGTGCAGTACCGTGAGCGCCGGGCCCACCTCGGCCAGGTGTCCGGCGGCGGCCAGGTCGCACACCCGGTTGATCTGAGCCACCAGGGCCTGATGTTCCCGGTCGATCTCGGGCAACCCCACCCTCAGTCCCTCGTGCCATGTGAGCCAAGCCATGGGTCCGCCTTCCCGTTTGGACTCCCACCCGGGAGTGTGGCACCATTCGGCCAACAGGGGGAGCCCTCGAAAGAGGGGCGCCCACCCCCATTTTGTTTGGGGGGAAGCGGCACGGCGGCTCACACGCCGCGGGCCACCTTCCGCACCCGGGCCGCGCCCCACCACAGGCACAGCCCGATCCACAGGGCGGTTACCGCCAGCCCCAGCCAGTAGCGGCCTTCCGTCAACGCCTCGGCCCCCCCATGCAGCAGGGGCAGTTGCAGCAGCGCCAGGGCGTGGCTCACGGGATTGATCCACATCAGCGCCTGCAACACCGGCGGCGCGGTGTTCAGGGGGAACAGCGCCCCGGAAAGCAGCCACAGGGGCATCAGCACCACCATCATGATGGCGTGAAAGCCGCTGGTGGAGCGCATGGACCACGCCACGGCGAAACCCAGGCTGGCGAAGCCCCAGGCGCCCAGCACCAGCCCCACCAGCACCAGCAGCAGGCCCAGGGGACTGGGCATCAGCCCCACCAGCGGGGCGCCCAGCATCAACACCACGCATTGCAGGAAGGCAATGGCCACGCCGCCCTTTACCTTGCCCAGCACGATGGCCAGCCGGGGCACCGGTGCCACCACCACGCCCTGCAAAAAGCCCTGGTCCCGGTCCTCGATCACGGTGATGGAGGAAAAAATGCTGGCGAACAGCATCATCATCACCAACACCCCGGGGAAGAAGTACTGCATGTAGGTGATGCCCTCCAGGCCGGGGGCGGTGAAGGTGGGGGTGAGTCCGGCGCCCAGGATGACCCAGAACAGCAGCGGCTGGCCCAGGCTGCCCACCACCCGGCTGGGTTGGCGCAGGAAGCGCAACACTTCCCGCCAGGCGAGGCCGCGAATCACGGGGATCATGCGCATGCCGACTCGTCCTCCTCCAGGTCCGCGCCCCGGGTGAGGTGCACGAACACGTCCTCCAGCCCCGGGCGGCGGATGCCCACGCTGCGCACGTCGGCGCGGCAGCGCTCCAGCACCGTTTCCAGCAGCGGCAGGGCCGCGCCCTCCGCCAGATCCTCCACCCGAAACTCGGCCGGGCGTTGCACCACCGGCGCCGTGGCGGGCAGCACGTCGGTCAGGCGCGCCAGCACCGCCGCCGGGGTTTCCGTCTCCACCACCAGCATTTCCCGACCCAGCATCGCCCGCAGGGCGGCGGGGGAGTCCACGGCCAGCAGTCGGCCGGCCTGCATCACCGCCACCTGGTCGGCCTCTTCCGCCTCGTCGAAAATGTGGCTGGTCATGAGCACGGTGATGCCCTGTTCCCGCTGTAGCCGGCGCAGGGCGGTGAGAAAGGCCAGACGGCTGGCGGGGTCCAGGCCGGTGGTGGGCTCGTCCAGCAGCAGCACCCGGGGATGGGTGAGAAGGCACTTGGCCAGCTCCACCTGCCGGGCCAGCCCACCGGAGAGCGTGCCCACCCGGTCGTCCAGGCGGCCCTCCAGGTCGGACCACGCCAGGGCCTCCCGCTGGCGGGCGGTGAAGGTGACGCGATCCAGGCCATACAGGTCGCCATGCAGCTTCAGGTTTTCCTGCACGGTGAGCTGTTTGTCCACGGCGGGGCTCTGGAACACCACGCCCAGGCGGGCGCGGGCGGCGGCGGGATTGGCCAACAGATCCTCTCCCCCCAGCGTCACCGTGCCCGAGGAGGGGATCACCGCCCCGCACAGGATGCGGAACAGGGTGGACTTGCCCGACCCGTTGGGGCCGGAAAGAATGCCGAAGGTTCCCTCGGCCAGGGTCAGGGTCACGTCGTCCAGGGCCACCCGGGGCGGCTGTCCGCGTCGGCCGGGGTAGCGATGGGTCAACGCCTGCACGGAAATCATGGGCTCTTCCTTGCCGGGTGCGAGGCTTTCGCACTCTAGAGCCTATCGCGGTCAATGGGAACCCATTTTTGGGTCCCATTGACCGTGTGAATCGGCTCTATCTATTTGATTTAGAGCGGATTCACGCCCCCAATCCGGTTCACAGCGTGAACCCGATTGGGGGCGATCCGCTCTAGACCGATGTCGGCCATCGCATAGCGACGCTTTCCGGCCGGTTCGACCCGGCGGTCCTCGAGGCCGGCGCAGACCGACCGCAACTCCGAGATGAGGTTTTCCAGCACGTTCATGCCTTCAGGGAGTCACGCCCAAGCCCCGCGCGCACCCCCTGCCGGCTCCATTTTGTGCCAACGCCACCGAAATTCCACCACCTGTGGCATTTCGGACTCATCAGCCCCTCCTGCGAGCCCTCACCCCCCACTCTGGACTGCGATTCGCCCGCATTTAGAACGGCTGCCTCGTGTGCAGCAGATCTCATTTTAGCAAAAAGGGGCTTTGCGTCGGACTCAGGATGTGATT
>CAZHRQ010000139.1:0-7032 GCA_964535075.1 uncultured Rhodobacterales bacterium | reverse complement strand
CCGCTCCACCTGGGCGACGTTGCGGCTGTCCTCCATGTCGATGAAGTCGATCACGATCAGCCCGGCCAGGTCCCGCAGACGCACCTGACGGGCGATTTCGTCCGCCGCCTCCAGGTTGGTCTTGAGGGCCGTTTCCTCGATGTGCCGTTCCTTGGTGCTGCGGCCGGAGTTGATGTCGATGGCCACCAGCGCTTCCGTGGGGTTGATCACCAGATAGCCGCCGGAGCGCAGGTTGACGGTGGCGTTGTGCATGGCCTCCAGTTGGCTTTCCACCTGGAAGCGATGCAGCATCGGAATGGCGGGATCGCGGTAGAGCTGCACCCGGCGCGCATGGCTGGGCATGAGCATGCGCATGAAGTCCTTGGCGGTGCGATAGCCTTCCTCGCCCTCCACCAGCACTTCCTCGATATCGCGGCTGTAGAGGTCGCGGATGGAGCGCTTGATGAGGTTGGCTTCCTCGTGCACCAGCGCGGGGCTCACCGTTTGCAGGCAGCGTTCGCGGATGTCGTTCCACAGCCGGCTGAGGTATTCGTAATCGCGGCGAATTTCCGCCTTGCTGCGTTGGGCGCCGGCGGTGCGCACGATCACCGCCATGCCGTCGGGGATGCTCAGGTCCCCCAGCACCGTTTTCAGCCGCCGGCGGTCGGCGGTGTTCTGGATCTTGCGCGACACCCCGCCGCCCCGGGCGGTGTTGGGCATGAGCACGCAATAGCGCCCGGCCCGCGACAGATAGGTGGTCAGCGCGGCGCCCTTGGTGCCCCGTTCCTCCTTCACCACCTGCACCAGCAGGATCTGGCGGCGCTTGATCACGTCCTGGATGCGATAGTCGCGCAAGGGACGGGCGCTGCGGCGGGGGGAAACCTCCTCGGCCGGGTCGCCCCCCAGTTCCTCCACGTCGGCGCCGTCGTCGTCGCGGCGCCGGCCCGGTTCGTCGGCGGTGCCGTCGCCGCTCTGGGCCGCCTGTTCCGCCTTCAGCCGTTCGCGATCCTGTTCCGGGATCTGGTAATAGTCGGGGTGGATTTCACTGAAGGCCAGGAAGCCATGGCGATTACCCCCGTATTCCACGAAGGCCGCCTGCAAAGAGGGCTCCACCCGGACCACCCGGGCCAGATAGATATTGCCCTTTAACTGCTTGCGCGAGGCGCTTTCAACATCAAGTTCTTCGAGACGATTGCCGTCCAGAACCACCACCCGGGTCTCTTCCGGGTGGTTGGCGTCGATTAACATCCGCTTGGTCATTAACGGACCTACTCCACAAGGCGACCGGACGGGTGCGCCGTTTCGGCGCGCGCGGGGCCGCGATTTCACGAGTCACCTCGGGCGCCGGCCGAAGCCGGCGGGCGCCGGGTGGCGTCCCGGACGCGCGCATGGATTGGCTACCGCGCGGCGTGCGGGACGAGGGCAGGGAAAGGGGGCCTGCGAAAGAACGCCGTTCCGGCCATCGCCGGCGTGCGTTCTCCGGTTGCCGCGCTACGGGCATGGGCCGAGACAACGGCTGACGGGCCTCGCCGGCCCGCGCGGGCGGCAAGGAGAGGGCGGCGGCATCACGGGCCGCCGGCGGTCGCGTCAGTGCAGGATTCCCCTGGGTCATGGCGGGGTCACCATAGCGCCTTGACTCGCCCCGCACAATTCCCTTTTCCCGCCCCGCGGGGTCATGCGGGGCAGCCTTGCGCCGTGCGCGCCCCGGCCATGGGCCACACACGGGGCTGGAAGGGACCCCCCAGGGGAAGAGGGGATATGGTACACTGTTTACCGTGGACGCTCCCGGCCGAACAAGATAGCCTGTTCGGCCGCGACGCTCCCCCAGGATCCCTCCCCCGCGCCCCGGCCGATTAAGGGAATGGTAACAGGGCGTGGCGCATATTGTTCAATGGGTTAGGAAGCGACGCGAAAGTAACGCGTGAACCCGACCCGAAGGCCCACATCGGCGGGCCCGACTGTTCCCGGCCGCAAGGCCGGTTTTTTCCCGAACTCCCGCACGGCGGGCGCCGCATGCTTTCGGTCAGGTGGGAAGGGATTCTCCCATGAACGCACGACCCGATTATCCTTGGCCTGTTGCCGCCCTTCGCCGCCTGTGGGCGGGGGGGCTGCTGCTGGTGCTGTTGCTGACGGCCGGGGTGGCGGACGCCACGCCCACCGTCACCACCGTGCGCGCCGGGGAAAAGGACCAGACCACCCGTGTGGTGCTGGATCTGTCGGGCCCCGTGGCGGCCCGCCGCGTGTTCACCCTCAACAACCCCGATCGCGTGGTGCTGGATCTGGCGCCGGTGGCGTGGCAGCCCCACACCGTGCCCCGGGGCGTGGGCGCCGTGCGCCGGGTGCGTTTCGGGCGGCCCGACGACCAGACGGCCCGGGTGGTGCTGGATGTGAGTCGTCCCGTGGCCGTGGCCCAGAGTTTCATGCTGCCCCCCCGCGGGGGCCGCCCCGCCCGGGTGGTGCTGGACCTGAAGGAAACCAGCCGTCAGGCGTTCAATGCCAGCGTCTATCGGGGGCAATCCCAGGCGGCCGCGCCTTCCCACCCCACCCCGGCCAGCCTCACCCGCCCGGCCCCCCGGCCCCAGGTGCGTCCCGACCGCCACCGCAAGCCGGTGGTGGTGATCGACGCCGGCCACGGCGGCAAGGACCCGGGCGCCATCGGCGTCAGCGGCGTGCAGGAAAAGAAACTCACCCTGTCCGCTGCCCGCACCCTGCGCGACAAGCTCAATGCCACCGGCCGCTACACGGTGGTGCTGACCCGCAGCGACGACACCTTCATCCCCCTGCGCCAGCGCTCGCGAATCGCCCACGAGGCCCACGCGGACCTGTTCCTTTCCCTGCACGCCGACGCCCACAGTGACCGCTCCATTCGCGGCCTGTCGGTCTATACCGTGTCGGAAAAGGCGTCCGACCGCGAAGCCGCCGCCCTGGCCCGGCGCGAGAACAAGGCCGACATCATCCACGGCGTGGACCTGTCCGCCCAGTCCGAGGAAGTGGGCAGCATTTTGCTGGATCTGGCCCGGCGGGAGACCATGAATCTGTCCTCCGAGTTCGCGGAATTGGGCGTCTCGGAATTAAAACGGTCGGCGCGACTTTTGCGCAACACCCACCGATTTGCGGGATTCATGGTGCTGAAGAGCCCCGACGTGCCGTCGGTGCTGGTGGAAATGGGCTATTTGTCCAACCCCACCGAAGAGAGATTGTTGCGTCAGCCGGCCTATCGGGCCAAACTGATGACCGCTCTGGTACGCGCCATCGACCGCTATTTCGCTAAGACGGAAAAGGCCCTGCGGCCGCAGTAGACGGCCGCCCTCCACCGCGACCAAAAGGCGGCGCGTCGCCACGGACCGCCCCCGAAGACTCGGCCGGGGTGCACGGTGACACCCCTGGCCCAATCGCACGGCGTCACCTTATAAGGCATAGAGTGTCGGGTCAGGTCGCGGCACGACCAGGGCGCTTGGGATCACCACGGAAAAAGTGTGACAAACGGATGAAGATACTGGGCTTCTTCCTCAGCCTGTTGCTGCTGCTGGGCGCGGTGGCGGCGGCCGGTGTATTGGCCATCTTCTGGCATTTCGGCCAGGACGTGCCGGACCACCGCCGTCTGGCCAACTACTCCCCGGAGACCACCACCCGCGTCTATGCCGCCGACGGCCGCCTTATCGCCGAGTACGCGCGCGAAAAGCGGGCCTTCATGCAGTTCGAGGAATTCCCGCCCAGGCTGGTGGAAGCCTTCCTCTCCGCCGAGGACAAAACCTTTTACGAACACATGGGCGTGGACGTGCCCTCCATCCTGCGCGCCGCCGCCACCAACGTGAAGAACCTGGGCACCGGCCGCCGTCCCGTGGGCGCCTCCACCATCACCCAGCAGGTGGCCAAGAACTTCCTGCTCACCGATGAAGTGTCCGTGGCCCGGAAGGTGAAGGAAGCCATCCTCGCCATCCGCATCGAACAAACCTTCAGCAAGAATCACATTCTCGAACTGTATCTCAACGAAATCTATCTGGGCTTCCAGGCCTATGGCGTGGCCGCGGCGTCCCTGCACTATTTCGACAAAAAACCCGACGAGCTGAGCCTGGCGGAGATGGCCTTCCTGGCCGCCTTGCCCAAGGCGCCCAACAACTACAACCCCTACACCCACCATGGGGCCGCCGTGGGCCGCCGCAACTGGGTGCTGGACCAGATGGCCGACAACGGCTTCATCACGCCCACCGAGGCCGCCCGCGCCAAAAGCGCGTCGCTGCGGGTGGTGAAGCGTGAGGAACAGGAGGCGGTGGTCACCGCCCCCTTCTTCGCCGAAGAGGTGCGGCGGGAATTGGCGGAGCGCTACAACTTCGATGTGCTGTATGGCGGTGGCCTCACCGTGCGGGCCACCATGGATCCCAAGTTGCAGGAACTGGCCCAGCAAGAACTGCGCGATGGCCTGGTCGCCTACGACCGCCGCCACGGCTATCGCGGCCCGGTGGAGCGCATCGCCACCAACGGCGATTGGCAAAGTCGGCTGAATCAGGTGGAGCGCCCCGCCGGCCTGGATCCCTGGGATCTGGGGGTGGTGCTGAAGGTCAGCGGCAACTACGCCATCATCGGGCTGCCCGATGGCAAGGAAGGCATGGTGCCCTTCTCCACCATGACCTGGGCCCGCAAGTGGTACAAAGGCCAGCGGGTGGGCGGCCGGCCCCGCAACGCTTATCAAGTGGTGAAGGCCGGGGACGTGATCGTGGTGGCGGCCATGCGTGAGGGCAACGCCGCCCCCGATGATACCGACGCCCCCATGCGCACCGACAACAGCGGCCGGCCCATGTACAGTTTCAAGCAGATTCCCGATGTGGAAGGGGCCCTGGTGGCCCTGGATCCCCATACCGGGCGGGTGCTGGCCCTGGCCGGGGGCTGGAGCTTTGACGAATCGGAGTTCAACCGCGCCACTCAGGCCCTGCGTCAGCCCGGCTCCAGCTTCAAGCCCTTCGTCTACCTGACGGCGCTGGAAAATGGCTTCACGCCCTCCAGTATTATTAACGACGCCCCCATCGTCATCTCGCGCGGGCCGGGGCGGGCGCCGTGGCGGCCCAAGAACTATTCCGGCCGCACCTACGGGCCTTCCACCATGCGCATCGGCCTGGAACGCTCCCGCAACCTGATGACCATCCGCCTGGCGCGGGCCGTGAGCATGCCCAAGATCATGGAAACGGCCCGTAAATTCGGTGTGTTCCCTGACGAGGACCAGCGGCCGCCCGATCTGGCCATGTCCTTGGGGGCGCGGGAAACCACCGTGCTGCGCATCACCGCGGCCTTTGGCATGCTGGTGAACGGGGGCAAGAAGATCACGCCGTCCCTGATCGATTCCATCCAGGGCCGCGACGGCAAGGTGATCTATCGCCACGACACCCGCGACTGCCCCCACTGCACCGCCAGCGAATGGTTCAACCAGGACGTGCCACACCTGGAGGACAACCGGGAACAACTGGTGCGGCCGGCCAGTGCCTATCAGATTGTGTCCATGCTCCAGGGGGTGGTGCAACGGGGCACGGCCCGCACCGTCACCGCCGTGGGCAAACCGGTGGCCGGCAAGACCGGCACCACCAATGACGCCAAGGATGCTTGGTTCGTGGGCTTCTCCCCCAACCTGGTGGCCGGGGTGTTCGTGGGCTTTGACGACCCCAAGAGCTTGGGCCCACGGGAAGCCGGCGGTCGGGTGGCCGTTCCCATCTTCCGGGATTTCATGAAAAAGGCCCTGCGGGACCAGCCCGGGGTGCCGTTCCGCGTGCCCTCCGACGTGCGCCTGGTGCGGGTGGGCCACGCGTCCGGCAAGCCGGGCGGGGGCGGCAAGACCATCCTGGAAGCCTTCCGTGTGGGCACGAGTTGGAAGAGCAACCGTACCAACCTGGGCAAGGAAATCGCCGCGGCGCCCAAACAGACCGCCACCAGTGCGCCCAAACGCAGCAGCACGCCCAGTGCCCCCAAACGGCAACCGGTGCCGGACCTGGGCGGATTGTATTGATCTTCAGGAACCAATCGCACCCAATCGGGTTCACAGCGTGAACCGGATTGGGCGCGACCGGTTCCAGAGAACCCGCACAGAAGCGGCCGGTCCCCGGGGGGGCCGGCCGTTTTCATGGGCACACACGCGAGGACGGCGGCGTTACGACGCCGGCGGCAACACGGCGATGGCGGTCCAGTAGCACACCAGACAGCGCATGACGCCCAGCAGGCCCTCATAGTCCTGAGGCTTGGGAATATAGGTGTTGGCGCCCAGCTGGTAGGCCCGCAGCACATCCTCCTCCGCCCGGGAGGTGGTGAAGACCACCACGGGGATGTCCCGCAGCACTTCGTCACTCTTGATGCGCGCCACCGCCTCGCGGCCGTCGGCGCCGGGCATGTTCAGGTCCAGCAGGATGAGATTGGGGCGCGGCGCCGGCGTTGGCGGGGCATAGTCGCCCTGCCGATAGAGATAATGAAACAGCGTCGCCACATCGGGGACGGCGTGAAAGACCACGTCGGCGTCCAGGTCGGTGAGGGCGTTGCGAATCAGACGCACCTCTGCCGGCATGTCATCCACCATCAGCAGGGTGGGGCCGTGAGGCGGGATCATGGGCATCCCGGGGGAGGCGGATTCGGTCGTGGCAAAGGGGTCGCGGGTCATGGCCTGGGCACAGGGCTGCGGAAGCGGGGACCGGCTGGCACCCGTGTCCCACGCTCGGCCATCGGCGCCCGGAACACAAGGCCCTCAAAGGAACGCGGCCCATGCCCCGAAGGGATGAGAGAGTTACGCGCGCCCCGGAACCGCGCAAACGAGACCGCGCAAACGAAACCGCCCGGTCAGGGGGGTAACCGGGCGGTTTCGGCACTCTGTCACCAGAGTGCGAGGAACAGCAGGGGAGACCGTTCCTCTCTGGGGGAAAAGCCGGCACTCTATGGCGCCGACTCTGCGACGGACTATGACAAAGCCGTGATGGCCACGCAAGGATTTTATCACACAACCGTAAAACTTTTTCCCTTGCCCTCAGCCTAGAGCGTGTTGCGTTTAATTGGGTTCATATCCAGCTGCTACAAAGAAGTTGT
>CAZHRQ010000138.1:0-7137 GCA_964535075.1 uncultured Rhodobacterales bacterium | reverse complement strand
CACCACCGCGTCGGCGTCGTTGGTGGGGGTGTCCACGGGGAACTGCAACAGGTCGGAGAACTCGGCCCCCATGGTGGCATTGGTCTGGGCCCGCAGGTCGCAGATGGCCGGCAGGGTCTCGAAATCGGCGGCCGTGGCCGTTTCTTGCTCCAGGGCCTTGCGGGCCACATAGGCCTTGAAGGCGGTCACGCAGGCGTCCGCCGTGGGGAGCGAGGTGCCGCGCTTGTTGGGATGCAGCACCATGCCCTCCAGCCGCAATTCCGGGCGCACCTGACCGAACCCCCAGGCCCGTCCCCGCCCCAGCATATGGCGATGGGGCCCCTCGGGCTGCCCCAGGTCGCCCAGGGTCAGGGCCCAGAGCAGCCCGCCCAGTTCTTCCGGGCTGACGTTGTGCACCTTGATGCGGCTTTCGAACACCAGCGAGCCGCCGTGGGGGGGGGGCCAGGAAGGTGGCCTGGGTCTGGATCTGTTCATTGCCGTTGCCGGCCTGGGGCAGTCCCACGGCCCGGTTGCGGGGGATATAGCGTTTGCGCCCGGCCAGGATGGTTTCCTGGTGGGAATAGTCCAGGGGATGGGTTTCCACGGTCTGCCGGTCGTCGGGCAGACGCAGGTAGTAGGGGTAGAAGGAAGGCTTGGGCCCCATGGTTACGCCCTGTTCCACCTGTTCCTGCCATCGTCCTGAAAGATGGTGGGCATTTTGGAAAAACACGCGGGTTCGCCAGGCGCGGGCGGTGGGGGCGGTGCTGTCGCTGTCCTCGGGCGGTACGTGGCCGAACAGGGCCTGACAGAAATCCAGCGGGCCGGGCTGGTCTTTTTTGGGCTGGGTGGTCCGCAACACGGCTCCCACGTCGCGTTTGTAGGGAACCCGGGGCAGCCGGGTGAGGCTGATGAAGCCCTCCGCGCCCAGGTTCAGGGTGGCGGTGCGGGCAAGGGGATGGGCGTGGTAGACGAACACGGGAATCCGCGTCGTCGGCCGTTGCATCCGTTCTCTTTGCCAGTATGCCCAGATGGTGCGGGTGGGGATGTTCGCGCCTTGCAGGGTTTCCTCCGCCTGGGAGCGGGCGAAGCGGGTATAGATCGCGTCGGGCACCGCGACGCGGTGCCGGCCTTCCGCCTCCTCGTCGTCGGGCATCAGGAACAGGGATTCCTTTTTTTTGTCGGTGGACTGGGGGTGGTTGCGGTCCACGGGCGCCTTGCCCGCCATCACCAGGACAGCCCGTCGGTTGGGATCCACGTCCTCCAGGGCCGCAGGCGGCAGAAGATCGCCCACCCGGAATTCCCCCCGGAATTGGGGCTTCAGGGCTGCGTATTTCTGCTCCAGGCTGAGTGCATGCCAGGCGTAGTAGTCCAGGTCTTCCTGTACCGCTCTGCTGAGAATCACGTTCTCGATCGAAACGGTGCGATGGCCGCAGGGTTCCAGGAACCAATTCCCGCTGCGGTCGTCCCGGCATAACAAAGCGGCCTCGACGCGCGCATTCTGCGCCCGTTTCTTCCATTCCGGATGCTCGAAATTGCGGACGGCGAAGGCGCGGTCCGTATCCACGAAGTCGAAGCGGGCGAAGCTGGCAATTTCGGCCACCGCCCGGATCATGCCCCGCAGGCTGGACCCCGGCAACACCGGCTGGCCATCCAGCAGGAAGGGGGTGTTGTTCTCGCCCTCCAAGCCGCCGATGAGAAAGGGCGTTTCCACATGCCAGTGCATCACCAGCTCGCCGCACAGGCCGTCGGGGAGGGGACGGGTGTGGTGCAGCCGGTCGGCCACCGGCGAGGGCACGATCTTCTGGTTCGCCCGCACGAAGTTGTAGGGGGCCCGGCGCTGGTTGCAGGCCGCGGAACGGAAATCGCTACGTGTGGGGGGCATGGTCATCACGCGGCCTCCCTGGCGCTGTCGGTGGTGGTGATTGTGAACCAGCCGTAGCCCTTGGCCGCCTTGGCGCCCAGGAACAGGCCGTCTCGTTCAAGATTTTCTCTCAGGGCGGTAAACAACTCTTGGTCGGATGCGGTGAGTCCCCGGGAATCCAGGGCCAGGGTGGCGGTGAAGCGGGGATTCATGACCACCTCGGTGGTGAACAGGGCGCCGGTGAGCGCGCCGCCGGTGAAGCGGTCCAGGCAGACATTGGTGATCCTCTGGTTGCCGCCGTCCTCCTGCCAGGACAGGGCCGTCACCTCCAGGCGGCCACGCCAGCCCGGCACCCCGAACAGCCGCTCCACCGACGACAACCGGGTGGCGGCTTCCGTCGCCGAGGTCACCGCCCAGGTGGCGGGCAGCACGGTTTCCAGGGTGCGGTCGTCAACGGGGCTGTTGGACTCCCGGTCGGCGGGCACCCAACAGGTCTCGCCCTGCAGCCGGGACAGCTCCACCAGCCACGCCGCCCGGGCGCGCAGCGCCCCCACCAGGGAACTGGCCCACAAGACCGGCCGGCCGTTGCGGGTGAGACAGGGGATGGCGCGCGTTTCCTCCTCCGCCACAAAACGCCGCTGCCCCCGCTGGCGACGGGCGGGATCGGTGGTGTGATAGGGACCGTCGCAGGCCAGGGCCAGGGTGACTTCGTGCCGGGAAGACGTCGGTTGCGGGGCGGTCGCCAGGGCGTGGCGCAGGGGGTCGGTCTGGTCGGCCTGATCCAGGTTGCCGCTGGCATTGAGCCCCTGCCAGTGGGCGCTGAAGGGTTCCGCCATATCCAGCCGCAGGCGGCCCAGTCCCTGGCGGGTGTTGCGGCCCACGGCCAGCCCGGACTCCGCCACCAGGGGCGCCAACACCCGGGCCAGGGCGCGGCATTCCTCGGCCTTGTCCGCGTTGGTCTGGGGAATCAGCCAGCAGCAGGAAAAGGTGAAGGTGGCCCCCGCGGCCACCATTTCCGCATGGAACAGCTTGTGACGCTCGGCGGTGCCGGTTTCCCGGTCGATGGCCGTTTGCGCCTTCACGAACAGCCCCTCGCCGGTGGTGCCAAAGTAGGGCAAGCCCGCGCCCTCTTCCTTGGACGCAGGTTGTTCCAGCGTGGCCAGATAGAGGTGCAGGCGCCCCATGCGGCTTTGCCCCTCCTGCGTGGACGCCACGCCGAACACGTCGTCCGCCGCCAGCGCCTCGGCGGCCAGTTGGTCGCGCAGAGCGCCCTTCAGGGTGGAACCGGGAATGCACGGCTGGTCGCGATGATCGCGCATCACGGCGTTGATGCGGATGCTTTGGGCTTCGGCCTGTTCGGCTTCGGCCAGTAATTGACGAATATTGGAATCCTCGCGTTCGTGGCCGCTGCCCACATGCAGGGGCGACAGCAGGCGCAGGACGCCGGTGACGGTAAGACGGGCCTGATGCATGATGACGGATCTCCCAAGGCGTTCAGGCGGCTTCCAGACGATTGGGCAGCAGGCCCCCATGGTCCACCACGTTGGTGAGCACGGCGCCATAGCCGTTCTCCGGCAAGAAGGGACAGGTCTCCCAGGTGCGGTAAGGGATGGCGGCCGGCAGGGGCAGACCGGTGCGGACCAGTTGGTTCACCGTTTCCGCCGGCCCCTGCACCAGGAACACCGATCCCGCCCGGGTGAGCAGATAGGGCGTGTAGCGGTCCGTCTGTTGCGGATAGCGGTACGCCTGATAGCCTCCGGCCAACTGCTGACGGGCGAAAAAGCGCTTCAGGGTCAGACCCTGTTCCTGGAAATAGGCCCCGTAAACCGCGTTGAAATCGGGGGCGGTCGGCAGATCGGGCAGGTGGGTCAGCAGGGCGTTGGTCTGCAGTGTGAGCGCCCAGGTCTCCCCCTCCTGACAGGGGTGCGCCGTGGGGGGGAACGGTTGGGCGGCGATGGCGGTGAGCCGCGCCCGCGTCTTGCCCATGTTGGGCAGGCCGGCGGCCGCACGGGTCAGGAAGGTCTGCAGCGTCTCCCGTGGTCCGTGCCAGCGGGCGATCCATACGAACCCTTCCGGTCGCACACTGCTGTAGGAAAACACCCGGCCGCCTTCCTCCTCCGCCCACAGGGCGGTGTTGGTCTCGTAATCAATGGCGGTGCGGGTGCGCAGGGCTCGGGTGGGATACGCTGTCTCAAAGCCCAGGGCCTCGCGCACCGCTGTGTCATCTTTATCCTTCCAGTCCACCGAGAAGATCGGCGGCAGCACCGTTTCCTTGTTGTCCCGCAGCACCGCCCCCCGTTCATGGTCGGAGAGCAGCAGGTCGTGGGGTGCCTTGTTGAAATGCACCAGGGACAGCGGCATCACCCGTTTGCCCGGTTCCCAGTGCTCGGCCGCCGATTGGGGGACCGGCCAGGCGTGGCCCAGGGTGACGGCGGCCAGCGCTTGGCTGGTGGCCTCGTCCAGGGCCTTCTCGGCGGTCAGGGCGCCGGCCAGCACGGCTTTGACCACGCCGCCAGGAATCACCTCCGCCCCTTTGAACAGGTTGGCCGTGGCCTTGGAGGCATCCACCAGGAAGGGACGGTCCACGGTAAAGGTTACCAACAGATCCTCGCTGTCGGCGGTCAGGGGAGTCGGCGTGGCGGCAGGGGTCTCCTTTGGTTTCTCAAGGGAAATGGAGCGCACTTGGCCGAAGCCTGCCGACTTGAACGCGCCTACGGCGGTGATCAGGGGCAGGCAGGTCAGAATCTTCTGTGCCTGAGTCTCGTCGAGCCATAGCACGGTGGAAAAGGCCACCTGCTGCCCCAGGGGATAGGGCATCTCCACCACCAGCATGTGGCCTTCTTTCACCGCCCCCAGGTCGTCGTCCACCGCCACCCGGGTCAGGGGGGGCGCCTTCTCGGCAGGGGGCGGCGCGGTTTCCGCCACCAGATCGGCCAGGTCCAGCGTGCCGCGGGCAGGGTCGTTGGAGCCTTCGGGGGAGGGAGTCCCGAACAGGGCCATCAGTTCTGGGTCGGTCTCGGGGTTTGTTCCCTGCGCCCGGGCCACGGTGAACAGGGCATCGCGCAGCAGCCCGCGCATTTGTGTTCCGGGCAGGATCAGGCGCCCGGCGTCATCGCGGGCCTGAGCCAGGTCAAGGCTGGGGTGGGGGAGATCGCCGCGAAAGGCGAAGGGGCTTTCCACCACCAAGCGCAGGGTCCAGGGGCTGAATGCGTTCATGCGGCGGCCCTCCCGTTGGTGGCCGCAGGGTCGGCCACGAAATCCCACAATTCCACCATCTGGTGGAGACGCACCAGGGGGGAATATTCCGGCTCACGGCCGCCCAGCAGGGGTGTGTTCAGGATCTTGAGGCGCTCATCCTCATCAAGGCGAATGCCGGCCAGTTCCTTGAGCCGCTCCACGGCGCTGGCAAAGAAGCGCTTGCCGGTTTCCGGGGAACCATCGACGAAGGCGCCCTTCTGTTTCCCCTGGCGCATCAGGGCGTAAAGCTGACTGCGGCCGAAGGTGGCCCGGGCTCTTGCCATTTCCTTGGTAATCACGTCCCAGTCGGCGCCGCACAGACTATACGCGGCCACCGGCGGCCCCTCCTTCTCGTACAGGCGATCGCGCAGTGGTTCTGGTTCGGGATCGGGGGTGTCCAGGGTGTCCAGCACCAAGGCCTGAACGAAGTTTATCTCCTGCGAGGCGCCGTTTTTCTGCTTGTTCTTGGCGGCATCGCCCAGGGCCGTAGCAAGGTTCCGCATGTCGCGGATGGGAGCCTTGTGCGGGCAGAACAGCATGCCGGCACCGTGGCTGAGCGATGTTTTGTCCGGGCCTTTGGGGGGTGGCCAATCGGCCAGATGGCGCTGGATCACGCCCATGGCCTCCCACGCCAGCCATGCCGGCACCACCCACATGGTTTCATCACCGCCCCACAGCAGGGTTTCCAGGCGCAGGACCGGCTGGCCGTCGTCGTCGTCTCCGGCCGCCACCCGCATGCCGGGGGTCTCCAGGGCCCAGTCCAGCAGCGCCGCCAGCAGCAGGGCCCGGTGGCGCTGCACGGTGTGGCTGAACGCGGTCAGGTATTCGGGGGTTCGGGCGAAAGCGCGGCGTCGCGCGCCGAAGTTGTTGCCGTCCAGGTAGATCAGGGCCATTTTCCCGGTCACGGTGGGCGGCAGACCGGAGGGAGGCTTGTCCACCAGGTGGGCGAAGCTCCGGGTGAAGCCGACCCGTGCCTCGCGCAGGCGGGTGGCAGCGGTCAGCAGGATGTCGCGGGCGGTATCCTCCGGCGGCAGACGGTCGGCCACCCCCTGCAACTCGTCGGTATAGAATCTCTGCTTGGCCTGCCGCCCCAGGTTGCGGCGACGCCTCACGCTGTCGCACAGCGACAGGCGCCCGCCCTTGCCGTCCACCTTTTCCGCCAGGGCCGGCGCCAGCCCATTGAAGGCACACGCCTCGGTCTGATCAGGCGCGCCGGGGGGAGGCAGCACCAGGGTTGCCGCCTGGAACTGGTGGCAACGAACCTGGGCCTGCAGCCGGGTCCAGGTCTGGGGGAAGGACTCTCCCGCACGGGCCTGCGTCACCGCCACGCCAAAGGTGAACAGATCCCCGCACAGGTCCGTGGCCTCGGCCAGATGGGTGCGACAGGCCGTCTCCGCCGCGGCCATCAGCGTCGTCAGCGTCTCCGGATCTCGTTTTGGCACGGCAGAGGTGACCATTTTGTCAAGGATATTTTTGTATTTATTGTATTTTTGGTTGCTCATTCCTTTTGGTTTTTTGCCATCGAGGATGGACTGGGCCTTCTCAACAGTAATGTCGCAGTTTTCTGCCAGATCTTCGGCGGAAACAGAGGGGGGCGCGTCGGCTTCAGGGACCTCCAGATCGGGCAGGGTGACGGACCACAACCCTTCCGATGCCCCGGTATACACCTCGGCGATGGTGGCCTTCTCCGCGCTCAGTTCTTCTTCCAGCGCGCCAGCCACCCCGTCGGGTAGTCGTAACAGCGCCAGGCTGCCGCCGCGTTGGGTGCAAAGATCGTGGGTGTCTAAAACCGTATCCTCAAAATTCATCGCGGCGGCAAGGATGTAAAAGGTATCAGGCATGATCCTGGATCCCCTTATAGTGTTGTGGCACTGTGCCGGGCGTCGATCCGATGGCACAAGGTATCAGGGGAACACTAACCGTAAAGAGATACCTTCGGACATCATTCGATTGGATGAGGCCAGCCGTGGGCAGGAAAGGGGCTGGCAGCCGCTGCTTGAAATAGTGGGCACCTCGAATAACCGGCTGTTTGACCGGGTCGGGGGGTGTCGGCGGGGGCA
>CAZHRQ010000137.1:0-7142 GCA_964535075.1 uncultured Rhodobacterales bacterium | reverse complement strand
ACTCGAACCTGCGACAAAGCGGTTAACAGCCGCTCGCTCTACCAACTGAGCTACCGGGGATCGGCTGAGGCCCTGGTGTATACCGGCGCCATCCCGGCCACGCAACACAAAAATACCATGCCGGTGAACTTTTTTTGTCAGCGGCAAGGCTGGTGGGAAACGCCCTGGCACGATACACAGGAACCAGGATCGGGCCACAACGGAGGACTCCCACCCATGCCCCTGCTGCTGACCGTGTTCGAGGAACACCGGCCGGCACTGGCCGAGGCCCTGCGCCAGGACCCCCGCCCCCATCGGGTGGTGGCCCAGGCCGATGCCTTTCTGGACACGGTGGCCCGCACTTGGTTCCAGCGGGCGGAAGTGAAGCCGGCCACCCGCACCCAGGCCGGCTATCTGTTCGATGTGCTGAAGGCCGCCCTGCCCCTGGCCGCCAGCGGCCGCCCTGCCCTCCTCCAGCGGACCCTGGCCGAACCGGCGCCGGAGTCCCGCGACATGATGCTGATGCGCCGGGGGTTGGTGGGGGTGCTGCTGGGCGCCACCCTGGCCCAGGGCACTTTGGTGCTGAGCGGCCTTGCGGCCCTGCTCGCGGCGCTGGAAGGATTGACCCTGTGGCGGAACTGGCAACGACGCCAGCGGCCGGCCCTGCCCGGCAAGGCCGCCGAAAGCGAAGGGCTGGTGGACCCCAACAGCTTCGTGGAGGCCCTGCAGGCGCAGATGGCGGCCTGTGATCTGTTGCTGGAAGCCCGGGAAGGAGAAACGCCCCCGGCCCTGCCGGCACCCGACAGCGAGTCCCTGGACCGCCTGGGGGAACTGGGGCAGCAGTTGTGGCAGCTCACCACGTTGCCAGAGGCGGCGCCCGTGGCCGGGGTGCTGCGCCGGGAACTGGAGCGCTCCCTGGCCGCCAGCGCCCTGGAAATCCAGGCTTTCAGCCCGGCGGCGGAAGAAGCCTTCGACCGGCGCCCGCCCCTGGATGCCAGCCCCGAACCTCGAACCATTGCCCCCGCCATCCGCCACCGCGACACGGAGGCCATCGTCCGACGCGGTATTGTCGCCCGGTGATTTTGTGCGTTCAAAAGGATCCAGGCCGTGACCTCTGCTCCCCCCGACCCGCCCGCGATGGCGACGATTCCCGATCTTCAGATCATGGGATTCGACCTGGGCAATGGCGAAACGGCCGTGGCCACCGTGCACACCACGGCCACCACCGGTCCGCTGATGGTGGAACTGGCGGGCGGCCGCCGCAGCCTGGTGACGGCGGTGGCCTTTACCCATGACGGCCGGGTACTGGTGGGCGACGATGCCTTCGCCGACCCGGCCCGGGAACTGGTGGATGGCGCCGTCCGCCTGAAACGACCCGATTTCGACGACCCCGCCCGGGGCGATCCCCTGCGCGCCTTCGTGGGCCGAGTGCTGGCCCACCTTGCCGCCCGCAACAGCCGCTACGCCGCCGACAATCCGGAAACCCGCTTCGTGGTGGGGGCGCCGTCGGGCTGGGAGGCGTCCTTGCGCGAGGCCTATGCCCGTCTGCTGGGCGAGGCCGGCATGACTCGCGTCTCGGTGGTGCCCGAATCCCGGGCGGCCTTCTTTTTCTGCCGCGAATCGGGCGAGTTGCGGGTGAGTTTGGAAACCCTGCGCGAAACGCTGCTTATTATCGACGTGGGGTCCTCCACCACCGACTTCACCGTGGCCCATCACCTGCGCGAACGGCCGCTGGATTTTGGCCACAATGCCCTGGGCGGCGGGGTGTTGGACGAGGCCCTGCTGGCCCGGATTCTGGCCGATCATCCCGAACGGGCCCGTCTGGAAACCCTGCTGGCGGAACAGCCGGCGTGGCGACCCTACTTGGAACTGGTGTGCCGCCGAGCTAAGGAGGATTACTTCAACGCCACCCCTGAACGGCGCGCCGGTGGCGTGGGCCGATTCGAGGTGCTGCCCAGCGAACCCCGGTTGTTGTTCGAAGTCACCCTCACCCCCGCCCTGATGGAGACTCTGCTCACCCGCCCCCTGCCCGCCCTGGAGGGCAAGGGCTGGCGGCAGGCCTTCCGCGACCACCTGCAGGCCACCCGCGAGACCATCGGCACGCCCGCCCTGATCCTGCTCACCGGCGGTGCCGCCCGCATGGATTGCGTGGCCGATCTGACCCGGGAGATTTTTCCCGATGCCCGGGTGGAGCGGGGCGAGGAACCGGAATTCGCCATCGCCCGGGGATTGGCTTTGTACGGCCGGGCCTCGGTGCGGATCGGCGCCTTCCGCCTGGGGGTGGCGGCCCTGACGGCGGACGATGGCCCCTTGGCTCCCCTGCTGAAAGAGGCCCTGCCCCGCCTGGCCGATCACCTGGGCCGCGCCCTGGCCGCCGCCCTCACCGAGGAGGTGCTGCTGCCCACGGTGTTGGCGTGGCGCACCGGTCCCGAGGGATCGCTTAGTGCGTTGCAGGAAAACACCCGCCGCGCCGTAGCCGCCTGGCAGGAGAGCGAGGCTGCCGGCCGCGCCCTGCAGGAGGGGGTGGCGGCGTGGTACGAGGAAATCCGCCCGGCCATCACCCGCCACACCGATCCCCTGTGCGACCGGTTCGGGCTGCAACGGGCGCTGTTGCGGCCGCCGGCCCGGCTGGACGTGATGCTGGCCGACCTGGATACGGAGCACCTGGAGCGGCTGCCCGGCCTGCCCAGCCTGCGCACCCCGGTGGCCGCGGCCGGGCTGGTGGCGGGGGGGCTGGTGCCGTTCCTGTTCGACCCCACCGGGCTGTCGCATCTGTTGATGGCCACGGGCGCGGCGGTGGGCACGGCGGTGACCGGCGCGGCGGCGGCGGTGTTCGGCGCCGACCGGGTACGGCACTGGTTGCGCGATGTTCCCCTGCCCGGCCTGCTGCGCCGGGGGCTGTCCCGGGAACGGCTGACCCGACAGGTGCGAGAAGAGGAAGAGGAGCTGGCCGGCCGGCTGGCGGCCCAGGCCCGGGCCGCCCTCGCCGCCGACCCCGATCAGGCCGACGCCGAGACCCGCGCCCTGAACGCCATGGTACGCCAAACAGGGGAGGTCGTGCGCCTGGGCATCGGCGAGGCGGTGCGCGCCCAGGCGCGGGAAGCCGAACTGCTGATCCTTTGAGACGGTCCGCTCTATCCATTTGTTTTAGAGTGGATTCACGCACCCAATCAGGTTCACAGCGTGAACCCGATTGGGTGCGATCCGCTCTAGAGCACCGAGAGCATCTCCCCCACCAGCGGATGGCGCACCACATCGGCCTGGGTGAGACGAATCACCGCCACGTCCTCCAGGGTCTCCAGGCGGCGGGCCACCTGGTTCAGTCCGGATATCCCGGGCAGCAGGTCGCTCTGATCGGGGTCGCCGGTGAGCACCATGGTGGAATGCCAGCCCAGGCGGGTCAGCAACATCTTGAGCTGGCCGTAGGTGCAGTTCTGCGCTTCGTCGATCACCACGAAGGCATTGTTGAGGGTGCGGCCGCGCATGTAGGCCACGGGGGCGATTTCGATGGTGCCGTCGCCCAGGAACGCTTTCAGGCGTTTGGTGCCCAGGCGATCGTTCAGGGCGTCGTATAGGGGCCGCAGGTAGGGATCCATCTTGTCTTCCAGGCCACCGGGCAGGTAACCCAGGGTTTCCCCGGCTTCGATGGCGGGACGGGTGAGGACCACCCGGGCCACCCGCCCGTCCTCCAGCGCCTCCACGGCGGCGGCAATGGCGAGATAGGTTTTGCCGGTGCCGGCGGGGCCCAGGGCCACTGCCAAATGGTGTTCGTCGATGGCGCGCATGAGGTCGCGCTGGCGGGGGTTATAGGGGCGCACCCGCCGCCGGTATTTGCGTTCTGGCTCCGTATCCAGGGGGTCCCAGGGGGACTGGAACAGGGGTTCTACGTCTGGGGAAGAAGACGTGGCGGAAGATGCGGATTGACGCCGTTGCGAAGACCGTTTGCCCATCGTGTCCTCCTGTGCCTGTCCCATTTCAGGGACCCACCACGAAAAAGGCCCCCACGCCGAAGCGGGAGGCCTTTTCACTGAAATCCTGGCGGGCGGGCCGTGCGGGCGGCAGGCCCCGGCGCGGCGGCGCCAGCGCGGATGGTGCCGCGCTGCTGGCCTGCTGGAGCCGGTTTGCGTGCCATCCTGACCGCACGGGCATTTCCTTTGTCTGCCCACGCCGCCCCTACCGGGGCGTGCGTTTTGTTGATGTTCCGCGTACGGTACTCATGGATGCCGCCTCTGACAATGACCAGCAACACGGCCGCCCCTGTTTTCATAATTCCGCCGCACGCGGCTGAGCGGAACGGGGCCGGCGGAGGCGGGTTATGGCGTTGAGGTATAAAGGGCGCGGGGCACCTCCAGAACGGTCACGCCCCCCCGGAATCCCCGATCACCGCGCGGGAACAGGTGTCATCAAACACGGCGCAGGTGGGGGTGAAATCGCAATAATAGCGAGCCTTCGGCTGGCCCGAGGCCAGAGACCACAGGCAGATAGTGTTGTCCGCGGACCACGAGAGAACCTCCTGCCCCCCCGGCAATACCAACGCGCCCGCTACGGGGCCCGTGTGACCAGTGAAGGTGCACACCAGGGGCCCCGGCGGCAGCAAAGGCTGTGGGTTGACGGGCATGAGCACCCCAGGGAGGGGCGCGGCGGTCCGGGCCGCCTGGCACAATGCGGCCAGGTCGTCATTTTCCGTCATCCCCAGGCGCCCCACCAATTGCGGCGCCAGTTGCCCGGGATCCACAGCCAACACGTGGGCCGACATGCGGAGGGTCCGTGCCAGAAGGGTGCAAGCGGGGTCGTCCCTACACGACTCCAGATCGCCAATCAGGGCCTGGGGGGTCCGGGCGACCAGTTTTCGCGCCAGCCAACGGAAATCCAGCACCAGGGCGCGCTGGTCCGCCCCCCGACCGGCCGCCCCCAGGTGTCGGGGCAGTTCATCCAGGAAATAGCCGTCATCCTCTTCCCACGCTGCCCACTCTGCGGGACAGGATCCGCCATAGCCCGCCACCAGGGCGCCGTGGGCCGCCGCCGGGTCCGCCAGGCGCCCGTGCAGGTAGTCAAGGACCAGGTCGTGCAAGCGCCACGCCGGCCTGCCGTGCCGGTCCTGATCCCGCCCCCACAGGGATGCGGCCTCCAGGCGCTCACACAAGCGCCGCCGCGGGGCCGGCGGCTCCATCCCGGGCAGATCGTGCCACAGAGCGGCCAGGGCCGTTTCAGGAATGGGCCGGTCCTCGGGAAAAACGGCACACCGGCTGAAGGCCTTCTGCTCCTGCTCTTCCAGGGTGCCAAAACTGAGATCCAGGGCCCCGAACACCCCCTCGTTTCCCGCATACCCGGGAATGGGACGACAGAGATCAGCCAGGTCTCGCTTCTGCAACGCTTTCAGGCCGTCCTCCCACTGAATACCGGGCTGGCTGACCGCCGCGCCAAAAACCGCCAGGGCCAGGGGCAGATAACCACACTCCCCCACAATGGCGTCGGCGCACTCCGGGAGGTCGTCCACCCCGCACCCGGCCCAGCCGGCCAGCAGGGCGCGGCTTTGGTCCAAGTCCAGCACATCCAAGGAATGGGGCTCGACGCCCAGCTTGGCCACCACCGTCCCCTGCCGGGTGGTGGCGAGCAGGGTGGCGGCCTCCTTCACCCCTTCGAAGGCCGCCGCCTGGACAGGCCACCATAGGTCGTCCAGCACAATCAGACTCGGCCGTGGCAGCTTTTCCCACAGGGCCTGTTGCCCCTCCTCCACCGTATGAAAGGTGGTCTTCTCCCCGGTTACCGCTCGGTAAAGCTGGGCCAGGAGGGCCACGGGGTTACCATCCTGGCCCACGGTGATCCAGTAGCGGGCGGCGCCAAAGCTGGCGGCAATGGCGGGATCATGAACCAGGGCGGTGGCCAGCACCGTCTTGCCCAGGCCGCCCATGCCCTTGAGCGCGGTAACGCCCACACTGCACCCCGCCTGCACCCGACTCTGCAACGGCGCCAGAAAGGCCTCGCGGGGGATGAAGTGCTGCGGCAAAGACGGCAGGGTGACTCGGTACGGGAGGTGCAGGGAAAGGCCAAAGGCCTCCGGCACCCGGGACCAGGGAATCCCATAGGCCAGGACGGCTTCGCCGCGCCGCAGCCGCCGCACCACGAGCATGGCGATCAGGCCGCCGTGCTGCTCATCCCAGACCCCGGCCCCGCTGAATCCGAGATCCACCATGCGATCAGGGCGTTCCGGATCGATCTGGAGGCGTCCTTCGTCATTCAGCCCCCTGGTCACGCCCCCCAGGCAGTCACTGGGGCCCGCTGCCGGAAATCCGGTCAGCGTGACCCGCCGCCCGTGGGCATCGTTCAGGTCCATGGTCAGGAGACGCGCCGCCTGGACCGACGACGGAAAGCATTCTCCCTCCGGCAAGGCCAGAATGGCCAAATCCTCCGGCATCCCCTCTGTGGAGGAATCCCGGGGCGGGCACCACTTCGTGACGGTCACTTGGTAGGGGGCGCCCTCCTGCTTTGGAATCGGCACCGTGACCTTCAGGAAAACCTCGCCGGGGTGTTCTTCGACCCTACTATCCCGGCCCAGGGCCACGTTCACCACATGGGCACAGGTGAGGATGCGCCGCTTATCCAGCACGATGCCGGCGCCCACCGGCGCCCTATGATCGACGTCGGTCATGAGTACACAAGCAATGGACCGGGAATAGGCGCTCATGACGGTCTCATCAGGCCTTCCGGGAGGGGGCCGGGCGGGTCCACTTGGCGGTGAGGGTAAAGGTGGCCTCGCTGTCGGCCGAGGCCAGGATCGCGCCGGCCTTGGCCCCGAACTTCACCCCGAAGGTCAGGGTCAATTCGTCCGGCGTCAGACGCTCGCGGAAGCCCTTCACCACTTCGACCGCCGCCTGTTCCGCATGCTGCAGGGAATCGGTAAAGGTCCGGCCCGCCTCTTCCACATCCGCCCCCGAGCGGTTGGCGATCAACTCTTCCTCGTCGGGGGCCGCCTGCACTTCCACCGCCACCCGGCCGCCATCTTCAAGCGAAAACCACTAAATCTTGCGCGTCATGCCCTCGCCTCCCCGCCACCTCGGAAGAGTATAGGGGGCGCAGACAGCACGCGCAAGGCGGCGACGCCTTCACGGCAGGGCTATCGCATTTGGCCGATGATGGTTCTGGCGAAGTCGTTGGTCCAACCG
>CAZHRQ010000136.1:0-7418 GCA_964535075.1 uncultured Rhodobacterales bacterium | reverse complement strand
AACTCCGCCTGCTCAGCAAAAACGGCAGCCGGCGCCTGCCCACCCCGCCGCAGATGAACAACGCCGGCAACCACATCATCTCCGTGGGCGATCTGTGCCGCTGGCTGGCCGGCGAGGCCGAGGCCCTGGGGGTGGAACTGTACCCCGGCTTCCCCGCCGCCGCCCTCTGTCACGGCCCCGATGGCGCTGTCACCGGCGTGATCACCGGCGATCAGGGCCTGACCCCCGACGGCAGCCCTGGTGATCGCTATGAGCCAGGGGTTGTGCTGTATGCCCGCCAGACCCTGTTGGCCGAAGGGGCGCGGGGCAGCCTCAGCGAACAGGCCATCCGCCACTTCAACCTTCGCCAGCAGCCCCAGACCTATGGCCTGGGCCTCAAGGAACTATGGGAAGTGGACTCGGACGCCCACCGCCCTGGGACCGTCCTGCACACCGTGGGCTGGCCCTTGGCTGGGGAAGCCTATGGCGGCGGCTTTGTCTACCACCTGACCCACAACCGGGTGGCGGTGGGGCTGGTGACCGGTCTCGACTACCGCAACCCCTATCTGGACCCTTTCCAGGAATTCCAACGCTTCAAGACCCACCCGCACCTGCGGCCGCTGCTGGCCGGCGGGCGGCGGCTGGCCTATGGCGCCCGCGCCCTGGCCGAGGGCGGCGTGCAGAGCCTGCCCACCCTGGCCTTTCCCGGTGGCGCCCTGCTGGGCTGCGCCGCCGGTTTCCTCAACGTCCCCCGGGTCAAGGGGCTGCACACGGCCATGAAATCAGGCATGGTGGCGGCGGAAGCGGTGTTCGAGGCCCTGGCCGAGGAAGACCCGCCCGTGACCGTCGCCGCCTATCCCGAGGCCCTGCGCCGCGCCTGGGTATGGCCGGAGCTGTATCGGGTGCGCAATTTCCGTCCCGCCTTTCGACGGGGGCTGTGGGCGGGGATGGCATGGTCGGCCCTGGAGACCTATGTGTTCAGGGGGCGGTTGCCCGTCACCTTCCGCCATCCCCGGGGCGACCACGAAACCCTGGTGCCGGCGGACAAGGCGCGCCCCATCGCCTACCCCCCACCCGACGGCGTGGTCAGCTTTGATCGGGCGTCCTCGGTGCATCTGGCCAGCCCCTTCCACCGGGAGGACGCCCCCAACCACCTGCGATTGGACGATCCCTCGGTGGCGGTGACGGTGAACCTGGGGACCTATGACGGCCCGGAGCAACGCTACTGCCCGGCCGGGGTGTATGAATTTTTGACCGATGGGGAAGGGACCGCGCGGTTGCACATGCATTTCACCGATTGCATCCACTGCAAGACCTGCGACATCAAGGACCCGACCCAGAATCTGCACTGGACCGTGCCCGAGGGCGGCAGCGGTCCCACCTATGCCAACATGTGATCCCCGGAGCGGGCCGCCGGCGTGCGGCCCCACCGGACGCGGAGGCCCCATGACGTCCCAGCGCATTTTCCGCTTCTCCGCCCTGGCCCTGGCGCTGCTGCTGCCCCTGGGCCCGACGGCGGCCAAGGAAACCGAGACCATCCACCTGCCCGCCAGCCTGCCGCTGACCCGCGATCCCGCCCCGCAGGGGGGCACCGGCGCCTACCTGGCCGCCCAGGCCGCCCAACGCGATCACGATTACAGCCAGGCGGCCTATTACTACCGCCGGGTCCTGGCCGCCGATGGCGAGAACCTGGACCTGATGCGCAAGGCCTTCGCCCTGTTCGCCGCCGACGGCTCGGTGGGGGAGGCGACCGACATCGCCCAGCAACTGGTCGCCCGCGACCAGGGCGGCGCCCTCTCCCTGACCCTGCTGGCGGTGCAGGCGGCCAGCCTGGGCGCCTATGACCAGTGTCTGGCCCGCATCGATACCATGGACACCCGCACCGCCCTGGGGGAAACCCTGGCCCCGCTGATCGGCGCGTGGTGCACCCTGGGCCAGACCGGTCTGCCGGCCGCCGCCCGGACCCTGGAACAGGCCCGCGACCAGGCCACCGACGACACCCGCTACCTCTATGACTACCAGATCGGCCTGATGGCCGTGGTGGTGGGCGACACCCAGGCCGCCCTGGCGCGCTTCCAGGCCGTGCTGGAGTCCGGCCACCCCCTCAGCCCGCGCATGGCGGCGGTGATGGACAGCTATCTGCTGCGCCATGATCCCGACTTTGATCGCGCCACGCTGGAACAGCGGGTGAACGAGAACGCCACCTATCACGACCTGCTGATGGTGGAGGGCGCCGAGGCCCTGGCCGACTCGCCTCTTTATCACGTGGGGTCCATTCCCCAGGGGCTGGCCGAGACCCTGTTCACCCTGGCCCTCAGCCTGCGCAACGAGCCCGGCACCGATCTGCCGTTATACTTTGCCCGGCTGGCCCTGTGGCTGCGGCCCGAGATGCCGCTGGCCCACTTCTACGTGGCCGAGTTGCTGGAGGATCGCCAGCGCTTGGCGGAGGCCAACGAGCACTACCTGCGCGTTCAGGCCAAGTCCCCCCTGGGCTGGCTGGTGCGCCGCCGGGTGGCCATGAACCAGCACACCCTGGAGCACGATGCCGAGGCCGCCGCCCTGCTCATGGCCCTCGCCCGGGCCCGCCCCGACCGCTGGGAGGCCTGGGCGGAGCTGGGGGACCTGCACCGCTATCGCCAGGAGTTCGAGGCCGCCGCCGCCGCCTACGACAAGGCCGCGGAACGGGTGGATGCCAACAACCAAAACAACTGGTCCCTGTACTACGTGATGGGCATCGCGCTCGAACGCCACGGCGACTGGCCGGCGGCGGAAAAGGCCTTCCTGAAATCCCTGGCGTTGCGGCCCGATCAGCCCCTGGTGCTCAACTATCTGGCCTATAGCTGGGTGGACCGGGGCGAGAACCTGGACCAGGCGGCGGCCATGTTGCTCAAGGCGGCGCGGCAACGGCCCCGCGACGGCTTTATTAACGATTCCGTGGGCTGGGCCAACTTCAAGCTGGGCAAGTACGGAGAGGCCGTGCGCTGGCTGGAGCGCGCCGCCGCCCTGGAGCCCACCGATCCGGTGATCAACGATCACCTGGGCGATGTCTATTGGATCACCGGCCGCCGGCGCGAAGCCCGCTTTCAGTGGGAACGGGCCCTCACCCTGGCCCAGGATCCCGCCAACGAGGACGACATGGATCACACCGAGCTGATGGAGACCATCGAGCGCAAGCTGGTCCATGGTCTCACCATCACCCCCAAGGTGGCGGAAAGCCCGTGATCCTGGGGCGCGACACCGGCGTCGTGGAGGAAACGGCGCCGGCCAAGCTCAACCTGACCCTACACGTGGTGGGGCAGCGGGCCGACGGCTACCACCTGCTGGACGGTCTGACCGCCTTTACCGATATTGCCGACACCGTTACCGCCGCACCGGCCGAGGACCTGTCCCTCACCGTCGCCGGCCCCGGCGCGCCGGCCCTGACCCATGCCGCCGATAACCTGGTGCTGCGGGCCGCCCGGGCCCTGGCCACGGCCACGGGCGTGCCGGCGCGGGCCCATCTCACCCTGAACAAGCAGCTCCCGGTGGCGTCGGGCATCGGCGGGGGATCAACCGATGCCGCCGCCACCCTGCGGGCGCTGCAACGCTTGTGGCGGGTCCAGGCGCCCGACCCCCTGGCCCTGGCCCTTTCCCTGGGCGCCGATGTGCCCGTGTGCCTGCGACCCCGGCCCCAGTGGCTGGGCGGTGTGGGGGAGGCGCTGGCCCCGGCGCCGCCGCTGCCGCCCCTGGCGGTGGTGCTGGCCAATTCGGGGGAGCCCCTGGCCACCCCGGCGGTGTTCAAGGCCCGGGAGGGGCGCTTCAGTGCGCCCTGCCATCGGCAAGACCTGCGGCCGCCGGTGACCCTGGACGGGCTGCTGGCGTGGCTCGCCGTCCATGGCAACGACCTGGAGGCGCCTGCGGAACGTTTGTGTCCGGTCATTGCCACCGTCCGCGCGACCTTGGCGGCGCAACCGGGCTGTGCCCTGGCCCGCATGTCGGGCAGTGGCGCCACGGTGGTGGGGCTGTTCGCCGAGGCCACCGCCGCCCGGGCCGCGGCCATGGCCCTGGGACAAGCCCATCCCCGATGGTGGGTGCGGGCCGGGGCCTTGATCTCATGAGGGGTCCATGAGCGCGCCGCCGCCTGTTCCGCTTCCTCGGGCGCCGGTCCGGGCCGCCCTGACCACCGGGGTGCTGTTCGCCCTGGTGTCGGCGGCGGGCAGCGCCGGCATGGGGGCGGCGGTGAAGGCGCTGGGCGATGGGGCCTCGCTGCCGGTGGTGGTCTTTTTCCGCTTTACCGTCAGCCTGCTGGTGGTGTTGCCGTGGGTGCTGCGGGCCCGGGATTTCCGTCTCACCCGTCCGGTGGGCTATGGGGTGCGCATCGGCGCCGCCCTGCTGGCCCTGACCTGCACCTTCCTGGCGGTACAGATGGCCCCGCGGACCAACGTGCTGTTGCTGCGGGCCACCAATCCCCTGTTCATTCCCCTGCTGGCGGCCTTGTTTCTGGGGACCCGTACCCATGGCACCGTGTGGCTGGGCATGGCGGTGGGCTTCACGGCGGTGATCTGGGGCGGGCTGCTGGACCTACTGGTGTGGCACATCACGCCCCAACCGCTGGAGGTGGTGGGCTTTGGCGTGGTGCTGCTGGGGGGGCCATGGTGATCCACTTCGGCAGCCGGCATCTGCTGGCGCGGGGGGAGAGCGGGTCATGATCCGTTCTAAAACAAATGGATAGAGCGGAGTCACGCCGTCAATGGGACCCGAGAATGGGTTCCCATTGACCGCGATAGGCTCTAGGCCCCTGCCCTGGACCCCGGGCCGGGAATGGACTACAACGGGAACACGGGAGGGGCCCCGCCGCTCCCGGCTCTTTCATTCCGAACCGAAGAGGTGGACCGGTGCCTGCTCCATGGACCCTCCGCTGGTGGCGACACCAGGGACAACGGACTTTCACCCTGCTGGCCCTTGCCCTGATGCCGCTGTTGGCGGGGCTGGCCGGCGCCACCGCCGCCCAGGGAGATTCCCCCGTGACCGTGATCCTGGAAACCAACAAGGGCCCCATCACCGTGGCCCTGAAGCCCGAGGCCGCCCCCAAGACGGTGGAGAACTTCCTCGCCTACGTGCGGGAGGGCCACTACGATGGCACCATCTTCCACCGGGTGATCCCGGGCTTCGTGGCCCAGGGCGGCGGCTTCGACACGGCCTACGACCGGCGCGACACCCGCAGTCCCATCCGCAACGAAGCGGACAACGGCCTGTCCAACAGCCGGGGCACCCTGGCCATGGCCCGCACGGGCGACCCCCACTCGGCCACCGATCAGTTCTTCATCAATCTGGTGGACAACAGCCCGCTGGACCACACCGCGCCCTCGGGCCGGGGGTGGGGCTATGCCGTGTTCGGCGAGGTGGTGGACGGCATGGAAGTGGTGGACGCCATGGCCGAGGTGCCCACGGGCAGCGGCGGACCCTTCCCCAGTGACGTGCCCCAGGAACCGCTGATCATCGAAAAGGCCACCGTGCGGCAGCCCTGAGCCTCCTTCCCCCTGTTCCGGAGCGTGTCCATGTCTTCTCCCGTGATCGGTATCATCGGCGGCAGTGGTCTTTATCAGATGTCCGGGCTGGACGATGTGGCCTGGCGCAAGGTGGACAGCCCCTTCGGCGATGCCTCCGACGAGGTGATGACCGCCAGCCTGGACGGCATCCCGCTGGTGTTCCTGCCCCGGCACGGCCGGGGGCACCCCCTGCCGCCGGACGCCATCAACTATCGCGCCAACATCGACGTGCTGAAGCGCTGCGGCGTGACCGAGATCGTTTCCCTGTCGGCGGTGGGCAGCCTGCGCGAGGACATGGAACCCGGCGATTTCGTGATCGTGGACCAGTTCATCGACCGCACCAATCGCGTGAAGAGCTTCTTCGCGCCCGGCATGGTGGCCCACGTTTCCCTGGCCCATCCCGTGTGCGGGCGCATGGGCGACCTGCTGGAGGCCAGCGCCACCGACCTGGGCCTGCGCTGCCATCGCGGTGGGACCTATCTGGTGATGCAGGGGCCGCAGTTCTCCACCCTGGCCGAATCCCAGCTCTATCGCGCCTGGGGGTGCTCGGTGATCGGCATGACCAACATGCCCGAGGCCGCCCTCGCCCGGGAGGCGGAGATGTGCTACGCCACCGTGGCCATGGTCACCGATTTCGATTGCTGGCATCCCGAGCACGACAAGGTGAGCGTGGAACAGGTGATCAAGGTGTTGAGCGGAAACGCCGACAAAGGCCGCGATCTGGTGCGGGCGGTGCTGCCCCGGCTGGCGGCGCGCACGGCGCCCTGCGACCGGGGCTGTCACCACGCCCTGGAGCATGCGGTGATCACCCGGCCCGAGGCCCGCGATGCCGCCGTGCGCGAAAAGCTGTCGGCGGTGGCCGGTCGCGTGCTGGGCGGGGCCTGAGACCATGCGCATCAACGGCGTTCCCCACCGTACCCTGTGGCCCGGGGCGGATGGTCGCTCGGTGGTGATCATCGACCAGACCCGGCTGCCCCATGCCTTCGTCACCGAAACCCTCACCACCCTGGAAGACGCGGCCCATGCCATCCGTGCCATGCTGGTGCGGGGGGCGCCTCTGATCGGGGCGACCGCCGCTTATGGCTTGGCGTTGGCCGTGGGGCGGGATGCCAGCGAGGGCGGGGTGCGTTCGGCGGCCGACACCTTGCTGGCCACCCGCCCCACGGCGGTGAACCTGCGCTGGGCGCTGGAACGTGTGGTGGCGGTGCTGTCTCCCCTGGCGCCGGCGGAACGGGCCGCGGCGGCGTGGCGAGAGGCGGCGGCGCTGTGCGACGAGGACGTGGCCCAGAACGCCGCCATCGGCGATCACGGTCTGGCGCTGATCCAGGCCATGGCGGCGCGCAAGCCGGCCGGGGAACCGGTGAATGTCCTCACCCACTGCAATGCCGGCTGGCTGGCCACGGTGGACTGGGGCACGGCCACCGCCCCCCTCTACAAGGCCCACGATGCCGGCGTGCCGGTGCATGTGTGGGTGGATGAAACCCGACCCCGCAACCAGGGGGCCAGCCTCACCGCCTGGGAACTGGCCCACCACGGGGTGCCGCACACGGTGATCGTGGACAACGCCGGCGGCCATTACATGCGGGCCGGGCAGGTGGATCTGTGTCTGGTGGGCACCGACCGCACCACCGCCAACGGCGATGTGGCCAACAAGATCGGCACCTACGCGCTGGCCCTGGCGGCCCGGGCCCACGGCGTGCCCTTCATGGTGGTGGCCCCGAGTTCCACCGTGGACCTCGGGCTGGCCGAAGGGGACGACATTCCCATTGAGGAGCGGGCGGCGGAAGAGGTGCTGGCTGCCTCCGGCGGGATCGAGACCATGCCCGGCGTCGGTGCCTGGAACCCGGTGTTCGATGTCACCCCGGCGGAGCTGGTGAGCGTCCTGGTCACCGAACGCGGTGCCCTGGAGCA
>CAZHRQ010000135.1:5418-7469 GCA_964535075.1 uncultured Rhodobacterales bacterium | reverse complement strand
GAGTGGAAGATCGAGGAAGCCTATCGGGAAAAGGGGCACGACAAAGACCGGGTGCCGGTGGTGGACTTCCGCCGCGAATGCCGGGAATTCGCCGACCACTGGATCCGCATCCAAAGCGCCGAGTTCCAACGCCTGGGCGTGGTGGGCGACTGGGAGACCCCCTATACCACCATGGCCTATCCGGCGGAGGCCCGCATCGTGGCCGAGCTGGGCCGCTTCGCCACCGACGGCAGCCTCTATCGCGGCGCCAAGCCGGTGTTGTGGTCGGTGATGGAAAAGACCGCCTTGGCCGACGCCGAGGTGGAATACCACGACCACGTCTCCCCCACCATCGTGCTGCGTTTCCCGGTGGTCTCGGCGGCCCATCCAGTGCTGGAGGGGGCCGGCATCCCCATCTGGACCACCACCCCCTGGACCCTGCCCGGCAACCGGGCGGTGGCCTGTGGCCCGGACATCTCCTATGTGGTGATCGACGTGACGGCGGTGAGCGACTCGGCCACGACGCGCCCCGGCGACCGGCTGGCGGTGGCGGAACCGCTGCTGGAGGCCCTGTGTGCCGAGGCCGGCATCACCGGCCACACCCTGGCCGCCCGCCTGCCGGGGCGTGATCTGGCCGGCACCGTCTGCGCCCACCCCCTGCGCGGCCAGGGGTATGAGTTCGACTGCCCGCTGCTGCCCGCCGACTTTGTCACCACCGACGCCGGGACCGGCTTCGTGCACATTGCCCCGGGCCACGGCGCCGACGACTGGCTGCTGGGCCGTCACCACGGCCTGCCGGTGCCGGAAACCGTGGGCCCCGACGGGGTCTATACCGACGCCGTGCCCCTGTTCGCCGGCGAGGCGGTGCTGGTGCGCAATAAAAAGGGCAAGTATCACTTCCCCGCCAACAAGATCGTCACCCAGGCCCTGGCCGACAGCGGCCACCTGCTGGGCCAGGGCACCATCGAACACACCTATCCCCATTCCTGGCGCTCCAAGGCGCCGCTGATCTTCCGCACCACCGCCCAGTGGTTCATCAGCATGGAAACCACCGGCCTGCGCGACAAGGCGTTGCAGGCGGTGGCCGATACCCGTTTCGTGCCGGCGGCGGGGCAGAAGCGGCTGCAAAGCATGCTGGAAGGCCGGCCCGACTGGTGCGTGAGCCGGCAGCGGGCCTGGGGGGTGCCCATCACCGTGTTCGTTCATCGCCAGACCGGCGAGGTGCTGCGCGACCCGGCGGTGTGGGCGCGCATCATCGCCGCCGTGGCCGAGGAAGGGGCCGATGCCTGGTTCACCGCCGATCCCGGCCGTTTCCTGGGCAACGACTACGATGCCGCCGACTACGAACAGGTGTTCGATATTCTCGACGTGTGGTTCGACTCGGGCGCCACCCACAGCTTCGTGCTGGAGGCCCGGGACGATCTCAAGTGGCCGGCCGACCTCTATCTGGAAGGCTCGGACCAGCACCGGGGCTGGTTCCAGTCCTCGCTGCTGGAAAGCTGCGGCACCCGCGGCCGGGCACCCTATGACGCCGTGCTCACCCACGGGTTCGTGCTGGATGAGAACGGCCGCAAGATGTCCAAATCCCTGGGCAACGTGGTCTCTCCCCAGCAGGTGGTGGACGCCCAGGGTGCCGACATTCTCAGATTGTGGGTGGTGAGCGCCGACTTCTCCGAGGATTTGCGCATCGGGCCCGAAATCCTGAAGCAGCAGACGGACATCTACCGTCGCCTGCGCAACACCCTGCGCTTTGTGCTGGGCGGTCTGGCCGGCTTCAGCGAATCGGAGCGGCTGGCCCCCAGCCAGATGCCGGAGCTGGACCGCTGGGTGCTGCACCGCCTGAGCGTGCTGGATCGGCGCCTGCGCCAGGCGGCCCGGGACTATCAGTTCCACGGCCTGTTCAGCGATCTGCATCAGTTCTGTGCTGTGGACCTGTCCGCCTTCTACCTGGATGTGCGCAAGGACGCCCTCTACTGCGATGGCGTGGACAGCCTGGAACGGCGGGCGGTGCGCACGGTGCGCGGCATGGCGAAGGCGCCGAAGATGCGATGCGCATCCATATGGACGCAGCG
>CAZHRQ010000135.1:0-5408 GCA_964535075.1 uncultured Rhodobacterales bacterium | reverse complement strand
GTGCTGTTCTATACCCTCACCGCGTGGCTGGCGCCGTTCCTGTGTTTCACGGCGGAGGAGGCGTGGTTGCTGCGCCATCCCGGCGTCGACTCCAGCGTGCACCTGCGTCAGTTCCCCACCATCCCCGCCGAATGGCGGAACGAGGCGCTGGGCGAACGCTGGGCCCGCATCCGCGACCTGCGCCGGGTGATCACCGGCGCCCTGGAACAGGAACGGGCCGCCAAGCGCATCGGGGCCAGCCTCCAGGCCCACCCCACCCTCTACGCGCCGGCGGCCGATCTCACCCGGCTGGGCGACGTGGCCATGACCACCCTGGCCATCACCTCCGCCCTGACCCTGGCCGAGGGCCCGCCGCCCGCCGACGCCTACACCCTGCCCGACGTGCCCGAGGTGGGCGTGACCGTGGCCCTGGCCACCGGCGAAAAGTGCCAGCGCTGCTGGAAGGTGCTGCCCGAGGTGGGACGGGATCACCAGGACCTGTGTGGCCGCTGCGCCGACGTGCTGGCCCGGGGCGTGGCCGCGGGGGGCGCATGACCCGGGCGATTCTCGGGCGCGGGCCGCTGCTGGGCCTGGGGATCCTGGTGGTGGTGTTGCTGGCCGACCAGGTGACCAAGGCGCTGGTGCTGGACTTTTTCGAAAGCCGCACCTATCTGCTGCCGCGGGGGCTGGCGTTGACGGGCTTTCTCAATCTGGTGCTGGTGCATAACACCGGGGTGAGTTTCGGCCTGTTAAGCAACAACGGCCCCTGGGTGCTGGCGGGGCTGACGGTGGTGATCGTGCTGGTGCTGGGCACGTGGTTGGTCCGCACCCACAGCCGGTTGGTGGCGGGTGCGTTGGGGCTCATCATCGGCGGGGCGGTGGGCAACCTGATGGATCGGGTGCGGCTGGGCGCGGTGACGGACTTTGTGGACGTGCACGCCTTCGGCTATCATTGGCCAGCGTTCAACGTGGCCGACAGTGCCATCACCGTTGGGGCCGTGCTGTTGATCCTGGAGTCGCTGTTCAGCGCCCGGACGCCGCCGCCCGACGCCCCGGAAAGCGATTGATTGAGGACAGCATGCGAGCATCCCTGACCACGGTCCTGACCGCCCTCCCCCTGGGCGCCACCCTGCTGCTCGGCGGTTGTGGTGACGTGCGCCAGGGGCTGGGGTTCGAGAAAAAGGCGCCGGACGAATTCGCGGTGGTGTCTCGGGCGCCCCTGTCCCTGCCCCCCGACTATACCCTGCGCCCGCCCCAGCCGGGGGCCCCCCGGCCCAATGCCATCTCCCCCCGCGTCCGCGCCGAACAGGCGTTGCTCCAGGATGAAGACACCGGCAGCGCCTACATGATCCAGGGCAGCACCATGGTGTTGGCCAATCAGGTCTCCCCCACCGCGAACCTGCCGCGGGGCGAGAGCCTGGGCACGGCGGCGCTGTTGGCCCAGGCCGGGGCGCTGACCGCCACCCCCGGGGTGCGCCAGTCGGTGGACGCGGAAACCGAGCGCCTCATGCGTCAGCAACGGGATCCCCTGCGCCGGCTCATGTTCTGGCGCGACGATCCCGAGGGCACCATCGTGGACCCGGCCGCCGAGCGGGCCCGCATCCAGGGCAATCTGGCCGCCGGCCGCCCCGTTACCGCCGGCGAAACCCCCATGATTGAACGGCGGGAAAAGGCTCTATTGGAAGGCATCTTTAATTAACAGCGATTTCGTGCCATACCTCGGGGTGGATGCTTTTGGTAGGAGAAGCTCATGGTCGGGCTTAACCAGGAATTGCCCTGCGCCCCAACACGCGCCGCCGGGCGCCCTTTGCGGCATGGATTGCTGGCGGTGGGATTGCTAGCGGTGGCGGCCGTCCTGCTGCTGCTGGCCGGGCGGCCGGCACAGGCGCAGGTGTTTGCCCCGGAACAGCACACCCTGGACAACGGTATGCAGGTGGTGGTGCTGCCCATGCCCGCCATGCCGGCGGTGCACCACATGGTGTGGTACCGGGTGGGTGCCGCCGACGAGGATCCCGGCCAGACCGGGGTGGCCCATCTGCTGGAACACCTGATGTTCAAGGGGACCGCCCGCCATCCCGGCGAGACCTTCTCTCGCACGGTGGAGGGACTGGGGGGCGAGAACAACGCCTTCACCGGCCGCGACTTCACCGCCTACTACCAGACGGTGCCGCCCGACGCCCTGGAAACGGTCATGGCCCTGGAGGCCGACCGCATGAACAACCTCACCCTCACCCCCGAAGAGGTCCTCACCGAACGGGATGTGGTGCTGGAGGAACGGCGCAGCCGGGTGGACAACAAACCGGCCGCCCTGCTCAACGAACGGGCCGATGCCGCCTTTTACCGGGTTTATCCCTACCGCAACCCCATCATCGGTTGGCCCGCCCAGGTGGCCGCCCTCACCGAGGTGGAAGTCAGCAACTACTACCAGAAGTGGTACTCCCCCAACAACGCCATTCTGGTGGTGGCCGGCCCGGTGACCGGCGACCGGGTGCTGGAGCTGGCCCGGACGTACTACGCGCCCCTGGAATCGGAAGCGGTGCCAGAGCGGCTGCGCCCGGCGGAGCCCCGGCACCTGACCGCCAATACCGTCACGCTGCGCCATCCCCAGGTGGGCCAGCCCCAGTGGTACCGGAAGTGGGCGGCCCCGTCCTATGGCACCACCGAGCCGCTCAACGCCGAGGCATTGGAAGTCCTGGCCGGCATCCTGGGCGAGACCACCAATAGCCGTCTCTATCGCACCCTGGTGGTGGAAGATCAGTTGGCTGTGTCCGCCGGGGCCTATTACCGGCCCCAGGCCATGGGGCCCGCCGCCTTCACCGTCTACGCCACGCCCCGGGAAGGGGTCTCCCTGGACCAGATTGAGGCCGCCGTCACCGCCCTGATCGCGGAGGTGGTGGCCGAGGGCGTGACCGTGGACGAGGTCACCCGCACCCGCGACCGGCTGTTGGCCCAGGCGGCCTATGCCCGCGACAGCCTCACCCACGGCCCCTATCTGGTGGGCGAGGTGTTGGCCATGGACCTGCCGGTCTCCCTGGTGGAGGAATGGCCCGAGCGCATGGTTCAGATCACGCCCTCCGATGTCACCGATGCCGCCCGCCGGGTGCTGGATACCGACGCCCATCTCACGGCCCGGCTGATGCGCCCCCGACCCACGCGGGTGATGGCCGATACGGAAACCACGCCTGAGGCCCGCGACGCCGCGGAGGCCGGCGAGACCCCGCCCGCGGTCCTCCCCGCCGCGGCCACCGCCACCCTGGAGGAAGACTTGGACCAGAAGGGACCCCAATGACCGTCACGCCCTGGATCCGGCGCCTGCTGGCGGCGGTGCTGTTGCTGACCCTGGTCACGCCGCCGGCCCTGGCCCAGACCGTGCAGCGGGTGGTGAGCCCCGGCGGCATCACCGCTTGGCTGATCGAGAGTCACAACGCGCCCATCCTGTCTCTCCAGGTGGCCTTTCCCGGCGGGGCCGCGCTGGATCCCGAGGGTAAGGCGGGACTGGCGCACTTGGTTTCCGGCCTGCTGGACGAGGGCGCCGGCGACATGCCGTCCCTGGCCTTCCGTCAGGCCCTGGAGGACCGGGCCATCCGTCTGAGCTTCCATGCCGATTACGACTGGTTCTATGGCAGCCTGCGCACCCTGGTCAGTCGCCGGGAGGAAGCCGTCGATCTCATGGCGCTGGCCCTTTCCGCGCCCCGCTTCGATGCCGAGCCGGTCACCCGCATCCGCGACCAGGTGCTGTCGGGCCTGAAGGAGGACGAGCGGGACCCGCGCACCGTGGCCCGCAACGCCCTGCAAGCCCATCTGTTCCCCGACCATCCCTATGGCCGGCCCCGGGAAGGCACGCCGGAGTCGGTGGCGGCCATCACCCCCACGGACATGCGCCGCTTCGTGAACGACCGGCTGGTGCGTCAGGGCATGCTGGTGGGCGTGGCCGGGGACATTTCCGCCGAAGCGTTGGCGCCGCTGCTGGACCGGCTGTTCGCCGATTTGCCGGCACGGGGCACCCCGGCCGACATTCCCCCGGTGACCCCCCGGGCCGACGGCTCCCTGACGGTGATCACCCGACAGGTGCCCCAGACCACGGCCCTGTTCGCCCAGCCCGGCCTGTCGCGCACCGATCCTGATTACTATGCGGCCCAGCTTGTGGCGCAGGTGCTGGGCGGTCAGGGCTTTGGCACCCGCCTGATGCAGGAAGTGCGGGAGAAACGGGGGCTGGCGTATGGCGCCTACGCCTATTTGCTGCCGCGCCGCACGGCGCCGCTGCTGCTGGGGACGGTGGCCACCCGCAACGATGCCCTGGGGAAAAGCCTGGAGGTGATCCGGGAACAGTGGCGGGATCTGGCGGAAAACGGCCCCTCGGCCGAGGAACTGGCCAACGCCAAGGCGATGGTCACCGGCAGTTTTCGTCTCTCCCTGGACAGCACCCAGGCGCTGGCCCGGGTCCTGGTGACCATGCAACGGTATGATCTGGGGCGGGACTACCTGAGTCGGCGGGATGCCCTGTTCAACACCATCACCCTGCCAGAGGCGCGGCTGGTGGCTCGGGACCTGCTGACCCCGGCGCGTCTGACCACCGTGGCCGTAGGCCAGCCCACCGGCCTTGAGGACACCGCCGCCGACTTGGAATAAAACAACCGGGAATAAAACAACCGGCGACCGAGGGCGGCCGCCGGGTTTCCTGCCGAGAGTCCATTTTCTCCCGTCGATTCATGTGGTCAATAGAGCGGATCGCCCCCAATCGGGTTCACGCTGTGAACCGGATTGGGTGCGTGAATCCGCTCTAAAACAAATAGATAGAGCCGATTCACGCGGTCAATGGGACCCGAGAATGGGTTCCCATTGACCGCGATAGGCTCTAGGCCCCCATAATAGGTCCCATTGACCGCGATCCGTTCTAACCGCCGCAGCGGCCGTTGGGCTTGGCACAGCGGCCGCAACAGGCGCCGGTTGGTTGCTGATGGCGAGCGGCCCGCCGGTCGCGAGTCCCGCCCATGGCCATCGGCCGGCCACCGCCGCCCCCCCGGCCGCCATGGCCGCCGCCCCCGCTGCGCCCCGCACTTACCGAGGGGTCGGCCGGGCGGGGTTCCCCGGACAACCGGACCGCCGCCCGACGAAAGGCGGGCAGATGGTTTTCCTGGGACGCGCGGCGCAGGTTTTCGAACACGCGCCGCACCTCCGGCACGCCGGTCATGCTCAGCAGCCGGTCATACATTTCCCGGTTTTCCACCTCTGCCAGCACCCCGGCTTCGCAGGCGTCCCGCAGCGTCCCCGGGGCGGTGACCCGATTGCGGTGGATATCCACGGGCAGGGTGAGGCCGTGGCGGGTGAAGAGGGCCTCCAGGGCGCGTGCATGACGGTCTTCCGCGGCGATGATGTTGATGAAGGGACGCACCGGACCAAATCGTTCGATCACGGCGGCATAGGTGGCC
>CAZHRQ010000134.1:0-7547 GCA_964535075.1 uncultured Rhodobacterales bacterium | reverse complement strand
AAATCAGCCCCCGCCCATGACACCTCCGCCCGGACCCATACTGAGAACTGCTGGGGGCTTTCCCTTGACGGGGTCATTCCCGGTGGCTATAAGGCAGCATCGCGACGAACGAGGCAGCGCCCCCCGGCCCGGTGGACGAACCGGCCGTGGGTGGGCTGTTTTTTTGACGCGCCCGCGCCGCGCGACGCCCGAGGGGGCGCCGGCGGCGGGAGTCGGACACCGCAGCCCCGCCCATCACCGGGGCCACGCCAGCATGCACAGGGAACCCTTATGGCGCACACACAATCGGCCAAGAAACACATCCGCCGGGATGCCCGCCGCACCACCATTCGTCGGGCGCGCGTCTCCCGGATCCGGACCTTCATGAAAAAGGTGGAACTCGCCATCCAAAGCGGCGACAAGGCCGCCGCCCAAACCGCCCTGCACCAGGCCCAGCCGGAAATGATGCGGGGCGTGACCAAGGGCGTGGCCCACCGCAACACCGTGGCCCGCAAGATCTCCCGCTACAGCAAGCGCATCAAGGCGCTTTGATCCCAGGCTAGAGCCGATCGCGGTCAATGGGAACCCCTTTTTGGGTCCCAGTGACCGCGTGAATCGGCTCTATCTATTTGTTTTAGAGCGGAGTCACGCCCCCAATCCGGTTCACAGCGTGAACCCGATTGGGGGCGATCCGCTCTAGGCAATTCTGGACGCTTTGTAATAAAAGAAAGGCGAGATCCCAGCGTTCCGGCCAACAGGCAAGGACGCATGAAGGGAGCGCCAACAAAACACGCTCTTTCCGCAGGGTCGCGATCCTATTGATCGCGGCCCTGCTCTTGTTCCAGGAGGGGACGTGTTGACACGGATCCAGCCAGGCGACTCGTACGACTGTGGACGTCATGAGAATGACACGAAGAACGGCGGCAAAGGCCTGGAAATCGGTGGGGCGCCGCGAAGACTCGGCGGGGTTCCTGGCCCCGCAAGGAGTCAAGGTCCTGAATCTGCCGGATACCCCTTTCGTTCTTATTGAGAGGCCGGGGCGGCCCGTGTAGGGTTGTCTTCACCGCTTGATCACGGGCGGCGAGAACCTGTCGGCCATTGGCGTTCAGCCATATTCAGGGCGACGAATACGTAGATAAATATGACAATTATCAACGGCGACTTCCCAGTCCGCTAACGATTACTTTTACCGCTTTGGTAAAACGAAAGTAGGAGGCTCTTCTACAGGGGGTGGCGTCGGTTTTGCGCAACCCTGAGAGGTGAGTATTCAGTGTGAGGCGTGTGGCCACCCCCGTGGCCGCTCTCGTCCCGGGACCCGGGGCGGGAAGGCCACGCTGGGTGGAAACACGGATCCGGGAGAGGGGGACTCCCGGCCAGGACGCGAGGACGACGGACAATGATGGGTGCGACCATGGAACGGGGTCACACGGGCGCGGGACATGGCGAGGACGCCATGGGTCAGTGGCAGCGGGTGCGGGAACGGCTGTTGGCGGAGGTGGGGGACGCCGCCTTTCGGAGCTGGATCAAGCCCGTGGCCTTGCGGGGCCTGAGCGGAGACACGGTGGAACTGGCGGTGCCGACACGCTTTATGCGGGATCGGGTGGCAAGTCACTATGGCGAAAAGCTGTGTACCCTGTGGCAGGCGGAGAATCCCCGGGTAACGGCGGTGGCGGTGGCCGTGGCGGCCGAGGCCGAGGCGCCGGCCGCCGACGTGCGCCCCGCCTCGCCCGCCATCCCGGCCGGCGCCAGTGCCGCCGCCGACGTGGAAGGGGACAGCCTGGGCCTGGATCCCCGGTTCGTGTTCGACAATTTCGTGGTGGGCAAGCCCAACGAATTCGCCTACGCGGCGGCGCGGCGGGTGGCGGAGGCCGATCAGGTGTCCTTTAACCCCTTGTTCCTCTATAGCGGTGTGGGGCTGGGCAAGACCCACCTCATGCACGCCATCGCCTGGCACATCCGCCAGCGGACCCCTCACCGCACGGTGTTGTACCTGTCGGCGGAAAAGTTCATGTATCGATTCGTGCGCGCCCTGCGCCACCAGGACACCATGAGCTTTAAGGAGGAATGCCGCTCGGTGGACGTGCTCATGGTGGACGACGTGCAGTTCATCAGCGGCAAGGAGTCCACCCAGGAGGAATTCTTCCACACCTTCAACGCGCTGGTGGACCAGGGGCGGCAGATCGTGATTTCCGCCGACAAGTCCCCCACCGACCTGGAGGGCATGGAGGAACGCCTGCGGTCCCGGCTGTCGTGCGGGCTGGTGGCGGACATCCACCCCACCACCTATGAGCTGCGACTCGGCATCCTGGAAGCCAAGGCCGAGCAGTTGGGGGCGCCGGTGCCCAGTAAGGTGCTGGAGTTCCTGGCCCACAAGATCAGCACCAACGTGCGGGAACTGGAAGGGGCGCTGAACCGGGTCACGGCCCACGCCCTGCTGGTGGGGCGGCCGGTGACCGTGGACAGCACCCGCGAGGTGCTGACCGATATCCTGCGCGCTCACGACCGGCGGGTAACGGTGGAGGAAATCCAGCGCACCGTGGCCGAACACTTCAATGTCCGGGTGTCGGACATGACCTCCAGCCGGCGCACCCGCTCGGTGGTGCGGCCGCGGCAGGTGGCCATGTACCTGAGCAAGCAGCTCACCGATCGCTCGCTGCCGGAAATCGGTCGTAAGTATGGCGGCCGCGATCATACCACCATCATGCACGCCGTGCGGCGGGTGGAAGCCTTGATGGAGGAGGACGACTCCCTGGCCGAGGACGTGCGGCTGCTGCGGGGCATGCTGGAGGGATAAGCGGCATGGAGGGATCGCCACTGACCGACGCCCGCCGGGCGGTCCGACAATTGCCGGACCCGGTATTCCGCCGAGTCCTTCTCGTCAGCGTGGCCGGGGCCCTGGCCACGGCGGTGGCTCTGTGGCTGGCCGTGGGCTGGGTGCTGGAAACCACCGACATCATCCCCCGGGCCTGGGTGGCACGGGTGCTGGGGTGGGTGGGCCTGGGCGGCGACCTGGACCCGGACACCGCCCGGCGCTGGGCCGACGGCGCCGTGGACGTGGTGCTGGGGGTCGCCACCCTGTTCGTGACCCTGATGCTGTTCCCGGCGGTGATCACCGCCTATATCGGCCTGTTCCTGGAAACCATCGCCGCGGCGGTGGAGCGACGCCACTATCCCCACCTGCCTCCGGCGCGGGAACAATCGGTGCCGGAGATGATCGGCACCACCGCCCGCTTTCTGGCGGTGACGGTGGGGGCCAACCTGCTGTTGCTCCCCTTCCTGCTGTTCCCGCCCATTTTTCCTTTTGTTTTCTATGGGGTGAACGGCTATCTTTTGTCGCGGGAATACTTCGAACTGGCGGCGTTTCGCCGACTGGACGTGCCCCGGGCCACCACTCTGCGGCGTCGGCACCAGGGGCAGTTGCTTCTGGCCGGCGCGGCGGTGGTCTTTTTGTTGACGGTTCCGGTGCTGAATCTGGCGGTCCCCATGCTGGCCACGGCCTTCATGGTCCACCGGTTCGAGCACTTGCGCCATGCGCATGGGGATCGCTTCCTCATGGCCGGGGAGACGGCCGCCGAGGGGGCGTTCACACCGGTGGAGACCGGGGGCACACCGGGGGAAACCGGGGGCACACCGGGGGAAACCGGGGGGCAAAGGGCAACCGGCAGGCCAGGGGACGACCGGTAGGCACCTGGGAATCGGTCGGCATCCGTAGGCATAGGCAGGATTGAGGATCAAGACGGGAATGTTCCGGCGACACAAGGACACCGAGGCCAAGGATATGCATCAAGAGCCCGCCGACGGCACCGTGGCGGCGTCTCCGTTTTCTGCCGAACCGCCGCTGGCCGCGCCGGCCGCGAGCCCGCCGGAGCCTGAACCCGATCCGGACCTGGCCGCCGCGGAAACGGAGCTGGACGCCGTGGACGGCGACAGCCGCGGCAGCACGCCCAGCCCCCGCGCGCCCCAGTACCGGCCCGAGGTGGCGGTGCGGCGCAACCCCGACATTCCCGGCCCCGTGCGTCGGCGCCCCGGTGAACGCAACGCCCCGCAGCCCCTTCAGCGCCCCGAACGGGAAGCCGGCCATGCCACCGGCGCCGGGAGCGTCACGCCCCCCCCGGCCGCGCCCACCGGCAAGGTGCTGCACGTGGGCGAGGACATCTGCCTGAACGGCGAAATCACCGCCTGCGATTCCCTGTTGGTGGAAGGCACGGTGGAGGCCCAGTTCGGCAACGCCCACACCCTGGAAATCCGGGGCCGGGGTCTGTTCAAGGGCACCGCCGAGGTGGCCCGCGCCGTGATCGACGGCACCTTCGAGGGTGAATTGACCGTGACCGAACTGCTGGAGGTGCATGCCAACGGCGCCGTGCGCGGGGCCTTGCACTATCGCCGGTTGGTGATGGAAGACGGCGGCCGTATCAGCGGCACCATCGGTCTGCTGGACGAAGAAGAGAAAAGCTGATCCCGGGGAATTCAGTCGCCGCCGGGCTCGGTTTGGGCGGGACGGAAGCGACCGGTGCCGCCGGAGACATCTTCCACCCGCAACCGGTCCATGGAGGCCAGGAAATCCTCCCAGGTGTCCAGGAAGTCGGTCAGGGCCCGACGGGTGCAGGTATCCACCGAGATGTTCATGCGGGCCGCCACCTCGTGCAGGCGATGAACGGTTTCGGCATCGAGGGATACGCTCAGGGTCTTCATGGACGGATCAGCGGTCATCACCCAGTACTCCCTCGGTCGGTGGATTTCCATGCAGTCTAGCCAACCCGGACCGGTTCTGGCCAGTCCCGGCAAGGGACCCCGCCGTCGCGCCCCCCGATCCCCCAAACCCAAGGCGGGCCCGGGGCGCCCGTCCGCCGGCCGCCGCCCCGCCTCTGGCGAGCGCTCCCCGTCCCGAACCCCCGCCCGCACGTCTTCCGGCCGCAACGGCCGGCGTCCCCCCGGCCGGCCCCGTCCCCCCGCCCCGCCGAAAAAACGGGCCTGGGGCTGGCGGGCCGCCGGGTTCCTGGTGCGCTGGAGCCTGACCCTGGCCTTGTGGGTCATGGTGGCGGGTCTGGCGGCGGTGGCGTGGTATGCCCACGACTTGCCTGACGTGAACGCCGCTCTGGAGGCCACCCGCCGGCCCGCCATTGCCTTGTTGGCCGCCGATGGCAGCCGGCTGGCCGAGTACGGCGACCTGAAGGGCGAGACGGTCACCGTGCACCAATTGCCCGCCGCCTTGCCGCAGGCGGTGCTGGCCACCGAGGACCGCCATTTTTACGACCACTGGGGGGTGGACCCGCGCGGCCTGGCCCGGGCCCTTTACGTGAACCTGCGCGCCGGAGCGGTGGTGCAGGGGGGCTCCACCATCACCCAGCAACTGGCCAAGAACCTGTTCCTCACCCACGAGCGCAGCTTCAAGCGCAAGGCCCAGGAACTGCTGCTGGCCCTGTGGCTGGAAACCAAATTCACCAAGGATCAGTTGCTGAGTCTGTATCTCAACCGGGTCTACCTGGGCGCCGGCACCTATGGCGTGGAGGCGGCGGCGCAGAAGTATTTCGGCAAATCGGCCCGGGACGTAAGTGTGTACGAAGCGGCCATGCTGGCCGGGTTGCTCAAGGCGCCCTCCCGCTACAACCCGCGGGCCAACCCGGACCTGGCGGTGACGCGGGCCGACGAGGTGGTGGACAACCTGGCGGAGGCCGGCTACCTCACCCCGGCCCAGGCGCAAGCGGTGAAGGCGGGCCGGGACGTGCGCACCCGCATCCGCCGGCCGGGCAAATACTTCGCCGATTGGGTGATCGACCGGGTGAACGATTACGTGGGCCACCCCGCCGCCGACCTGTTGGTGCTCACCACCCTGGTGCCGCCGGAACAGGCGGCGGCGGAACAGGCCCTGGTCCGAACCCTGGACACGGACGGGGCGCCGAAGAACGCCAACGAGGGCGCCGTGGTGGTGCTGGGGCTGGACGGCGCGGTCCGGGTGATGGTGGGGGGGCGCTCCCACGCCCGCAGCCAGTACAACCGCGCCACCCAGGCTCTGCGCCAGCCCGGGTCCGCCTTCAAGCCCTTCGTGTACCTCACGGCGCTGGAGTCGGGTCTGGGACCGGGCAGCATGGTGCTGGATGCGCCCATCACCATCGGCGACTGGTCACCCAGCAACTTCTCCGGCCGCTATCGGGGCCGCATGACCCTGGCCGAGGCCCTGCGCAAATCGGTGAACACGGTGGCGGCGCGGCTGATCCAGCAGACGGGGGTGGACGCGGTGATTCGCACCGCGCGGCGCATGGGCATTTCCTCCCCCCTGGCGGAGGATGCCTCCATCGCGTTGGGCACCAGCGAGGTGACCCTGTTGGAGCTTACCGCCGCCTACTTGCCCTTCGCCAATGGCGGCTATGCGGTGACGCCCTACGGCATCCAGTCCATCCGCACCAAGCAGGGTGATCTGCTGTATCAGCGGGAGGGCGGCGGCGGCATCCAGGTGGTGGGGCCGCGTGCGGTGGCGGCCATGAATCGCATGCTGGAACGGGTGGTGGCGGCGGGCACCGGTCACAATGCCCAGCTGGACGGCATTCCCGCCGGCGGCAAGACCGGCACCAGCCAGGATTTCCGCGATGCCTGGTTCCTGGGCTTCACCGCCCAGCGCGCCGCGGGCGTATGGGTGGGCAACGACGACAACACCCCCATGAAAAAGGTCACCGGCGGCAGCCTGCCGGCGGGCATCTGGCAGCAGGTGATGACGGCCGTGCAGCGCGGCCTGCCGGCCCAGCCGCTGCCCGGCACCCAGGGCCCCCTGCCCGAGGGGCCGCCGGCCACGCCGGCGCCTCTAACGCCGCAACGGGCCACGCCGCTACCGCCGTCCACGGGGCCACGCGATCTGCGGCCCAGCGGGTCCGGCCTGGGCACCCCGCCGTCGTCCCCCGCGGCGGCGCCCCGCCCCCTGCCCCCCGGCGGCGCGGACAGCGAAGTGCCCCCCAGCCTGGACCGGGAATGGCTGGACATGATTCTGGAGGAGTAAACGCCCGTTCCACGGACCCAGGGTGGCGTGCCGCCCAGTGCCCTTCCTTGACAAGTCCTAACCCTCTCCCCCGCGCTTTAGAACGGATATTGAAACAAATGCTTGGCGCGAGTGGGTGTTGTTCTACTCTCGCATTACGGCGTTCTCGTGTTGACTCACCGGCCACAACCCATCTGGGAGGGGGAGCCCATGTCATCCGAAAGCCCGAACCGCACCGGAACCTGTCCCGTCATGCATGGCGGCATGACCACCACCGAGTCCTCGGTCATGGACTGGTGGCCCAAGCCTTGAATCTGGACATCCTGCACCAGCACGATACCAAGACCAATCCTATGGGCCCTGGTTTCAACTACCGGGAAGAAGTGAAGGCCCTCGACGTGGCAGCATTGAAGGCGGACCTGCGCGCCCTCATGACCGACAGTCAGGCCCGGTGGCCCGCCGACTGGGGGCACTATGGCGGCTTGATGATCCGCATGTCGTGGCACGCCGCCGGCACCTATCGCACCGCCGACGGTCGCGGGGGCGGCGGCACCGGCAACCAGCGCTTCGCCCCTCTCAACTCCTGGCCCGACAACGCCAA
>CAZHRQ010000133.1:0-7599 GCA_964535075.1 uncultured Rhodobacterales bacterium | reverse complement strand
CACCTCGCCCGCCCCGTCATGAGCGGGCGCAGGGAAGGCAGCAGGGCCGCCGCCTGATCCAGCAGGGCCTGATCATCGGCCTGAAAGGGCCCCGGATCCGGTACCATTGCCTGGCAATTCTTGTGAACCATGGACAGCACGCGCTGGGCCAAATTTCCCAGATCATTGGCCAGGTCGCCGTTCATGCGGGTGACCATGGCGTGATGGGAAAAATCGCCGTCGTTGCCAAAGGGCACTTCCCGCAGCAGGAAATACCGCACCTGATCCAGGCCGTACGTCTCTACCAGAGCCAGGGGGTCGATCACATTGCCCAGGCTTTTGGAGATTTTCTGCCCTTCGTTGGTCCACCAGCCATGGGCGTAGACCCGTTTGGGCAACGGCAGATCCGCCGCCATCAGGAATGCCGGCCAGTAGACGGCGTGAAAGCGCAGAATGTCCTTGCCCACCATGTGCAGGTCGGCGGGCCAATAGCGGCGGTAGCCTTCCCCGTCCGTATCGGGAAAATCAAGGGCGCTTAAATAGTTGGTCAGGGCGTCGAACCATACATACATGATGTGCGCGTCGTCGCCCGGCACCGGCACCCCCCAGGAAAAGGAGGTGCGGGATACGCTCAGGTCATGCAGGCCGCCGCGCACGAAGCTCATGACCTCGTTGCGTCGGCCGGCCGGGGCGATGAACTCAGGATGGGCCTCGTAGTAGGCCAGCAGCGGCTCTTGCCATTGGGAGAGGCGGAAGAAATAGCTGGGTTCCTCCATCCAGGTGGCTTCCGCGCCCGAGGGGGCGATGCGGCGGCCATCAGCCGTGACCGTCAATTCGTCCTCGGCATAAAAGGCTTCGTCGCGCACGGCATACCAGCCGGCGTAACTGCCCAGATAGATCTGGTCGCGGGCCACCAGTCGTTCCCACAGGGCCTGACAGGCCCGCTTGTGCCGGTCCTCGGTGGTACGGATGAAGTCATCGTTGGTGAAATTCAACTGGCCCGGCAGCGCGCGGAAGGCGGCAGACACCCGGTCGGTGAACGCCTGGGGCGACTCCCCCCGCTCTCGCGCCGACCGTTCTACCTTCTGTCCATGCTCATCGGTGCCGGTCAGAAAACGCACCTCAAAACCGTCCAGGCGCTGAAAGCGCGCCAGCACATCACAGGCCAAGGTGGTATACGCATGGCCGATGTGGGGGACGTCGTTGACGTAATAGATGGGCGTGGTGAGGTAATAAGTCGGCTGACCGGTCATGGGGACTCCCCTGAACAAAAAACAGCCCGCGCCCCCGCCAGGGATCAGACGGGTATCCCGGCGGTGCGCAGGAGATCGGTCATGGCGCCGAACACGGTCTGTCGCCGGTCCAGGGCCAGGGCATCACTGCGGGCAAGCATGGTGGACACCTTTTCCCATACCTCCACCCATTGATCAAGGCTGCCTCCCACCCCCTGGAACACCGCGGCCTCGGCCGCATCCACGGCGGCGGCGTCGCTCTCGCAGGCCCGGCACCGCACCAGACGCACCACCATGCCGGAAAGCAGACCCGGGAGGAGGTGCCATTGACCCTCCTGGCTGCTCACCGTCTCGGCCAATTCGTGCAACATCTGGTGTCGATCCCCTGACCGCGTTCCCGCATCAAGCAGCGCCCACAGGCGTGCCTGAAGGTCGAGCCCCTGATGCTGCAACAGCGCCACGGCGGTTCCCGGACTGCCCTCCGCCAGGCCCATCAAGCGCCGGGCGGCGGCTGGGTCATCGGGCATCAGGGGGCCCGCCACCTCTGCCACCACCGTGCCCATGTCCTCGGCGTTCAGGGGGGTCAGACCCAGGGCCCGGCAGCGGGAACGAAGGGTGGGCAACAGCCGGCCCGGGGCATGGCTCACCAGCAGCAGGACCACGTTGGGGGGGGGTTCCTCCAACACCTTCAACAAGGCATTGGCGGCATTGCGGTTCAGATGGTCCGCGGCGTCCACGATCACCACCCGCCACCCACCCGCCGCTGGTGTGAGGGTCAGGAACTGGCTGACGGCCCGCACGTCATCCACCAGGATTTCCGGCCGCAGACGACCGGTCCGTTCGTTCACCTGTCGTTGCAGCCCCCGCACATCCCCGTGCGCACCGGCGGCCACACGGCGGGCCACGGGGTGGTCCGGGGGCACGGAGAGGTCGGCCCCCTCCCCGCCCGCCAGCACGCAGCGGGCCACCCGCCAGGCCAGCGTGGCCTTGCCGATTCCCGCCGGGCCGTGCAGCAGCCAGGCCTGCGGCATTCGTCGGTACCGCCAAGCCTCAAGCACCGCCTGTTCGGCCGCGGCATGCCCCACCAGGGTGGTTTGTTGAGCGGGGTCGGGCGGGCGGAAGGGTGTGGAAAGCGGGTCGCTCATCCCCTACCCTGCTCCGGGATCAGCCGCTGTTGCACCACCGCCTGGATGCGGCGGGCCACCACCGTGTCCGCATCCTCGGCGGCCACCACGGCCCAGCGTGCTGGTTCCTCTGCCGCCAAAGCCTGAAACCCGGCCAGCACTTTCTGGTGAAACGGATCGGCCCGGCGATCCATAGGCGTGGCCGCCTCGGCGCGCGCCTGCACCCGGGCCAGTCCCAGGGCCACCGGCACGTCCAGCAGCACGGTGAGATCGGGCATGAGCCCCCCGGTGGCGAAGGCGTTCAGTTGGCGCAGGGGCGCCAGCGGCACACCCTGCCCATACCCCTGATAGGCCAAATGAGAATCCACATAGCGGTCACAGACCACCCACTGCCCGGCGTTCAGGGCCGGCCACAGTGTTTGCCGCACATGATCGGCGCGGGCCGCGCAGAACAACAACGCCTCGCATTCCCGACCCCACGGTGTGGCCCGGTCCTGCAGTAACAGCGCCCGAATGTCTTCCGCCCCCGGACTGCCGCCGGGTTCCCGGGTGATCAGCACCGAAATCCCCTGCTCTTCCAGCCACTGGGCCAGATGCCGGGCCTGCGTGGTCTTGCCGGCGCCCTCCCCTCCTTCCAGGGTTATGAAGCAACCGCGCGTGCCTTCCGTCTTCACGGCGTCACGTCGGTGCCCAGGGCCACATGACGGGCGGCCGTGAACAGGCGGCCGAAAAATCCGGCGCGATCCACGGCCGCTCCGGTGAACAGGGGAAAGGTCTGGTCCGGCATGCCGGGGATGGTGACGGTGAGGGTGGCCACCCGGGCCCCCTGCGTGATCGGCGCCGGCAAGGGCCCCTGGTACCGCACCGTGAGCGTCACCTTGTCCTGTCCCGCCCGGGGCAGCGTCACCGCCAGCGGCCGGCCCAGCACCAGGGGGACTTCGGGCGCCGCGCCCATCCATACGGCCCCCTGGGCCACAGGCTCGTCGGCTGTGAACAGGGTTACATCCGTGAACTCCCGAAAGCCCCAGGACATGAGACGCTCGGATTCCGTGGAGCGAGCGGTCTTGGAGTCCAATCCGTTCACCACCAGGACCAGCCGCCGACCCCCCTGCACGGCCGAGGCGGTGAGGCCGTAGCCCGCTTCCTCTGTGTGCCCGGTCTTGAGGCCATCGACCCCCATGTTCTCGTGATACAAGAGAGGGTTGCGGTTGTGCTGCTTTATATTGTTATAGGTGAAGTCGGTCTCGCTGTAGATGGGGTAATATTCAGGGAAGTCTTCAATAGTAGCAAGAGCAAGGATGGCCAAGCCCCGGGCGGTGCTGTAATGATTATCGGCCGGCCAACCCGTGGCATTGACAAAATGGCTACGGGTCATGCCTAACTCTCTTGCCTTTTCATTCATCAGGCGCGCAAAGTTTTCTTCCGAACCGGCGATTCCCTCGGCCAACACGATGGCGGCATCATTCCCGGACTGGACGATCACGCCACGCAGCAGATCCTTGATCTGGACCCGATTTCCCACTTCCACAAACATCTTGGAACCGCCCTTGAGCCACGCCTTTTCCGAGATCACCAAGGTGTCCTCGGGACGCAGGCGACCATCCTTGAGGCGCTCCATGACCAGATAAACGGTCATCAATTTGGTCATGGACGCCGGCGGCATGGGTGCGTCCGCGTTCTTGGCCAGCAACACGGCCCCGGTATTGGCATCCAACAGAAACGCTTCGCGGGCCCGGGTTTCAATGGCGGTGGTCGCGGCCAGCGTGGGAGACAGGCTGCTTATCCCCAGCAGAACCAGGAGGACCAAGGCTGACAGCATGCGGGAAACAGGCGTGCCGCGAACAGGCATGAGACCATAAATCCTTTGCGGTGAAACAGAACCGAGGGCGCGCAGATCTTCCCCCTCTCAGCCGCCACCGTAGCCCCATCCTCGCCCAGGTTCAAACGGAAGACCGCCCCACGGGGTCACGGAGGCGATTCGCCCACAAAAAGCAACGGGCCTCTTTCCCCGCGCAGAAAGAAAGACCCGTTGCTGTTCCGCTCTAAATCAAATAGATAGAGCCTACTGACTGACCACGTGGCTGCGGTCAAACCCGTTCTGCAGCAGGGTATTGCGCAGGGTTTCCGCCTCTTTCACATCCTTGATGGGCCCGAACCGTACCCGATAAAAGGTACGGCTCCCCACCGGGGCGGTCTCGATGGTTGGCATCCCAAAGGGACCCAGCTCCTGCTGAAGAGAGCGGGCGTTCTGGTAATCGGTGAAGGCGCCGGCCTGCACGAAGTAACCGGCCCGCCCCTGGCGCGGGGTCACCACTGGAATGGCGGGAATCACCGTTTGCGGCCGCAGCATGGCCACCCGCTGCGAAGAATCCTGCCGGCTGCGCTGATTGAGGCGCGCCGTGGCGGCATTGGCGTTGCCCCGGCTGGCCACCTGGGTTTTCTTGCCGGTGAGGATTTCCTTGGCTGCGAGGCTGGGTTCCTGCAACAACCGGATCCGCACCTTGGTCACGCCTTGGTTCTCGAATCCGAGCTTGCGGGCCGCGGCGCGGGAAAGATCAAGAATCCGACCATGGGCATAGGGGCCACGGTCATTCACCCGCACCACGATCTTGCGATTGTTCGCCAGATTGGTCACCTCCACCCAGCTGGGCAGCGGCAGGGTACGGTGTGCGGCCGTAAGGCCATTCATGTCATAGATTTCGCCATTGGCCGTTTTCCGGCCATGGAACTGAGGGCCGTACCAAGAGGCATACCCCACCTCTTCATAGTCCCAGTCCTCACGGGGGTGGTACCATTTTCCTTTGATCCGATACGGCTTGCCGACCTTGTAATAGGTTGCGCCGCCCGTCACATCCTGCTGACCGGCGGCATGGGCTGCCATGTCGGCGCCCCCGCACCCCACCAGTCCGGCGGCGGCAAGCGCCACGCCACTACTAAAGGTTACGGCTCGCAAAAAAGTCATGCGCCTTTCCCCTCTTCTGGCCTGGGCCGGGCGGGGAAGACATCGCATCTCATTATGCGTGTTCCCGCTCCGACCCGGTCATGCCGAGCACAGGCATGCATGGGAGGTGGCCCCCAAGGCCCCCTGGTGGGGCCCCTCCCTCTCTCGGCTTACCGGACGATTTTGTCCGCGAGCAACCCCACGGCGAGCGCGAAGTAGTTCGACGGGTTCCAACGCCGAATGACGCGGAAGTTATGATACACGAGATAGCTCGGACCGGAAGCCCCATCGGGCTCGATCAGGGACGCCGTGATATTGGCCACCGGCAGCGGTCCCCCATCGGCCCGGCGCAGCCCCAGTTGCCGCCAGCGGGTCAACGGCAGCCGGTTTTTCAGGCCAGCCAGGCCATGGTTGAAATGGGCCGGCACCTGAACCTGGCGGCCCCACGTGTAGGCGGGGTTCCAGCCGAATCCGTGCAGATAGTTGGCCGCCGAGGCCAAAGCGTCGGCGCGCGTGCCCCAGATATCCTTGCGGCCATCCCCGGTGAAGTCCACGGCGCGGTCCACGAAACTGGAAGGCATGAACTGGACCTGCCCCATGGCGCCGGCCCAGGATCCCTTCATGTTGGACAGCGTGATATGCCCTTCATCCAAGATACGCAGGGCGTGTATCAGCTCCGCTTGGAAGAACTTCCGACGGCGACCGTCATAGGTCAGGGTCGCGAGGGCGGAGATGATAGGGAAACCGCCCATACGGTTGCCAAAATCGGATTCAATCCCCCACAGGGCCACCACCACGTGCCCCGGCACCTGGAAGCGCTGCTCGATCTGTTGCAGCAGCGCCCGATTCTGCCGGTACAGCGCCCGGGCCTTGTTGACCCGGCTCTGGGGAATGACCCGATCCAGGTATTGCTGGAAGGTCAGTTTGAATTCGGGTTGGTTACGGTCCAACTCCACCACGCGCGGGAGATAGCGGGCACTGCCCAGGGCTGTGCGGGCGGTATTGGGAGAGATGCCCTGCCGGATGGCGTAGGATTCCATCCCCTGAACCCATTGGGACCAGGATTCCTTAGCCTGCGCCTCGCCGGCCATGCCGGCCAGCAGGGTTCCCCCGGCCAGGGCCAGCGCCACAAGAGCCCGCGCGCCTCGCCGCACGACTCCCGGGATCGCATCCACCGTCAGTTGCCTCACTGTGCATTCTCCCGCTCATGAATCACCACCAGGGCCACAAGGATCTTGGAATCCTGGCCAAAGCGCCGACGCCCTGACATGAGACTTGATGCCACAGGTGGACCAGTTCCGCAACCATGCGCCATTCACCATGAATTAAGAATTTGTTTTTGAGAAATATTTCCCACTTGTGCGGGCCCTGTCCTGGTCTTGTTTGCTCTCGACAACCCGGCTTCGACCGGCTACATTATCTGGTGTGGCAGTATGCCTGCGGCCTTCCGGGGCTTCCTTCCGGGAAGACATTAAGGCAACCCCCTGAGGCCTGCGGGGTGTGGCGTGCGCCGGTCGTAGACCTGAGCGGGAATTACGGTGCGCCGCGCCGACAGCGAGAAGGGATTCTGAAATCATGCCTGGCGCGATGGATATTGGCAGCCTGGACGTTCTGGTGCGATACGCATTGCCCCAGTCGCCCCACCATCAAACCTCCCCGCTGCCCACCCGTCCCGGGAACACGGAGGAGGTTGAGGCCCACCACAGGCCCGATCTGGATATCAGCAAGCGCCCGGCGCACCGCGCCGACAGCTTGCTGGATGCGCAGGAGTCGGGGGGGCATACCCCTCAGCACGACCCGCCTCGGGATGAAGCCCAACGAAACCAGGATGCCCAGACTGGAGAACGCAGGTCTTTTCTTGAAGAACGGGCTGTTCCAAAGGATTACGAGGATCTGTCTCCGCAACAAAAGCAGCAGATTCAGCAACTGCGCCAACGGGAACAGGAAGTTATTCAGCATGAGCAGGCCCACAAGGCTGTGGGAGGGCCTTATGCTGGTGCCGCCACTTATGAATACACGGACGGTCCTGACGGGCGTAAATACATTGCGGGGGGCGAGGTAAATATTGACACGGCCCCGGAGCGGAATCCCAAGGCAACCGTTCGGAAAATGGATGTGGTTGAACGGGCCGCGCTGGCCCCAGCGGAGCCCTCACCGCAGGATTACAGGGTGGCGAGTGAAGCCCGCCAGCAGCGGGCACAGGCTCAGATGGAATTGGACCGCCAAGATTCTGAGAGCGGGGAGTAGCAAGGGTTCTGTGTTCTCGGATCTCAGCATGAGTCAGTTTGCCATGCAGACCAGAGGGGCGGAGGGCTGGTCGCCC
>CAZHRQ010000132.1:0-7623 GCA_964535075.1 uncultured Rhodobacterales bacterium | reverse complement strand
GGGGCACGGCGCTGCCCTCACAGGCGCCAACCCACATGCAGCGCCACGATTCCGCCGGAGAGATTGCGCCACGTGACCTGTTCCAGACCGGCCGCCCGCATGCGCTGGGCCAGATGGCCCTGGGGCGGGAAGCGGCGGATGCTTTCGGCCAGATAGCGGTAGGACTCGGCGTCCCGGGCCACCCAGTGGCCGAGTCGGGGCAGCACCTCGAAGGAATAGGTCTCATAAAGCCGGTCCAGCAGCGGCAGCACCACCTGACTGAACTCCAGGCAGAAGAACCGGCCGCCCGGGCGCAGCACCCGGCGGGCCTCCGCCAGGGCGGCGTCGATGCGGGTGACGTTGCGCAGGCCGAAAGCGATGGTCACGGCGTCCACGCCGCGGGGCCTCAGGGGCAAGGCCTCGGCATCGGCCACCAGGTAGGACAGGCGCTGCACCCGGCCCTGATCCAGCAGTCGGGATCGGCCCTGGGTGAGCATGCTTTCGTTGATATCGGCCAGGGTCACGTGGCCGGCACCCCGATCCAGCAGGCGCAGGGCGATGTCGCCGGTGCCGCCCGCCAGATCAAGCACGTGCATGCCGGGGGTGGGGGCCACCCGGTCCGCCAGGGCCTCCTTCCACAGCCGGTGCACGCCCAGGCTCATGAGATCGTTCATGAGATCGTAGCGGCGGGCCACGCTGTCGAACACGCCCCGCACCAGCGCCGATTTCTCGGTGGCGGCCACGGTGCGAAAGCCGAAGTGTGTGGTATCCTTGGTCTCCATGGCGCGGAGCCTAGCGCAAGCGGCGGCGCCTGTCAGCGAAAACCATGCCCTGCGCGCGAAAGCCCTGATCCATGTGTTATGCCCATGCCTGAGTTGCCGGAAGTGGAAACGGTTCGGCGGGGGCTGGCCCCCGTGCTGACCGGCCGTCGCCTGACCCGGGTCACGGTGCGTCGCCCGGACCTGCGCCACCCGCTGCCGCCCGATCTGGCCGCCTGCCTCACCGGGGGGCGGGTCGTCCGCCTCGACCGCCGGGCCAAATACCTGCTGATGCGCACGGAGGCGGGGCCGACGTTGCTGTGGCACTTGGGCATGAGCGGCCGGGTGCGGGTGGACACGGACGACGCGCCCCTCGGCCCCCACGATCACGTGACCATGGAGACGGAGGCCGGCGACCGGGTGGTCTTCACCGATGCCCGTCGGTTTGGCAGCATGGATCTGATCCGCACGGGGGACGGGGCCGATCATCCCCGCCTGGCCGCCCTGGGCCCGGAGCCCTTGGACCCGGGATTCGATGGCGCGGTGCTGGGGGCGCGGCTGGCCGGCCGACGCAGCCCGCTCAAGACCTGCCTGCTGGATCAGCGGGTGGTGGCGGGGCTGGGGAACATCTATGTGTGCGAGGCCCTGTACGCCGCCGGGCTCGCCCCAGGGCGGCGGGCCGACAGCCTGGCGGCGGACGCGCTGACGCGACTGGCGGAGTCCATCCGCACGGTGCTGACGGCGGCGGTGGTGGCCGGCGGCACCACCCTGCGGGACCACCGCACGCCCGAGGGCGAAATGGGCTATTTCCAGTTGCAGACCCGGGTATACGGCCGCGCAGGGGTGCCCTGCGGCCCGCGGTGTCCGCCTGGGTGTCCCGGGGTCCAGCGGATTTCCCTGGGGGGGCGCGGGACTTTCTATTGTCCTGTGCACCAGGAGTAGGGTACACGGGAACCATGATGCAGGAGACATCCGTCATGAGGAACGGACCTTCCCGGACGGGGGCAGCGTGGCGCCGCGGCGGCGCCTTGCGGCTGCTGGCCGTGGTGCTGATGCTGGCGGCGGGTATGTCGGGGGCGGGTATGCCGGGGGCGGGGATGCCCGGCACCGTCGCGCCGGCCCGCGCCGCCGCCTTCGTGGATGTGCTGGGCGATGTGCCGCTGGCGCCGGGATTGTCGGTGGTCCCCGGTTCGGGCGTGATGTTCGACACCCCCCAGGGCCGGATCGTGGAGGTCTATGCCACCGGGGCCGCCCGGGCCACTCAGGTGCGGACCTTTTATCGCGAGACCCTGCCCCAGCTAGGCTGGCAGCCCACGGGGCACAATGGATTCCAACGGGAAGGGGAGCGGCTGACGCTGAACTACAGCCGCGTGGGGCGGGATCTCACCGTCCATTATGCCCTGGCTCCGGCGGGGGGGTAGCCGCCATCTCGACCGGAGTTTCGTGACCGGGACCGGCCATCGCCGGTGGACCGGTCGTTGTCTCGGCGCTATGCAGCGGGAGCCTTGGCCATGGCCTATGAAACCCTGATCGTGGAATCCCGGGGCGCGGTGGGGCTGATCACCCTGAACCGTCCCGCCGCCCGCAATGCCCTGTCCGCCGGCCTGATGGCCGAGCTGGGCACGGCCCTGGCGGCCTTCGAGGCGGAGGCCGAGATCGGGTGCATCGTCATCACCGGGGGTGAAAAAGCCTTCGCCGCCGGCGCCGACATCAAGGAGATGAAGGACAAGAGCTTCATCGACTGTTACCTGGAAGACTTTCTCACCGACGATTGGGAAACACTGGCCCGGTGCCGCAAGCCCACCCTGGCGGCGGTAAGCGGCTACGCCCTGGGGGGCGGCTGCGAACTGGCCATGATGGCCGACTTCATCATTGCCGCCGAGTCGGCGCGGTTCGGACAGCCGGAGATCACCCTGGGCATCCTGCCGGGACTGGGGGGGACCCAGCGGCTGGTGCGCGCCGTGGGCAAGGCCAAGGCCATGGAAATGTGCCTCACCGGCCGCATGATGGATGCGGTGGAAGCGGAACGCAGCGGGCTGGTGGCCAAGGTGGTGCCCGACGGCAACCTGATGGATGAGGCCCTGAAGGTGGCGGGCCGCATCGCCGAGATGTCCCGCCCCGCCGCCATGATGGTGAAAGAGGCCGTCAACCGCGCCTTCGAAACCAGCCTCAGCCAGGGCCTGATGGCGGAACGGCGCCTGTTCCATGCCGCCTTCGCCACCGCCGATCAGGCGGAGGGCATGAACGCCTTCACCGAAAAACGGCAGCCCCGTTTCAAGAATCAATAAGCCGGTATCATTTAACCGGTATCACCTGACAGAAGGCTCGTTGCGTTATCCCCCCACACCGGTGGGCCCAGTTGTGGGGGGCACACGGGGGAAAGAGACGCAATGGGTCAGGAGTCAGGGAGGGCAGGAGTGTGGGGGCTCAGGAGTCCGGGGGCGCCTTGGCCAGTTGGCGGTCCAGGCGCTGGATGTGGTCGATCAACCAGTATTTGACGTAGTTTTCCAGCAGACCGTTCAGGTCGCGCAGCCGCCCCAGCTTTACATCGGCCAACACGGCCTCCAGATCGCTCAGCAGCCGGGTGTGCACGTTCCGGTGCAGTTCCGCATCGGTCACTGGCCGTTGATCCATCAGGGATTCTTCATAGGCGAAATGGCGCCGCGTCTGGTGCAGCAGGGTCTCGAACAGGCCCACCACCGCATCGTGGGGCGCGCCGGTGATCACGGCGGCATGGAGCCGGTTCAGGGTCTCGGCCATGTGCCGATGCTGCCGGTCCACCTCCGGCAGCCCCAGCACCAGGTCGTCCAGGTCGCCCACCAGCGGTGTCACGTCGGTGGTGGCATGGCCATCGGGAAACAGGGTGTGGAAGGCTTGGTCTTCCAGCAGCTCGTGTTTCCACAGCAGGGTTTCCAGGGCCGAGAACATCGCCTCCACCGTCTCCCGGGCCGTCGTTTCACCGGCACACAGGGTGCCGTACTGCTCCATGTCCTGAAGCAAGGCCCGGTGGCGGCGGGCGTGTTCCTGGGTGTCGGTATAGCCGGCGTGGACGAGGATGGCTTCTTCCTGGGTGAAGTGGCGTTCGATGTCGGTGAGAAGTCCCTTGATGTCGTCACAGATCACCGCCGCCGGTGCTCCGCTCTGCCACCGTTCGTACAGCCGGTTGACCTGGTCGGCGAGGCTGCGATGGGCGGCATCCACCGTGGGATGACCGGTGGCGGGGATGCGGTCCGGGTTGATGAACACCATGGCAGGGTCTATCCCTCGAGTCCGTTTTGACCCGCGGCCGATGCCGGGGTCCGTCGGGCGGCGAAAAAGGCCCGGAGCAGAGCAGCGGCCTGACGTTCCCGCACCCCGCCGATCACCTCCGGCCGGTGGTGACAGGTGGATCGGGCAAACACCCGGGCCCCGTGTTCCACGCCGCCGCCCTTGGGATCGTAGGCACCGAACACCAGCCGTCGGATCCGGGCCAGGGCGATGGCCTGGGCGCACATGGCGCAGGGCTCCAGTGTAACATAGAGATCGCATTCGGTCAGGCGTGCCGTGCCCAGGTGACGGGCGCCAGCCCGCAGCACCAGCATTTCGGCGTGGGCGGTGGGATCGGGGCGGGTTTCCACCGCGTTACCGGCCGCCGCCAGGATGCGGCCGTCATGCGCCACCAGCACCGCGCCCACCGGCACCTCACCCGCGCGGGCCGCCGCCTCGGCCTGGGCCAAGGCGTCCACCATGGGCGGGAAAAACAGGATCAGGGAAAACCTCCTGACGGCAAGGGGTCGTTGCGCTTGCCTTGGGCCCCTCCGGACCCTACGGTGCGCCCATGATGACACGACCGATTATCGGCGTCACCCTCGATCACGAGGCGGGTGACCAGGGCCATGGCGGCGGCTACTCGCGCTATCCCTGGTATGCCCTGCGCCAGAACTATGCCGATTGCGTGGTGGCCTGTGGCGGCGTCCCGCTGGCGCTGCCCCATGAACCCGAGTTGGTGGCCCAGATGGTGGCGGGCCTCGACGGCCTGCTGGTGACCGGCGGCAACTTTGACGTGGATCCGGCCCTGTTCGGGGAAGCGGTGCAAAGCGATACCGTCCACACCAAAGACCGCCGCACCCGGTTCGAGTTCGCCATGGTGCAGGCCGCACTGGCGCGGGACCTGCCGGTGTTGGGCATTTGTGGCGGGCAGCAGCTTCTCAACGTGGTCTTCGGGGGGCCCCTGATCCAGCACATCCCCGACAGCGTTGCCGAGGCCCTGGCCCACGAACAACCCAACCCCCGCCATGAGCCCGGCCACACGGTGACGGTGGAACCGGGCACCCTGCTGGATCGGCTGGTGGGCCCGGGGCCCCACGAGGTCAACAGCGCCCATCACCAGGCGGTGCGGGCGCCCGGCCGTGATTGCATGGTCAATGCCTGGGCCCCCGATGGCGTGATCGAGGGCATCGAGCATCCCGGCTATCGTTTCTGCCTGGGGGTGCAGTGGCATCCGGAATTCTTCATCGGCACCGCTGACCGACCGCTGATCTCGGCGTTCATCGCCGCGGCGGCCGAGGGAGCCCCCCAGTGAGTGACGCCCGCGTGGCCAAGGTGATTGCCCGCGCCGGCGTTTGTTCCCGACGTCAGGCGGAAGAGCTGGTGCGCCAGGGCCGGGTGGCGGTCAACGGTCGCCCGCTGGAGTCGCCGGCGTGTGTCGTGACCGACGGGGATGTGGTCACCGTGGACGGCGCGCCCCTGCCCACGCCGGACCCGCCCCGGCTGTGGCGCCTGCACAAGGCCGCCGGCCGGGTAACCACCCGCCGCGATCCCCAGGGCCGCCCCACCGTGTTCGAGGCCTTGCCGCCGGATATGCCCCGGGTGATCAGTATCGGCCGCCTGGACCTTGCCACCGAGGGTCTGCTGCTGCTCACCAACGATGGGGATCTGGCCCGCCATCTGGAGCGGCCGGCTACGGGCTGGGCCCGGCGTTATCGGGTGCGGGTGCATGGCCGGGTGGCGCCGGCGAAGTTGGAGCCCCTGGCGGGGGGGGTCACCGTGGACGGCGTGACCTATGGGCCGGTCCAGGCGGTGCTGGACCACCAAAGCGGGAGCAATGCCTGGTTGACCGTGACCCTGCATGAAGGTCGCAACCGAGAAGTGCGGATCCTGATGGAGCACCTGGGCTGGCCGGTGAGCCGGCTGATCCGGGTGGCCTATGGGCCGTTCCAGTTGGGCAACATGGCGCGGGGGGCGGTGGAAGAGGTGCCGGCCCGGGTGCTGCGCGACCAGCTTGGCCGGGCATTGTGGGAGTCCCTGGCCGGTGGGGGCGCCGCCCATGCGTCTCACCGGCGGTGAGTTCCGGGGCCACACGCTGACGGTGCCGCCCGGAGCGCGCCCCACCGGGGCCCGTCAGCGCGAAGCCCTGTTCTCCCTGTTGACCCATCGTTCCGAGCCCCCCCTGCGTGGCGCGCGGGTGTTGGACGCCTTTGCCGGCAGCGGCCTCCTGGGCCTGGAAGCCCTGTCCCGAGGGGCGGCCAGCGCCGTGTTTCTGGAGCAGGACGGCCGGGCCCTGGCGGTCCTGCGGGCCAACGTGAGCGCTTTTGACGTGGGGGAACGGGGCCGGGTGCTGCGGGCCGATGCCACCCGGCCGCCGGCAGCGCCCCCGGCTCTGGCCCCCTGCACCCATGTGTTCCTGGATCCCCCCTGGCGTCGGAACCTGGAGGTCCCGGCCCTGCACGCCCTGGCGGCCGGCGGCTGGCTGGCGCCGGGGGCCGTGGTGGTGGTGGAGCATCCCGCCGCCGTGGTCCTGGCGCTGCCGGAAGCCTTTGTCCCGGAGCAGGAACGGCGTTACGGTGAGACCCGGTTCACCCTTGCGTGCTATCAGCCGGCCTCGGCCGAAGGAGCCTCCCCATGAGCCATGCCGTGCTGCATCCCTACACCGACCCCCGGGCGCATGAGGAGCGGGGGCCCCATCTCATGGTGCGTGGCGAGGGCATCCGGGTTTGGGACGACCAGGACCGGGAATTCATCGAGGGCATGGCCGGGCTGTGGTGCGTGAGCCTGGGGTTCAGCGAACCCCGGCTGGTGGAGGCGGCCCGTCGTCAACTGGCCACCCTGCCCAACAACCACCTGTTCGCCCATCGCGGCACCCCGGTGGTGGAGGATCTGGCCCGGACCCTGTTGGCCATGGTTCCGGGGCCCATGGCCCGGGTGTTTTTCACCAATTCGGGCTCGGAAGCCAACGATACCCAGATCAAACTGGTGTGGGCCTACAACAACGTGCGGGGCCGCCCGGAAAAGAAAAAGATCATCGCCCGCCAGCGGGGCTATCACGGCATCACCGTGGCCACGGGCAGCCTCACCGGTCTGGCCTATGCCCACAAGGATTTCGACCTGCCGTTGCCGGAGCGTTTCCTGCACGTGACCTGCCCCGATCCCTTGCACGAACAGCAGCCCGGGGAGAGTGTGGCGGCCTTCACCGACCGGCTGGCCGATGAGCTGGAGGCATTGATTCAGCGCGAAGGCCCGGAAACGGTGGCCGCCTTCATCGCCGAGCCGGTGATGGCCGCCGGGGGCGTGGTGGTGCCGCCGGAGGGCTATTTCGCCAAGATCCAGGCGGTGCTTCAGCGGCATGAGGTGTTGTTCATCGCCGACGAGGTGGTGTGCGGTTTCGGCCGTCTGGGAACGGCCTTCGGGTGCCAGGCCCACGGCATCACGCCGCACATGGTGACCCTGGCCAAGGGGCTGTCCTCCGGCTATCAGCCGATTGGCGCCGCGCTGATCAACGACGACATCTATGGTGTGTTGCGGGAAGGCGGGGTGCTGGGGACCGGCTATACCTATTCGGGCCATCCGGTGCCGGCGGCGGTGGCGCGGGAAACCCTGGCCATCTACGAGGATCGGGACCTGTTTGCCC
>CAZHRQ010000131.1:0-7704 GCA_964535075.1 uncultured Rhodobacterales bacterium | reverse complement strand
ATAGGCTCTAGAGCGGATCGCCCCCAATCGGGTTCACGCTGTGAACCGGATTGGGCGCGTGAATCCGCTCTAAATCAAATAGATAGAGCCGATTCACGCGGTCAATGGGACCCGAGAATTGGGTCCCATTGACCGCGATAGGCTCTAGGGTGGGGTGGGGGCCTGTGGCATGCCGGAAGGAGGTCCCCCATGAGTGAACCCGGAAATCCCCTGGACTCCCTGCCCACCGATCCCGAGGCCCTGGGCCGCAAGCTGCGGGCGCTGGCGGCGGCGCACTGGCGCTGGATCCTGGCCGAGGGGGTGATATTTGTGATCCTGGGCACGGCCGCCATACTGCTGCCGTGGGCGGCCAGTGTGGCCGTGGACTTGTTCCTGGGCGCGTTGCTGGTGATCGGTGGTGCGGTGTCCCTGGGGCGGGTGGTGCGTTGTTCGGGACTGCGGGGGCGGCTGACCAGCGGGATCCTGGCCGCGGCCATGGTGGCGCTGGGGGCGATTCTGATCGTCTTTCCGCTGGCCGGTACCAAGACCCTGACCCTGGCCCTGGCGGCCTTTTTCGCCGTGGAGGGCGTGGGGCGGCTGGTGATGGCGGCGCTGACGCGGGGTCAACTGCCCTTGCTGTGGATGGTCGTGGGCGGCGTGGCCGGTCTGGTGGTGGCGGCCTTGATCCTGGCCCACTGGCCCAGCTCGGCGGTGTGGGCGCTGGGGCTGCTGGTGGGGATCAACCTGATCTTTTTCGGCTGGTCCATGATCTTCGCGGCCTTTTCCCTGCGCCAGGAACAGCCCTAGAGCGGATCGCACCCAATCGGGTTCACGCTGTGAACCGGATTGGGTGCGTGACTCCGCTCTAAAACAAATAGATAGAGCCGATTCACGCGGTCAATGGGACTCATTTTCGGGTCCCATTGACCGCGATCCGCTTTAGGGGGCGGCTCCGCCAACAGGCAACAGACGATCACCCCAGGTCGGGCACCCCAGGTCGGGGCTCTGCCATTGGTCATGGATGGCGGTGGCATCGCGCTCCTGGCGGCGTTGGACATCCCCCGTGGCCACGTTCACGAAGGCATAGCTCACTTGATCCTTGATGTGGTCGCATAGCTTCAGCCACAGCCCGCGCGGGTTGCGCACCATGTCGCCGGCGTGCCCCCGGCCGGCGCAGGCCGCCCCCAGCTCCAGGGTCTCCGGGTCCAGGCTGCCCGGGTGCCCCAGGATCGCCATGGGCTGTTCCGGGTCCACATACAACAGGAAGCAGTCGTCTCGGGGGTCCAGACGGTCCAGCGGCGCCAGATAGTGGTGCACAAAATCCACCCCCACCCGTTCCGCCTTCAGCCCCGTGCGTACCCGGCCGTCCACCGTGGCCCGAACCACCGTGCCCCGGGGAATCGCCACCGCCTGTTGTTCCTCAGCCATCACTCTCGCCTCCCAAAACGAAACACGCCCCTCTTCTTACCCCACCCGGGAACCCGAGTTCAACGCTCGGCATTGTGCGCCCACACGAGGTATTCCACGTTGCCCTCTGGCCCGGTGATGGGGCTTTCCGTGAGCCCCTGCACCGGCCAGCCGGCGGTGGTCTCCAGCCAGTGGGTGGTGGTCTCGCACACCTCCTGGCGCACGGCGGGGTCGCGCACCACGCCGCCCTTGCCCACCCGGGCGCGGCCGGCCTCGAACTGAGGCTTGATGAGGGCCACCAACGCCGCCCCCGGTGCCGCCAGCGCCAGCACCGCCGGCAGCACCGTGCGCAAACTGATAAAACTGGCATCGCAGACGATCAGCGTGGGGGGCGCGGGCAGATGGTCGGCGGTGAGATGACGGGCGTTGGTGCGTTCCAGCACCACCACCCGGGGATCGGTGCGCAGCCGGTGCGCCAACTGGCCATAGCCCACATCCACCGCCACCACTGTGGCCGCGCCGCGCTGGAGCAACACATCGGTAAAGCCGCCGGTGGACGCGCCCACATCCACCGCCACCGCGCCGGTCACGTCCTGTTGGAAATGATCCAGGGCGTGGGCCAGCTTCAGCCCGCCGCGGGAAACCCAGGGATGATCCTGGCCCCTGACCGCCAGCGCCGTATCGGGAGAAAGCAGCAGGCCCGGTTTGTCCAGGCGGCGGTCGCCGGCAAACACCTTACCGGCCATGATCAGGGCCTGGGCCCGGGTGCGGCTTTCCACCAGCCCCCGGTCCACCAGCAGCCGGTCCAGCCGTTCCTTGGCCGCCATGGCAGGGCTCAGGCCGCGCGGTCCACGGAGAAGCGCACCGCCTCCATCAGCGCCGTGCGCACCGACCCTTCGGGGAAGCGGGACAGGGCCTGTTCCGCCGTGCGTGCGTGCCCCCGGGCCCGTTCCAGCGACGCCTCCAGGGTGCCGTGACGGGTCATCAGGGTCATGGCCTGGGCCAGATCGTCGTCGCCAATCTCCTGATCCTCTAGACAGCGGCGCCAAAAGGCCCGTTCCGTCTCGTCCCCGGCGGCATAGGCCAGCACCACCGGCAGGGTCACCTTGCCATCCAGGAAATCATCGCCCACGGTCTTGCCCAGGGCCTCCTGCCGCGCCGAGTAGTCCAGCACGTCGTCCACGATCTGGAAGGCGATGCCCAGGTGCTGGCCGTAGGTCTCCAGCGCCGTCACCTCTTCCATGGGCCGATCGGCCACCAGCCCGCCCAGACGGGCGGCGGCGGCGAACAGGGCCGCCGTCTTGCGCTCGATCACCTCCATGTAGGCGGCCTCGTCCGTCTCCAGGTCGTTGGAGGTGAGCAGTTGCAGCACCTCCCCCTCGGCAATTACCGAGGACGCCCGGGAGAGGGTGGCCAGCACCGCCAGGGAGCCGTCCTCCACCATCAGTTCAAAGGCGCGGCTGAACAGGAAATCGCCCACCAGCACGCTGGGTTTGTTGCCCCAGACGGCGTTGGCGCTTTCCCGGCCGCGGCGCAGGCTGCTTTCGTCCACCACGTCGTCGTGCAACAGGGTGGCGGTGTGGATGAACTCCACGCAGGCGGCCAGTTCCACATGCCGCATGCCGCCTTCATAGCCGCATAGGCGGGCACACCCCAGGGTGAGCAGGGGGCGCAGGCGCTTGCCGCCGGCCTGGGTGAGATAGCTGGCCAGTTGCGGGATCAGCTTCACCGGGCTGTCCATGCGGGCCACGATGGTCTTGTTGACGGCGGCGAGATCATCGGCCACCAGGGCCACCAGCCGGTCAATCCCCCGTGGCGGGGCAGGGGGCGCCGCGTCCACGGCAGGCACAGACGAGGTTTCCGGGGTCACGTCGGGGTTCGAGCCCTTAGCCATGTGTCACAAAAAGAGAAGCGGCCGCGCGGCCTTGACCACGGGGCAGGATCGCGGGAGCATAGGGGGGCCGGCTAAGCCCGGTCAAGCCCTCGCGCAGGTTCGGGGGTCTCTCCCCACCGCACCGGGGTTCTCATGCAGCCCATCCTCAAGACCACCGACCCCGTGACCCTGGGCCGGGCTGAATCCCTGCTCACCGCCGAGGGCATTCCCTGCGTGGTGTTCGACCGACATACCAGCATCGTTCAGGGCAGCCTGGGCATTCTGCCCTGCCGGTTGATGGTGGCCGACGAGGACCTGGCGTCCGCCCGCCGGCTGCTGACCCTGGCCGGGGTGCTGGATGCGGGGCCCGCGCCCGGTGAGTGATCTGCCAGAGGGGGCCACGCGCGACACCCTGCTGGGGGGACGCGTGGTGCTGTGGCAGCCCCGGGACGGCTATCGCGTGGCCCTGGATCCGGTGCTGGCGGCGGCGGCGGTGCCCTGCACCCCGGGCCCGGTGCTGGACGTGGGGGCCGGTTCCGGCGCCATCACCCTGTGCCTGGCCCGGCGTTGTCCCCACCTCACCGTGGTGGCCCTGGAGCCCGATCCCCTGCTGGCGGTGTTGCTGCGCCACAACATCTGCGAAAACGCCCTGGATCACCGGGTGACGGTGATGGCCGGCGGACTGGACCCCGACCCGCCACCGGCCCTGTGGCGGGGATTCGCCCAGGTGGTCACCAATCCCCCCTACCTGGATCCGGCCCAGGGCACCATCCCCCACGCCCGGCACCGTGCTCAGCACGCGGAGGCGCCCACCCTGGGCCTGGAGTCGTGGCTGACGGGATGCCGCCAGGCCCTGCGGCCCCGGGGTCGGCTGACGGTCATTCATCGCGCCGACCGGTTGATGGCGTTGCTGCGCTCCCTGGATCCGGCCTTTGGCAGCGTGCACCTGCGGGCCATCCACCCCCGCCTGTCCCGGCCCGCCCATCGGGTGATCGTGCAAGGCCGCCTGGGTCTGAAGGGACCGCCGGCGGTGCTGCCCCCCTTGATCCTGCACCACGCCGATGCCGCCTATACCGCCGCGGCGGAGGCGGTGTTGCGGAACGGGGAAGCCCTTGGCGAAGCGCCGGGAAGGGCGTAGGGTCCGGGGTATGCTCTCCTGGTTGAACACCTTGCCGGGGTCCGTGGCAGGCCCGTTGTGGATGCTGGCTTCCGCCGCCGGCTTCGCCGCCATGACCGCCGTGGTGAAATATCTGGGCGAAAGCCTACCCTCGGTGGAGATCGCCTTCTTCCGCACCCTGGTGGGGCTGATCCTGATTCTGCTGTTGCTGGGAGTCTCCCGGGACCGCTGGCCCCTGTTCCGCACCCATCGGCCGTGGCTGATGCTCACCCGGGCGGTGGTGGGGACGGCGGCCATGGTGTGCCTGTTCTATTCCATGATCGCCCTGCCGCTGGCCATGGCGGTGAGCCTGTCCTTTTCCCGCCCTCTGTTCCTGGTGCCCCTGGCGGTGCTGTTCCTGGCCGAGCCCGTGCGCTGGCGGCGGTGGAGCGCCACGGCGGTGGGGTTTCTGGGGGTGGTGGTGATGCTGGAGCCCGCCCAGGCCGCCCTGGAGCCGGCGGCCCTGGTGGCGTTGTTGGGCGCCTTCCTGGTGGCGGTGGTGTTGATGCTCATCAAACGCCTGGCCGCCACCGAGGCGCCCCTGACGGTGATGTTCTACTTTGCCCTGCCGGGGACCCTGGTGCTGTTCACCCCGGCGCTGCTGGTGTGGCAGACGCCCACGGCCGGGCAGATGGGGTTGCTGGTGCTCACGGGGGGGCTGGGGACCCTGGGGCAGTATGCGGCGGTACGGGCCTTTCGTGCCGCCGAGGCCACGTTGGTGGCACCCTTTGACTATGCTCAGTTGCCCTTCGCCACCGGGGTGGGCTATGCGATGTTCGGGGAGGTGCCGGGCCTCAGCACCCTGATCGGAGCGCTTATCATCGTGGGGGCGGCGCTCTATATCCTGCAACGGGAAACCCGATCCCCCGCCGCCCCACCACGAGAAGGACCCTCATGATGCCTGTGGCCCCGGGACTGGAGCATCTGGAACGTCTGGCCCGCGAGGAATACGACGCCCTGCCCGCCACCTTCCGCGACAACTTCGGCGCGCTGCTGATCCGGGTGGTCGATTTTCCCGATGCGGAAACGGAAGAGGCCATGGGGCTGGAAAGCCCCTTCGAACTGCTGGGGCTGTATCATGGGGTGCCGTTGCCCTATCGCAGTGTGCTGGATCTGCCGCGCCCGCCCGACCGTATTGATCTCTACCGCCGGCCGTTGTTGGATTACTGGGTGGAGACGGGGGAGTCCCTGCGGGCGGTGGTGCGGCACGTGCTGATTCACGAACTCGGCCACCACCTGGGCTTTTCCGACGCCGACATGGCCGCCATCGAGGCTCAGGCCGGTTAAGCCCGACCGCCCTGGCCGGGGCGGTCGGGTGAACGGTTTGCGCGGACGCGGGTTACCGCTGCGCCAGGCGTCCGCCGGCCGGGGCGGCCACGCTGTCGGGGCTGCCCAGCAGGCGGCCGTCCACTTCCTGGCCGTAGTAGCCCGGATGCTTGCTGTGGAACTTTTCCCGGGTTTCGGCCACGTCGCCGGTGAAGCGGGGATCCTGGGGCCGGGGCTGGCTATTGATCCAGGCCGCCACGTCCCAGGCCTCTTGGTCGCTCAGGCTGTCGGGCAGGCCGTAGGGCATGTTGGCCTTGATGAAGGCGGCGGCGGTGTTGATGCGGTGCATGCCGGCGCCCCAGTTGTAGCTTTCCGCCCCCCACAGCGGCGGGAACACATGGGTGCCGGCCGCCTTTTGCCCCTGGCCGTCGTCCCCGTGGCACAGGGCGCATTTTTTTTCGTAAACGGCCTTGCCCCGGGTGCGGTCATAGCCGCGGGAGGGCTTTTTCACCTTGGGATAGCCCACGCCCTTCACGTCCACGCCGTGGGGCACGCCGGTGGCCAGCCAGGCCGAATAGGCTTCCAGGGCCATGAGCACCTTGGAGCCCGGTTCCGGGGCCTTGCCGTTCATAGAATAGCGGAAACAGCCGGCATAGCGCATATCAGCGCTGTTCACGGCGTCGTTCTTGCCACGGTAACGGGGATAGCGGCCCCAGGCGGCCCACATGGGCGCCGAATCGGCCAGTCGGCCTTCATCCAGGTGGCAGTTCACGCAGCGCATGCTGTTGCCCACGTAGTCCGGGGCGTGGGTGGGGGTATCGGTGAAGATCTGGCGGCCCAGTTCCACCATGGCCCGCATCTTTTCCTTTTTGGGCAACTGGTCGCGGGCGGGGGGCAGGAACACGCCATCCTTGTTGACCGGCCAAGGCTGGGCCTGGGCTTGGCGGGCGGCTAGATCGGGCACGGCGGCCTCGGTCTTGGCCTTGTCGGCGGCGGTGTCGTCAGCCAGGGTCGGGGTGGTCAGCAGCAGGGCCGACAGCAGTCCCGTCAGGGCACGGGCGGAAGTGTGGCTCATGGGGGAATCTCCGGCTTTATTGGCTGGACGCGGGGGCCGCGCCGCCCGGTTTCAGGCTGCCGTAATACGCGGCCACGGCCTTCATCTGCTGGTCGTTCAGGCCCTTCACCACGGCCTGCATCAGCCCCAGGGGATCATTGGCGCGCTGGCCATTGGCCCAGGCCTGGAACTGCTTCATGATATAGGCGGGGTACTGGCCGGTGAGTTCCGGAAACTCGCGGCCCACACCCATGCCTTCGGGGCCGTGGCAATCGTTGCAGGCGGGTACGTTTTGGTTCCAGGCGCCCACGGTGGCCAGTGCCTTGCCTTCGGCCAGCAGGGCCTTGTCCGGCGCCGGCACCGGATCGGGGACCCGCGCTTGTTCGGAAAAGAACCGGGCCATGGCCGTCACCTGGGCCTCGGTCATGGCCTTGGCGATGGGCGCCATGATGGGTTCCTTGCGCGCGCCGGAGCGGAAATCGTTGAGCTGCTTTTCCAGATAGGCGGCATTCAGGCCGTTCACCAGCGGAAAGCCCGATTCGCCCCCCATGCCCTTGCCGTGGCAGTCCTTGCAGGCCAGCACCGCCCCGGCGCCCTGGGTATACAGCGCCTGGGCATCCACCGGGGCGGCCTTGTCCTCGGCCTGGGCCGCGCCCGCGGGCACCAGCAGCAGGGCCACCAGGGCCACCCGACCCAAGTTTCCTGTCACCATTCCCTCTTCCTTTCGGTTGGCCGGGGGCGGCGCCGGGGCCGCGCCCGGGGGATAGACGCCGACGGGGTGTTCGCCGGCTGGTATGGTCGCGGCCGGTAGCATGGCCCAGCCAGCCCGGCAGAATCGTGAAGTTTTTTTTGCACCCCTACGCTAAAACGTGCGATCGGCCCCGGCTGAAGGGCTTGATTCCGGCCAGGGAATGGGTATACGAGCGGGGATCGACGTATTCGTACGTGCCCCTGGCCGTTAGAGCGGGT
>CAZHRQ010000130.1:0-7772 GCA_964535075.1 uncultured Rhodobacterales bacterium | reverse complement strand
TAAATCAAATAGATAGAGCCGATTCACGCGGTCAATGGGACCAAGAATGGGTTCCCATTGACCGCGATAGGCTCTAAACAGTGAGTTTGACCGGGCGGCGCCCCGCTCGCAAGGGGATTGCCGTTGCGACCGGCTCTAAAAAACCCCGCCCGCCGGGGAGGCGGACGGGGTCGCGGAAACCGCGTAAGGGGCCCGATCAGTTGTTGGGCGCGGGCGCCCGGAACACATCGGTAGCGGTGACTTCCTCACCGGTTTCCGGATAGGTGACCCGGAAGGTGATGGGGGTGGCCTCGCTCTTGATGCTGTCGTAGGGCGCGGTGAGGTACATGCGGAAGGCACCCACCGTGTCCCGTTCCACCGGCAGGGTAATATCGGTGGGATCGGTCTGTTTCTCGGGGCCGATCACCTTCATTTTCACCTTCTCCAGCCCTTCCACGGTCACGTCGAAGGACCGGGGCTGTTCGGCCATGTTGAGGATCTTGAAGGTGTAGCCGTTGCGCACCCCCTCATCCAGCGGCACGTACAGGGGCTGGCGGTCGTGGAGGATGTTGATCTCGAAGCTGTGGCGCGAAGTCAGGCCATAGACCATCAGGCTGCCCACCAGCGCCAGCACCACCAGGTACGCGATGGTGCGGCCGCGAATGGGCTTGTCCACCGTGGGCGCACCCTTGGCCCGCGCGGCCTGGTTGTAGGTGGAATCGTAGGTGATCAGTCCGCGCGGCAGCTTGAAGCGATCCATGACATTGTTGCAGGCGTCCACGCACAGGGCGCAGCCGATGCAGGCCAACTGGTTGCCATCGCGGATGTCGATGCCGGTGGGGCACACCTGCACGCACATGCCGCAATCCACGCAGTGGCCCCGGCCTTCGAACTTCTCGCCGGGCTTGGCTTTACCCCGGGGCTCGCCGCGCCAGTCCTCGTAGGTGACGATGCGGGAGTACTCGTCCAGCATGGAGCCCTGGAAGCGGGGCCACGGACACATGTAGATGCACACCTGTTCCCGCGCCCAGCCGGCCAGCAGGTAGGTGGTGAAGGCGAACAGGCCCAGGAAGCCCAGCACCGTCATGCTGGCCTGCCCCGTGAGCAATTCCCAGGTGATGGTGGAGGCATCGTTAAAGTACAGCACGAAGCCCCAGCCGGTGATCACGCCGATCCCCACCCAGATCAGGTGCTTGGTCAGCCGCTTGCGGATCTTGTCAAAGCCCCACGGCGCCTTGTCCAGCTTCATGCGCTGGGTGCGGTTGCCTTCCACCAGGCGTTCCACCCAGATGAACAGGTCGGTCCACACGGTTTGCGGACAGGTAAACCCGCACCACACCCGGCCATAGAGCGCGGTGGCCAGAAACAAGCCCACGGCCCCGAGAATGAGAACACCGGTCAGGTAGTACACCTCCTGGGGCCAGATCTCGATCCAGAAGAAATAGGCCCGCCGCCCGGCCATGTCGATGAGGATGGCCTGATCGGGCGCGCCGGCGCCCCGGTCCCATCGCAGCCATGGCGCCAGGAAATAGATGGCGAGAAGAACGATGGCCGCCCCCCACTTGAGACGGCGGAAGGTGCCGTCCACCTTGCGCGGGTGGATGCGGGGCGGTGCGGCAAAAAGCCGTTCGGAGTCCTGTTGCTCGGCTGACATGGTGAGCCCATCCCTCCACGAGACGATTTTTCCTGGGGCTGTCGGGACCCGGGCGCGGGGCGCCCACGAGGTGTTCGCGCCGGTACGGTGACAGCATGCATCGGGCGCCCAGCGGCCCCCCAACCCGGCTTTTCGAAGCAATACACCTGTGTACCGGGGGCACAGTGGGAAGCTAAAGGAGAAATGTCAATCCACGCCCCATGCCCCCCATGCGCCCATGCCCGTCGGCGGAGACCCAATCTTCTGTATCTTGTGTTCCCCCGCCAACTGTGCAACGATCCCCGCCATCACGTTTTTTTCCGGCCAGCCCCTTTTGCCCGCCCCCAGCCCCGTAATTTTCCCGGCCCCGGCCCCTTAATTTTCCTGGGCAGAGGGCATTTTCCCCGGGCAGAGTTGGGGGCCGTCACCGGACTTGGGGGGGTCGGCCTTTCATGATCCTCGGGATGGGTTCGCATCATGCCCCTTTTCTTCCGCTGCCGGGCCCTGCCACGACGACGATGAACCGGCCGCCGCGCCCGTTCGTTCGTTCCCGTGTTGCCCGATGACCGGAAGGTGCCTTCCATGGTGACGTTGCTGCCCGAACAGCCCGCCGATGCCCCCGTGATCGAGACTCTGCTCGACACCGCCTTCGGCCCGGATCGTTTCCAGAAAACCGCCTATGCCTATCGCCAGGACCGGCCGCCGGAGCCCGACCTGTGCTTCGTGGCCCGCAGCGGCGAAGCGCTGGTGGGCACCCTGCGCCACTGGGCGGTGCAGGTGGATCAGGGCCCGGAAACGGTGCTGTTGCTGGGGCCCATTGCCGTGGCCCCTCAGTTCCAGGGGCAGGGCGTGGGCGACCGGCTGATTCGCCACGGCCTGCTGGCCGCCCGCCGCCTGGGGTGGACCATGGTGGTGCTGGTGGGGGACGAGGGCTATTACCGGCGGTTCGGCTTTGCCGCCGCCGCGCCCCATGGGCTGGTGATGCCCGGGGAGGCGCCGGCGCGGGTGTTGGCGCGGCCGCTGCGGCCCTGGGCCGGGACCGGGGGCGCGCTGCGGCCCCTGCCGGTGCTTTCCTCCCCCCGCGCTGCCGTGGAGTAGGCGCACGGTGACCGCCCCCGGCACACCGCCCGCGCTCGCCTGGACCGGGGCCGTGCCCCGCGCCGCCCGGTTCGAGGACGTTTACTTTTCCGCCCACGATGGGTTGGGGGAAAGCCGGGCCGTGTTCGTGGAGGGCATCGGCGCCCCCGCCGTATGGCAGCGGCCGGGCCCCTTCACCGTGGGCGAGTTGGGGTTCGGCACGGGGCTCAATTTCCTGACCACCTGGGACCGCTGGCGACGCACCGCGCCCGCCGACGGTTCCCTCCATTTCGTTTCCGTGGAAGCGTGGCCCCTGACCGCCGCGCAGGCCGCACGGGCGCTGGCCGCCTTTCCGGCCCTGGCGCCGCTGGTGGGGCTGCTGTTGCGGGCGTGGCCATCGGCCTTTCCCGGATGGCACCATCGGCGCTTCGCCGACGGCCGGGTGACGTTATCCCTCGGGATCGGCCCGGTGGAGACGGTGCTGGACGGGATGACCGGGCAGGTGGATGCCTGGTATCTGGACGGCTTTGCACCGGCGCGCAATCCCGCCATGTGGTCGGAGGCCGTGTTGCAGGCGGTGGGGCAGCGAGCCCGCCCCGGGGCGCCCCTGGCCACCTTCACCGCCGCCGGCGCCGTGCGGCGGGGGTTGCAGGCCGCGGGGTTCTCCGTGCGCAAGGCGCCGGGCTTTGGCCACAAGCGCGAGCGGCTGCTGGCCCGTCGCGCGGGCGAGGCCGCACCGCCGCCCGGGCCCACGCCCACGGTGGTGGTGGGGGCCGGTCTGGCGGGGCTGAGCCTGGGCGCCACCCTGGCCGCGGAGGGGCATCCCGTCATGGTGCTGGACCGGCACCCGGCGCCGGGCGGAGAGGCGTCGGGCAATCCCCTGGGGCTGGTGGAACCCCGGCTGGCGGTGGACGACGGGCCCGAGGGCCGTTTCCACGCCCTGGCCTATCTGGATGCCGTGGCCTGCTACGATGCCTTGGGTCTGTGGCGCGGGCGGGGGGTATGGCGCCGGGCCGCCGACGCCCGGGCGGCCACCCGTCATGCCCGACTGGCCACCCGCCCCGCCCTGCCGCCCGAGGCCCTGAGGCTGGCCGAGGATGGCGCCCTGGTCTTTCCCACCGGGGGCTGCCTCACCCCGCCCGAGGTGTTGGCGGCCTGGCGACGGACCCTGGAACGCCACGGCGGCCGCTTCCAGGGGAACCGCGCGGTCGCCGGCCTGATGCCGACCCCTGCCGGCTGGCGGCTGGTGGCGGCCGACGGCCGGGGGGTGGCCGAGGCGCCTCGGGTGGTGCTGGCGGCGGCCATGGGCACGGAAACGCTAGTGCCGGGGGCCTTGCCCCTGGCGGCGCGGCGGGGACAGATCGCCATCCTGCCCGAGGCCGTGGGCACGGCCCCCGACCACGCGCTGTCCTATGGCGGGTATCTGTCACCGGCGGTGGCGTTGGCGGACGGAACGCCGGGGCGGGTGTGCGGGGCCACCTTCGATCCCTGGCCGCCCCCCGAGGACCGCGCCTGGGCCACGCTGCGGGCCGAGGACCAGGCCCGCATCCTGGCGCAACTGGCCGAGGCCCATCCCGATCTGGCGGCGCGCTGGCCGGCGCCGTTGCTGCGGGGACGGGCGGCGTTGCGGGCCACCACCCCCGACCGCATGCCGGTGGCCGGCCCCCTGTGCGACGGCCTGACGCCGCGGCCGGGACTGTATGCGCTCACGGGCCTGGGGTCGCGCGGCTTGCAGACGGCGCCCTTGCTGGCGGCGGTGCTGGCGGCCCGCATGGCCGGCCGGGTGCCGCCAGTGGATGCCCCGGTGCGGGGCGCCCTGGCCCCCGACCGCTTTTACCGCCGGGCGTTGCGACGCCGGGGCGGGTGACGGCTCAATGAGCGCGTTTTCTGACGCTTGTTTCATGTTCACGCGGGCACTGGGCCCCGAAAATGGGCCCCAATGCCCGCGTGAATCGGCTCTATCTGTTTGATTCAGAGCGGATCGCGACCCGCTCTCAATATATTCTCCCCACCGGCCTGCCAGATTTCCTCCGAGACCGGTTCAACCTCCTGCGGCATGAGGGCCCGGGGACAGCGCCGAATCAGGCCATAACCCTCGTCCAGAGTCAGCCGCAGGTCCTTCTGGCTCAAGGCATGGGCCAGCAAGGCCGGCCAGGGGGCAGGACCGACTCGGCGGACGAGCTCCATCATACGCAACACCACCCGTCGGCTTAGTAGTACAGGCCCCTCCAAGGCATCACTTTCTTGGAAAACATCGGCGCTGGCCCCCCGCTCAGCGGCGTGTGCCGGAGCGGCATACACGGTTCCGTCCTCGGCCGCTCTCAGGAAGCGGGCATCCTTGGCGGTCAGGTCGGCGTGCGTGGCCTGGGCGGCGTCCATCAGAGCTGCCAGGAGATCCGGGGTTCCCTCCACCGTCTGGCCATCGACCAGCAACAGGTAATCCCAGTCCGTCTGCTCGCTCAATGGGCCCATCAGGCTTGCCGGATTGGGATCGTCAACTGCCAGCACACGCCGTGGCGCCAGAGACTGCCCCTCAAGCAGACGCCGCACCTCGGCGTCGGCGCCAAAGGTTCGTCCGACGGCCACCACTTGGCCCGGGGGCTCGTCCCCCAGCAGGGGGGGAAGATTCCGGGCCGCCCCATGGGCCTGCGCTGCGGCCCGCCATAGCGTATAGCGATACCATGGCGACAGGGCGGCCATGTGCTCGGCCACCGCCTGCGCCGGATCGGGTTCCACCGGGCACTCAATCACGGGCACCGGAAGACGCCAAGCGGAAGAAGCACTGCCTAGCATGACCGTCGGCAGACCGCTCATGGTCGCCTCCAGAATATCCCGTTCCCGTCGGTGGGCTGGAGATAGGGTGTGCTCCAAAAGAATTAACGCATCATGAAAGGGCAGCCCCCCCCAATATTCTTCATCCGTCAGATAACCATCAATATATTTAGAGAGAGGACTTTCCTCCGCCTTCTTTTTGTAGATCTCGAAGCGGTGATCTACAATGCGCAGATCAGCTTCAGCGAAGGCATTTAGGGACATACACTTGTAAGGAAATTCGAATACATCGCTCCATTCATGAAACAGGTAACGCCCCCGTTCGGTGTCGTGTTGTTCCTCGGCGCTGAGGAACGGGTGGTGCAGCTCTGTTTGCAACAGCGGTAACGAAGGCGTGACCCGCTCCACGCCCAAAGCCTTTTGAAATGTAGCGGTCGCCTGCTCGTCAAAAATTACCGTGTGATCGCAGAGATGTGCCACGGGTAGGAAACGATCACTATAAAAATCATCAAGGTCATACCAAAACAATGTGGGAATCCCAAGAGTCCCAGCCACACGTATCATTTCCCGTATAGGGGCTCCCCGTTCTTCCAGAAACGGAATCTGGGTTTCGAAATGACCGCCGACTCCCCACCAAACGCCCCCCAGCAGCAAGAGATCCGGCTTCCATTCCCGCAATACCATCTCCCAGTCGCCGTCCTGCAGCAGGAATAGATCCACTTCCGGCATCAGAAGGTAGGTCAGCGCCTTGTCGGCCACCGCAGCAACCTTGCGCCGCGTACGCCCATGCAAGGTTGTCGGCATACGAGGCGGAAACGTCCTGGGAACATGCTGTACATAATGCGACACGTGATGCGGTTTCATTTTATAATCTCGGCGTGTTTAACGTGTTCGGCTCCGGGATCATTGACACCAGGAGACCATCATTGGGGGTAACGCTCAGGGAAGTGGCATATCCCTGTTTTATCCGCGTATTCTACGCACCTAACCATGCGCCCACGACAGCCCCATGGGCGCGGTTTCTGACGCTCACTTCATGCGCCTCGTGCCGCGGGATCCTAGAGCCTATCGCGGTCAATGGGAACCCATTCTCGGGTCCCATTGACCGCGTGAATCGGCTCTATCTATTTGTTGTAGAGCGGATTCACGCGCCCATCAGGCCTGCCGGGAGCCGTAAAGGCGCCCCCAAATGCCTCTCCACGAGACGACCGATCCCAGTCCTGGGATTCCTTCGGCAAGACTACTCCCGCTCGGGCAGACGCTCGGCCAGCATCTGCTTAAGTTCTTGCACCTCCCGACGCAAGGCCTGGAGTTCCTGGTGCTCGGCGGAGGGCGGAGCGTTGGCGGCGGCCTCGGCATCCTCACGGGCGTGCACTGTCTGCATGGCATCCACAATGATGCCGATGAACAGGTTCAGGATGGCAAAGCTCATGGCCACGATGAAGGGCACAAAGAACAGCCACGCCCAGGGGTATTGATCCATCACTGGCCGCACGATGCCCATGGACCAGCTTTCCAGGGTCATCACCTGGAACAGGGTATACATGGAACCGCCGATGGAGCCGAACCACTGGGGGAAGGAAGCGCCGAACAGCTTGGTGGCGAGCACGGCGCTGACGTAGAAACACAGCGCCAGCAGGGACCCCACGGCGAACAGACCGGGCAGGGCGCTGATCAGGGCCTCCACCGCGCGGCGCATGCTGGGCAGCACCGACAGCAGCCGCAACACCCGCAGGATTCGCAGCGCCCGCAGCACGGAAAAGGGCCCCGCCGTGGGAACCAGCGAAATACCCACCACCACGAAATCGAAAATGTTCCAGGGCTGGCGGAAAAAATCGAGCCGGAAGGCATAGAGCTTCAGGGCGATTTCCAAGGTGAACACGGTCAGCACCAGGGCGTCGAACAGGCGCAGGGCCGGGCCCGCGACGGCCACGGCCACATGCCAGGTTTCCAGGCCCAGGCTGATGCCGTTGAGAATGATCAGCGTAATGATGGCTCGGCGCACCAGGGGCTGGGTAGCCCACGCCCCCACCCGGGCGCGCCACGAGTCCGATGTGGTCATGGCATGCGCTTCCCAATGGAACGATCAATGACGCCATGGTGAGTGCCATGGTCCTCCTGCGTTGTCCAGCGATGGGTTTTTATTGACAACAGGCGGGGCCGCCTCCCCTCTCCTGCCGAAGTATCCGTGCCTCAAGGGACAACGCCGTGGATAATAAGACAGATCGGCACTATCTATTTGATTGAGAGCCGATCACGATCAATGGTCTTAGCAATATTGATTTAGAGCGGATCGCCCCCAATCGGGGGC
>CAZHRQ010000129.1:0-7861 GCA_964535075.1 uncultured Rhodobacterales bacterium | reverse complement strand
GAATCACATCCTGTGTCCGACGCAAAGCCCCTTTTTGCTAAAATGAGATCTGCTGCGCTCTATCCCGTCAGCGGCAGCACCCGGGCCAGGGTGAGCACATCCACCCGGGCGGCGCCTCCCGCCCGCAGCACCCGGGCGCAGGCGTCCAGGGTGGCGCCGGTGGTCATCACGTCGTCGATCACCACCACCCGCGCCCCTTGCACCGGGTGGCCCAACTGGAAGACCCCGCGCACATTGCGATGCCGGGCGGCGCGGCCCAGTCCGCCCTGGCTGCGGGTGTTGCGCGCCCGGGTCAGGCCCCGCACCGCCACCGCCACCCCGGCGGTGCGGCCCACCGCTTGGGCCAGCAACGCCGCCTGATTGTAGCGCCGACGCCACAGCCGCAGGCCATGCAGCGGCACCGGGACCAGCAGGTCGGCATCGCCCAACAGATCGGCCCCTGCCGCCGCCATCCAGCGCCCCAGGGCCGGCGCCATGTCGGTGCGATCGCCGTGTTTCAGGGCCAGCACCAGCGGGCGGCTGGCATGGTCGTAGCGCAGGGCGGCGCGGCTGCGGCCGTGGCGCGGCGGCCGCTGGAGACAGGCGCCGCACAGGGTTTCCGCCGGCGCCGGCACGGCAAAGGGGCGGCCGCAACAGGGGCACCAGGGGGGGGCGAGAAACGTCAGCTCGTGCCAGCAGGCGCCGCACAGGGTGCCGGGCTCGGCCACCGGGGTGCCGCACTGGAGACAGCGCGGCGGCAACAGCAGGTCCAGGATCCGCCGTCCAGGGCCGTCCCGCCAGCGTCCCATGGCCCTGCCGCCCTATTCCCCCAGGGCGTCCCGGGGCAGCAGCGAGCCCCGGGGGCCGCCGGGGACCGTTTCCGCCGGCTGGGGTCGGCCGTACCAGAAGCCCTGGGCGTGGGGAATGCCCATGTCGCAAATGATGCGGTGGATGGTGGCGTCCTCCACCAGTTCCGCCACCGTGTCCAGGCCGAAGGCCCGGGCCATGTTGTGGATATGCTCCACCATCACCCGATCCTTCCAGTCCTGAGCGATAGTACGGATGAAATTGCCTTCAATTTTAACAATGTCCACGTTCAGGTACTTGAGATACAAAAACGATGAAAAGCCGGAGCCGAAGTCGTCCAGGGCAAAGCGGAAGCCCTCCGCCCGCAGGGCCTCGATCATGGCGATGAGCTCGGACATGTGCGGCAGGGCTTCGCGTTCGGTGATCTCGAACACCACCCGCGCCGGATGCAGGCCCAGGTCCCTAAGTTGTTGCGGCACCCGGCGCATCTTTTCCATGTTGCCGAAGCTCTTGGACGACAGGTTGAAGAACAGGGCCGGTCCCTCGGACCCGGGGCTGCGTTCCGCCAACCAGCGCAGGCCGTCGCGGAACACGGCGTCGTCGATACGCTCGGTGAGGCCCAGTTCCTCCGCCGCCTCGATGAAGCGGCCGGCGGAGATGTAATCCTCGCCGTCGCTCACGCGGGCCAGTACTTCGTAGGCATGCACGGTGCCGTCGCGGGTGTTGACGATGGGTTGCAGGAAGCCCACCACCCGTTGTTCCTCCAGGGCGCTGCGGATGAAGTTGCCCTGGGCAAAAATGTGCATGACGCTTTCGCGTTCGGAGCCCTCCACCCGGGCCACCCGGTTCTTGCCACCGCGCTTGGCCTTGTACATGGCCACATCCATGGCGATGGTCAGGCTTTCATAGGTGTCGCCGCTTTCGGGAAAGCCCACCAGGCCCAGGCTGGCGTGGATGGTGACCTTGCCTTCGGGCAGTGTCACCTGGGTTTCCGACAGCACCTGCCGCAGCTTTTCCGCCACCTCCTCGCCCTGATCCAGGGCGGTTTCGGGCAGCAGCACGGCGAACTCATCCCCGCCCAACCGGGCCAGGGTGTCGGTCTTGCGGGTGTTGGTGCGCAGGATGGCGGCCAGTTCCTTCAACACCATGTCGCCCACGGGGTGGCCGAAGGTGTCGTTGATGTGCTTGAAGTTGTCCAGGTCCAGCATCACCAGGGCAAAGCGCAGGCCGTGGCGGCGGGCCCGCTGCACTTCCTGGCCCAGGGCTTCCTCGAACTTGCTGCGGTTGGACAGGCGGGTGAGGGGATCGCGGGCCGACAGATCCTCCAGCCGGGCCTGGGAATCCTGCAACCGTTCCAGCATGCGGTTGAACTGGTGGGTGAGGGTATGCACCTCGCGGATGCGGCTCGGCACCCAGGCGCGACGGCTGAGATCGGGGTTGGTGCTGAGGTCTCCCAGCACCTCCGACAAGGTGTGCATGGGCCGGGCGATGAAACGCCGCTGGGCCCAGAACAGCACCCCGGCCCCGCCCACCGCGAACAGCACGAACATGGCCAGGGCGTAAAAGCGCACCACATGCAGGGGCAGGGATACCTGGGTGACGGGATAGGTCACGTCCACCACACCGTTGATCTGCCCCGGCGTGGCATCGTGACAGGCGGTGCAGGCCTCGCGCACCGGCACGGGATAGAGAAAGCGCAGGGTGCCCGCCTGCATGTCGGTCACCAATTCCTCCTGCCCGTCCAGGGCGGCGGACAGATGGGGATCGCGGGCACGCTGGGGGGCTTCTTCGGGATTGTCGCCGAACTGGCGGATCACGGGGAACCCCCGGTAGATGTCCACCTTGAGGTCGGGCTGTTCGGCGCTGATGTCGCGGGCGATTTGTTCCAGTTCCTCGCCGCCGGCACCGCGCTGCATGGCCGAATATAGGGCCGCGAACACCAGTTGCGAGGTCTCGCGGGCCTCTTCCCGCGCCCAGGAATTCATGGCCTCGTGCCGCAACAGCAGCGAGCCCAAACCCACCACCAGCCCGGCTATCAGCAGCACCGCCGCCGTCACCAGAACGATCACCTGCCCGATGCTGAACAAGGATGTGCGAGAGGCCACGTGCCCGGTTCCACTTTTGCCCCGATCACGCCACACCCTTGACGAATGGCGCGGCGCGGCCAAGTCTGAGGCCTGCGCCGGCAAAGCGCAACCCCATGAACACGGTCCCCCGCCTCAGGACGTTCCATGACCCCTGTCCGTTTCGACGCCCGGCGCCGTCGCCGTCACCGCGCCCGCGCCGCCGCCGGGTTCGCCGCCCATGATTTCCTGATTCGCGCCACCGCGCCGGCGCTGCTGGAACGCCTGGACATTGTGCGGCGGGACTTTCCCCGGGCGCTCGACGTGGACGGCCGCCAGGGGCTGCTGAGCCGGCTGTTGGGGGAGATGTTGCCCGGACGGGTGGCGGAGGTGATCACCTGCGAGCCCGCCGCGGCGTGGGTAACCGGCGCGCCCGGTCCGGCCCTGGCGGCGGCGGCCGAAGCCCTGCCCCTGGCCGACGCCAGCGTGGATCTGGTGGTGAGCCATCTGGGCCTGCACTGGGCCAACGCGCCCGATCGGGTGCTGGTGGAACTGCGCCGGGTGCTGCGGCCCGACGGCCTGCTGCTGGCCAGTCTGTGGGGCGAGCGCAGCCTGTGGGAGCTGCGGGACTGCCTGACCCGGGCGGAGGAAACCCTCACCGGTCGAGCCCGGCCACGAATCGCGCCCTTGGTTTCGGTGCAGGCGGCGGGCAGCCTGCTGGGCGCGGCGGGTTTCCAGGGACCGGTGGCGGACACGGAAACCACCATGGTGACCTACGGCGATCCCCTGCGGCTGTTGCACGATCTGCGGGGCATGGGGGAAGCGAGCGTGATCCACCCCGGCCAGCCCTTGCGCCGCGCGGTGCTGGCGTTGGCCCTGGCCGACTATCAACAACGGTACGGCGATGCCGCCGGGCGGGTGCCCGCCACCTTCGAGGTGGTCACCCTCACCGGCTGGACGCCCACGCCCGGGCAGGCTGCCGCGCCCGCCTGTGCCTTCGGAGCCTGATCCCATGGACTTTCCCGCGCCCTTGACCCGGGGCCGCCTGGTGCGGCGCTACAAACGATTCCTGGCCGACGTGATCCTGGAGGATGGCACGGCGGTCACCGCCCACGTGCCCAACTCGGGGTCCATGATGGGGTTGTTGACGCCCGATGCCCCGGTGTGGCTGGCCCACCATGAGGATCCCAAACGCAAACTGGCCTGGACCTGGGAGCTGGTGGCCGATGGCGACACCCTGGTGGGGCTCAACACCCACCGTGCCAACGCCCTGGCGGCGGAGGCGGTGGGCGCCGGTCTGCTGCCGGCGCTGACGGGCTATGACCGGGTGCGGCGAGAAGTCCGCTACGGCCGCAACTCGCGCATCGACCTGCTGCTGGAAAGCGACGCCCCCGCCACGCCCCCCTGCCACGTGGAAGTGAAGAACGTGACCTTGTGGCGGGAGAACCGGTTGCAGTTTCCCGACGCCACCACCGGCCGGGGCACCAAGCATCTGGCGGAGATGAGCACCGTGGTGGCGGAGGGGGGCCGGGCGGTGATGCTGTATCTGGCCCAACGGGACGACGCCGACGCGTTCTCCCTGGCGGCCGACATCGACCCCACCTACGGCGACGCGGCAGCGGCGGCGGCGGCCGTCGGGGTGGAGTTCCTGGCCTGCGCCTGCCAGGTAACCCCAGAGGGCATTACCGTGCACCGCTTGCTGCCCCTGGCGACGCCGCTGGTGGACCGTACCCGGCGGGCGGTGGTAGCGTGAGGTCGCTTCCCGTCTCCTGAACCGGAATCCGTCCATGGCGCCCGTTGAAGACTCCGCTTCCGAGCCGGCCCCGCCCGACCATCTGGGCCACCGGGAACGCCTGCGTCAGCGCTTCCTGAAGGGGGGGACGGGCGCGGTGGAGGACTATGAACTGCTGGAGTTGCTGCTGTTCGCCACCCTGCCGCGCCAGGACACCAAGGCCATCGCCAAGGCGCTGCTGCGGCGGTTCGGCTCCCTGGCGGGGGTGTTTCGGGCCTCGCCCCAGGCGTTGATGGAGGTGAAGGGCATCAAGAGCAACGGCGCCGCCATTCTCAAGGTGGTGCCGGCCCTGGCCGAGCGCCTAGCCCAGGAAGAAGCGCGAGAACACCCGGTCATCAGCAGTTGGGACCGTCTGCTGGACTACTGCCGTATCGCCCTGGCCCACGAAACGGTGGAGCAGGTGCGGGTGCTGTTCCTGAACAAGCGTAACGTGCTGTTGGCGGATGAGTTACAGTCCCGCGGCACGGTGGATCACGCGCCGCTTTACCCGCGCGAGGTGGTGAAGCGGGCCCTGGAACTGGGGGCCTCCGCCATGATCGTGGTGCACAACCACCCCAGCGGCGAGCCCACCCCCAGCCAGGGGGATATCGACATTACCCGCGCCCTGGAGGAGGCCGCCCGGCCGCTGGGGGTCCTTTTGCACGATCACCTGGTCATCGGCCGCCACGGCCATACGTCTTTCAAGGCGGCGGGGCTGCTGTAGCAACGGCGGTCACCCCGACAGGGTGGGGGGGGGTCGCCCTGCCACCGGTGGAGCCGGCGGAACTCGGCGGACAGGGTAAGCCGCTCGGTTTCCGGATCCAGGTGCCAGCTCCCCATGCCGGCAATGCGTTCGCCGGCCTCCCGTACCCGTTCGCTTTCCCGCAATTCGGTCACGTCGATGCCAAAGCTCACCAACAGCCGCTGGCCGTCGGCATCGGTGATCTCGCTGTTGCGCCAGCCCTCAGGACCGGCCGGTGATCTGGATCAGGCGATGGTTGGGCAGGGGATTGAAGGCGGAAATGTCGGCGGCGGGGCGGCCGAACAGATAGCCCTGCACGTGGTCGATGCCGCAGCCGCGCACGAATTCCAGGTCGTCGCGGTCCTCCACCATTTCCGCCACCGTCTCCACCCCCAACCGCCGGCACAGTTCGGCCAGGGCGGAGAGGAAGGCGCGGCCCTTGGTGGCGCGGCGGGCGTTGCGCAGGGCGGAGCCATCCAGCTTCACCACATCCACCTCCATGGAGGACAGATACTGAAAGCTGGCCGCCCCGGCACCGAAATCGTCCAGACACACGGGATACCCTCGCCGGCGCAAGCCCTGTACGAAGGCGTTGGCGTTGTCCAGGTCGGTCATGCGGGCACTTTCGGTGATCTCGAACAGCAGCAGGCCCTCGGTCCAGGGATTGGCGTCCAGCAGGCGGTGCAGGGCGCCGGCATAGGCGGGGGTGCTCACCGAGCGGCCGGAAATGTTCACCGCCACCCGGTAGCGGGTGGTGTTGCGGGGGCGTTGGGCCAGCCACTCCACGACCTTGCGCGCCATGGCCAAGTCGAAATCATGGATCATGCCCGTATCCTCGGCGAAGGAGATGTGCTCCCACGGCGAGGCATGGGGGCCGCCGTCCCGAAAACGGGCCAGGGCCTCGTAGTGGTGAATATCTCCCTTTTTCAGGGAAACGATGGGTTGCAGGGCCAAATCAAAGGCCCGCTCGTGCACCATGCGACGGAAGGTTTCCACGTGGCCCACCGCCTCCGACACCAGGTCCTGGAGGTTGGTGTTGATGTCCTTGAGGCTGAAGTCCCCGGCCCGGGCGGTGCGGAAGCGATTGAGGGTGTGCATCAGCCCCTGGGCCAGATCGGTTTCGTCGATGCCGGCCAAGGTGTTGTTGTCCAGGGTGAGGGTATGGATACGGGCGCCCTTGCTCTCGGGGTCTAGGGCGGCGGTGAGGTCCTGCAGGGTGTCGCCCAGGCCGGAGATGTCCACCTCCGTGCGGTGCAGCACGCCAAAGCGCCCCGGGGCCACCAGACCGGCGCTGTCGCCCGCCACCGACTGGGCGCGCAGGGCCTCGCCAATACGACGGGACAGGCTGAGCTGGTCGTCGTTGGCCAGCCGCTGCTCCACCTCATCCAGGTCGGCCATTTCCACCAGGGAGAGGTTGGTCTCCACCCCGGCATCGCACAGTTCCTTCATGCGATATCCCACCATCTCGGCAAAGGAGTCGCCGTTGAGCAACCCGGTCTCGGGATCGCGGCGCATGGTCTCGGCGGTGGTCAGCCGTTCTTCCGGCGACAGGCGGCGCAGGGCCAGGAACAGAATGCCGCTGTCCGGGTCCAGGAAGTAGCCCGAGGCCCGCACCGGCACCAGGCGTCCCCGGTCGTTCACCAGGTTGAGCCGCGACAGCTCCACCCGGCCGAACACGTTGGCCCGCCCCAGGTGACGGGTGGCCTGATCCCGCTCCGCCTCCACCACCAGGTCGGGGAGAGGCGTGCCGGGGAGGCTTTCCGCCCGGCGGCCGGTAAGCACGTCGAACGGCCCCGCCGCCCGCACAATGGACAAGGTCCGGTCCAGCACCAGCAGCAGGTCCGCCCAGCAAAAAGCCCAGGCGGTGAAGGCATCGGGCAGGGATACCGACCGCTCGGCCGGATCCGTCGGGTCCGAAGAGTTCGCCATGACCGGTGCGGTCTCCCTCTCCCACCCCCCTGCCTTGGGGGATGGCGTTGAACATCCGACCCGCAGGATGCCCCGGGGACGTCCTTTACGCAATCCCGTGACAGGCCAAGCCACCTTGTCCCTATTAGTGGTGTTGGAAGGGGTCGTCGTGCACGTGTTTTCCCGTATAGTCTGATCACTATCGAGTTAATTGCATATTGTTGTATGCACACCCGTTTGTGCACACCCTTGTATGCCGTGCGCGACGAGGGGGGCGGAGGGAAAAAGGGGACCATGGGCCGGAAAAGTCCATTGCAACTGCGAAATGTACGGGTGAAGGGGCGACGCACCAGCATGCGGTTGGAGCCCCTGATGTGGGAGGCCCTGGACTATATCGCCCGGCGGGAGCAGACCGACCTGGATTCCCTGTGCACGCAGGTGCATGATCGGCATCCGGAGCAGCCCCTGTCGTCAAGCATGCGCGTGTTTGCCCTGCATTATTTTTGGGAGGTGGCGCGCCGCGGAGAAGCCATGGCCCCTTGTCACGGGTCAGTTTTCAGCGGGAAGAGGCTTGACGGAATCGGTGAGGTG
>CAZHRQ010000128.1:0-7930 GCA_964535075.1 uncultured Rhodobacterales bacterium | reverse complement strand
TGACCGCGTGAATCGGCTCTATCTATTTGATTTAGAGCGGATTCACGCGCCCAATTGGGTTCACAGGGTGAACCCGATTGGGGGCGATCCGCTCTAGTCTTCCTCGAAGCTCAGGGCCACGAAGCGCAGGCCCTGGTCGTTGGCCACCAGCAGCAGCACCGACTTGCGGCCCTTGTCCCGGGCCTCCGCCACGGCCGTGGCCACATCCTCGGCCGAGCCCACCTCGGTCTGGTTGACCTCCACGATCAGGTCGCCGGGCCGCATGCCCTTGCGTGCCGCTTCCGATTCCCGATCCACGCTCACCACCAGCACGCCCCGGGCATCGGCCGGCAGGTCGAAGCGCTGACGCATGAGGTCGTTCACGGTGGCCAGGGTCAGGCCCAGGCTGCTCAAGGATTCCTCCGTGCCCTCGGGTTCCGGCGTGCCGGGCGCCTGGGCGGTTTCCAGGTCCTCGGGCATTTCCCCCAGGGTGATGGAGAGCTTCACTTCCTTGCCGTTGCGCCACACCTTCAGCGGCACCATCTTCCCAATGGCGGTTTCGGCCACCATGCGCGGCAGGGCCCGCATTTCCGGCACGGGTTCGCCATTGAAGCTGAGGATCACGTCGCCCACCTTGACGCCGCCCTCGGCCGCCGGACCCTCCTCGTCCGCGTTGGCCACCAGGGCGCCTTGCGCGTCCTTCAGCCCCAGGCTTTCGGCGATTTCCGGGGTGACGGTCTGGATGCGCACGCCCAGCCAGCCGCGCCGGGCCCGGCCGTATTCGCGCAGATCGTCCAGCACCGGCTTGGCCAGATTGCTGGGCACCGCAAAACCAATGCCGATGCTGCCGCCCGAGGGCGAGAGGATGGCGGTGTTGATGCCGATCACCTCGCCGTCCATGTTGAACATGGGGCCGCCGGAGTTGCCCCGGTTGATGGACGCGTCGGTCTGGATGAAGTCGTCATAGGGCCCGGCGTTGATATTCCGGGCACGGGCGGAGACGATGCCGGCGGTCACGGTGCCGCCCAGGCCAAAGGGGTTGCCGATGGCCAGCACCCAGTCGCCCACCTTCACCTTGTCGGAATTGCCCAGGGTGAGCGCCGGCAGAGGGGTGTCGGAGTCCACCTTCAGCAGGGCGATGTCGGTCTTGGGATCGCGGCCCAGGATCTCGGCGTCCAGCACCGTGTCGTCCTGCAGGATCACCCGCACCGATTCGGCGCCCTGGATCACGTGGTTGTTGGTGACCACGTAGCCCGAGGCGTCGATGATGAAGCCCGAGCCCAGGCTGGTGGCCCGCCGGGGCAGATCGGGGTGGGAACGGCCGCCAGGACCGTTCTCGCCAAAGAAATCCTTGAAGAAATCCTCAAAAGGCGACCCCGGGGGCAGTTGGGGAATGGGCATCCCCTGGTGGCCCTTGATTTTCTGGGTCGTAGAGATGTTGACCACCGAGGGCAGAAGCCTGTCCGCCAGGTCGCCGAAGCCCTCCGGGCCCGAACGCGCGTGGGCCGGTGCCATCAGCACCACCAGGGCCGCAAGCAGCACCACGCCCCCCATCAGCCACGGAAGGATAGCGCCCTCCCGGATGTGGGCGGCCCGCGCCCGGGCCACATTCCTGCCGAGTCGTTTCATGATCCTCTCCGGAGTGCCGTGTACCTTGGCCGGGGATGGCGGCGCCGTCCCCGCAGGGGCCTATTAAACCCCGCGCCGGGGAGGCGATCAACCGTCCCCGTCTTCCGCAGCATATGGGATCAGAGACGCGGCCTTCCAGAGGGGCCCCCCGTTCGGGCGGGGGCCGATGCCGCCGGGGCGCCGTCGCCCCCCACCCGCGCCGCCAGACGGTTGCAGGCCGCGTGCAGGGTGGTATAGTTTAGGTCAATCTCGCGCACGTCCAGCGCGTAACGTTTGTGTCAGGCAACGGGGAGTGGCGGAAGATGCGGTCTGGCGGGGTGTTGGGTCATGCCCTGGATCTTTCTCCCGGTCCACGGGGACGACGTTGTCGCCGCGCCGTATGGCCCTTCTTCAGGGTGGTTACCTTGGCACCGGGACGGCCCCCCATCCCCCTGTATGCCACGAGTAAAATGTAACCGGTGTGTTAACGGCGGACAACGCCTCGAAAGACGAACGCCTTCCGGGCGCTGGTTATCCCGTTGCATACCCGTAAAGACCGGCCGATGATGGGGCCGCGCACCGCTGTAAGGGGCGCCCCGATGCGGTGATCCTGGCGAGGTTTGGCTGATGTCCTCCAACGTGCTTTATCACATCCCCGCCGGGGTTCCGTTCCTCCAGACCCTGGCCACCACCCTGCTGGCGGAGACGGGCGAGGACCCGCTGGGACTGGAGGCCATGACGGTGCTGCTGCCCACCCGGCGGGCGGCGCGCGCCCTGCGGGAGGCGTTTCTGCGGGCGGCGGGGGGGCGGCCCCTGGTGTTGCCCCGGCTGGCGGCGGTGGCCGACATCGACGAGGACGAACTGGCCCTCACCGCCCACGACACTCCGGTGGTGACCGCCGCCCTGGACCTGCCCCCGGCCATTTCCCCCCTGCGTCGGCAGTTGCTGCTCACCCGGCTGGTGCGGGCGCGCACCGACGATCCCGTGCCGGCCGATCAGGCGGTGCGGCTGGCCGGCGCGCTGGCGGCGCTGCTGGATCAGGCCCAGATCGAGGAGGTGCCGCTGGACCGCCTCCCCACCCTGGTGACCGGTGATCGCTTCGCCCGCCACTGGCAGGAGACGGTGCGCTTTCTCGACATCGTGCAACGGCACTGGCCGGCGGTGCTGGCGGAAGAGGGGGCCATGGACCCGGCGGCGCGCCGTAATGCCCTGATCCGCGCCCAGGCCGCCGCCTGGGCCCAGACGCCGCCCGCCGGGCCGGTGATCGTGGCCGGGGACCCCGGCACCATGCCGGCGGTGGTGGATCTGATGCGGACGGTGCGCACCCTGCCCGGGGGACGCATTGTGCTCGCGGGTCTGGATCCGCACCTGGACGCCGCCGCCTGGGCCGCCGTGGACGACAGCCACCCCCAGGGCGACCTGAAGCGGCTGCTGAGCCGTTTGGACGTGGCGCGGGAGACCGTGCGCCCGTGGCCCGGCGTGGACGCCACGCCCGTGCCACGCCGCGCCCTGGTGAGCCGGGCCCTGTGGCCGGCGGCGGTCACCGAGACCTGGCATGCGGGGCCGCCCCTGGATCCGGCGGCCCTCACCGGGCTGGAGGCGGTCACCTGTCCCGGCACCCGCGAAGAGGCGGAGGTGATCGCCCTGGCCCTGCGGGAAACCCTGGAAACCGAGGGCCGGGAAGCGGCGCTGGTGACCCTGGACCGCACCCTGGCCCGGCGGGTGGCGGCGGCGCTGGGCCGTTGGGGCCTGGGGGTGGACGATTCCGCCGGCCGTCCCCTGGCCCTCACCCCGCCGGGGCTGCTGCTGCGCCTCACCGCCACACTGATGACCGAGGCCCTGGCGCCGGTGCCGCTGCTGTCGGTGCTGAAACACCCCCTGTTGGCCGGCGGGATGCGGCCGGGGGATTTCCGCCGGCGGGTGCGCCGTCTGGAACGCCGGGTGTTGCGCGGGCCCCGGCCGCCGGCGGGGCTGGCGGGCCTGCGAACCGCCCTGCGCGGCGCGCCCGAGGATCTGGTCCAGCTCGGGGCCTGGCTGGAAGAGGTCTGCACGCCCCTGGCCACCCTCATGGCCGCCGAGACGGTGGCCCTGGGCCCGCTGCTCACCGCCCACATTACCTTGGTGGAGGCCCTGGCCGCCAACGACACGGAGAGCGGCGCCGCGCGGGTGTGGGCCGGTGAGAACGGCGCCGCCGCCGCCACGTTCCTGCACGATCTGCTGCTGGCCGCCGATGCCCTGCCGCCCTTCGCCCCCCGGGAATGGCCGACGCTGCTGGAGGGGCTGTTGCAGGGGCAGAGCGTGCGGCCCCGTTTTGGCGGCCATCCCCGCTTGCAGGTGCTGGGGCCCCAGGAAGCCCGGCTGTTACAGCCCGATCTGGTGGTGTTGGGCGGGCTCAACGAGGGCACGTGGCCGCCCGATCCCGGCGCCGATCCCTGGATGAGCCGCCCCATGCGCACCGAGGTGGGCCTGCCGCTGCCCGAGCGCCAGATCGGTCAGGCCGCCCACGATTTCAGCCAGTTGATGGCGGCGCCCCGGGTGCTCATGACCCGGGCCGACCGGGTGGAGGGTACGCCGGCGGTGCCCTCTCGCTGGTGGCTGCGGCTGGAGGCGGTGTTGCGGGCCGGCGGCCTCAGCCTGCCCCGGCCCCGCCCCTGGCTGGCCTGGGCCGATCATCTGGACCAGCCCGACGACCACTTGGAGGTGTCCCGCCGGCCCCCAGCCCCCTGTCCGCCGGTGGCGGCGCGGCCGCGTACGCTGGGGGTGAGCGATATCGAGACCCTGCGCCGGGATCCCTACAGCCTCTATGCCAAAAGAATCCTCAAGCTGCGCGCCCTGGAGCCCCTGGATTCGCCCCCCGGTCCGGCGGATTATGGCACCCTGGTCCACCAGACCTTGCAGCGCTTCACCACCGTTTTTCCCCGTGAACTGCCCCCCGACGCCGACATCAGGCTGAGGGCCCTGTTCCACGAGGAATTGGCCGCCCACCCCCACGGCCACCGCCCCGCCGTGCGCGCCTTCTGGCCGCCCCGCTTCGCCCGGGCGGTGGCGTGGCTGGTGGCGCACGAACGCACTTGGCGCCACCCCCGCGTCCCCTTGCTGGCGGAGGTCAAGGGCGCCTGGACCTTCGCGGCCCCGGCCGGCCCCTTCACCCTCACCGCCCGGGCCGACCGCCTGGAAAGCCGGGCCGAGGGAGTGGCGGTGATCGACTACAAAACCGGCACCCTGCCCACCAACCACGAGATCCTCAGCGGCTACAGCCCGCAATTGCCCCTGGAAGGGGTGATGGTCGCCGAGGGCGCCTTTCCCGATCTGGGCACCGCCACCACCGTGGCCACCCTGGCGTGGTGGCGGCTGGGGCGGCAGCCGGAACAGAAGGTGGTCACGGCCGAGGGAGGGGGTAAAAGTATGCCGCCGATGACCGAACTCCTGGCCGAGACCCGGGCCGGGCTGTTGCGGCTGGTGGCCCACTTCGATGATCCGAACAGCGTCTACCCCGTGTGTCCCGATCCTGCCATGGCCCCCCGCTACAGCGACTATACGCACCTGTCCCGCCGGGGGCTGTGGGACAGCGGCGAGGGAGAAACCCCATGAGTCACCCCGCCATCCACGCCGCCGAAACCCAGCGTCAGGCCGCCCATCCCCAAACCTCCGTGTGGGTGTCGGCCTCCGCCGGCACCGGCAAGACCAAGGTGCTCACCGATCGGGTGCTGACGCTGCTCTTGCACGGCACGGTGCCCTCCCGGCTGTTGTGCATCACCTTCACCCGGGCGGCGGCGGCGGAAATGGCCAACCGCCTGCACGCCCGGCTGGCCGGCTGGGCCACCCGGCCCGATGCCGAGGTCACGGCCGATCTGGCCGCGCTGCTGGGCACCCCGCCGGCGCCGGAGACCCTGGCCCTGGCCCGGCGGCTGTTCGCCCGGGTTCTGGATGCGCCGGGTGGCATGCGCATCATGACCGTGCACGCCTTCTGCCAGTCGGTGTTGCGGCGTTTTCCGCTGGAGGCCGGGGTGGCGCCCCACTTCCAGGTGATGGAGGAAAGCGAGGCCAACGCCCTCATGACCGAGGTGCGGGATGCCCTGCTTTCCACCCCCGGCGATACCGCCCTCACCGAAGCCCTGGCCTTCCTGGCCGACGCGGTGAGCGAGGACCAGTTCCCGGCCCTGCTGGCCCAGGTGAGTGACGCCCGGGCGCGGGTGTCCCAACTGCTGACCCGGCACGGCCTGGATGGGGTCCTGGCGCGCGTGAAGGCCTCCCTGGACATGGACGCCTTTCATCCGCCCGAGGCCGTGCTGGCCGCGGGCTGTGCCGACGGGGCGTTCGACCGCGCGGCCTTGGCCCGGGCGGCCACGGCCTTGACCACGGGCGGCAAGACCGACCAGGCCCACGCGCCCCTGATCCAGGCGTGGCTGGCCGCGTCGGCCGAGGAACGGCCAGAGCAGTGGCCCCGCTATCGCGGCGTATTCTTCACCGACAAGGGGGAGATGCGCCGCCGACTGGCGACCCGGGCGGCGGAGGCCACCTGTCCCGACATCGTGGACATCCTGAGCGCCGAGGCCCAACGGGTCCAGGCCGTGGAAGAGGCCCAGCGCACGGCCATGACCGCCCAGGGCACCCGCGCCCTGTGGGTGCTGGCCGACGCCCTCAGCCGCCGCTACGCGCAGGCCAAGGCGGGCCGGGCCCTGCTGGACTATGACGACCTGATCCTGAAAACCCGCGCCCTGTTGCAGCAGGAGGACGGCGCGGCCTGGGTGCTGTACAAGCTGGATCAGGGCCTGGAGCACCTGCTCATCGACGAGGCCCAGGATACCAGCCCCGAACAATGGGCGGTGGTGGCGGCGCTCACCGACGAGTTCTTCGCCGGCGAAGGCGCCCTGGAAGGCGCCCACACCCTGTTCGTGGTGGGGGACTACAAGCAATCCATCTACAGCTTCCAGGGCGCGGACCCGGAAGCCTTTCGCCGCATGCACGCCACGTATGGCACGCGCATTCCCGAGTCGGGCCAGGCGTGGCGCTCGCTGCCGTTGCAGGTGTCCTTCCGCTCGGTGCCGGCGGTGCTGGCGCTGGTGGACCGGGTGTTCAGCCGGGCCGACGCCAGCGACGGCGTGGTGGGCGAGGACGGCCCGCTGGTGCACATCCCGGCCCGGGAAGGCCACGGCGGCCGGGTGGAGCTATGGCCGCCGCTGCCCCGGGAGGAAAAAGAGCCCCAGGCGCCCTGGCAACCGCCCCGGGCCACGGCGGCCCCGGCCGGGGGCAGTGACCGCATGGCGGCCTGGGTGGCCACCGCCATTCAGGACATGCTGCACCGGGCCGAGCCCCTGCCGGCCCGGGGACGACCGGTGCGGCCGGGCGACATCATGGTGCTGGTGCGCCGGCGGGGCACCTTCGTGGGCGAACTGGTGCGGGCCCTGAAACAGCGGGCGGTGCCGGTGACCGGGGTGGACCGCATGGTGCTCACCGATCAGATGGCGGTGCGCGACCTGCTGGCCCTGGCCGACTTTCTGTTGTTGCAGGAGGACGATCTGACCCTGGCCACGGTGCTCAAGGGGCCGCTGCTGGGCTTGGACGAAGACACCCTGTTCACCCTGTGCCACGACCGGGGCGATACCCCCCTGTGGCACCGGCTGAACGCCCTGGCGGAGACCGATCCCACCCTGATGGCGGCGGCGGACTGGCTCAACGATCTGCTGAGGCAGGCCGATTTCCGCCGGCCCCACGAGCTGTTCGCCCATGTGCTGGGGCCCCTGGGCGGGCGGGCCCGGCTGGCGGCCCACCTGGGGGCGGAAGCGGAAGATCCCCTGGACGAGTTCCTCACTCAGGCCCTGGCCTATGAGCGGCTGCATCCGCCGTCGCTCCAGGGCTTTGTGCACTGGCTCACCACGGCGGCGCCGCAGGTCAAACGGGACCTGGAGCAGGGAAACCAGGATGCGGTGCGGGTGATGACCGTGCACGGGGCCAAGGGATTACAGGCGCCCGTGGTGTTCCTGCCCGACACCACCGGGATGCCCCAGGCCCGCGCTGGCAACCGCCCGGCCCCCCTGTTGTGGGCGGAGGACGACCCGGAGGCGCCCTTCCTGTGGGCGCCGCGCCAGGAGGAAAGCGCCCCGGCGGTTCTGGCGCGGCAGGCGGCGGCGCTGGCGCGGGACCGGCGGGAATACCGGCGGCTGTTGTACGTGGCCCTCACCCGGGCGGAGGACCGCCTGATCGTGGGGGGCTGGGAGCCGGGCAAGAAGATACCGGCGGGCTGCTGGTACGACCTGGTGGCGGCGGCCCTGGCGCCGGACGCCGCCACCCAGACCCTTTCCGTGCGGCGCGAACCGCTGCCGGCGGTGCTGGGCGCCGACCT
>CAZHRQ010000127.1:0-7957 GCA_964535075.1 uncultured Rhodobacterales bacterium | reverse complement strand
ATAGATAGAGCCGATTCACGCGGTCAATGGGACCCAAGAATGGGTTCCCATTGACGGCGATCCGCTCTAGCGCCGGGTTTCGGGGCGATTTGGCTTGCGGCCGGGGGCGCCCGCGCAGTACAAAGTGGGTCCACGGTCCGCGGTGTGCCGGGGCTTGAACGGGATGCGCGGACGCCCTCCTCGATCCCGACGATGGAAAGGGGTGACATGAAGTCTTGTCTCATCGTCGATGATTCCAAGGTCATCCGCATGGTGGCCAAGAAAATCCTCCAGGAACTGTCTTTCGAGACGGCGGAGGCGGAAGACGGCAAGGAAGCATTGGACCAGTGCAAGGCAAAGCTGCCCGACGCGGTGTTGCTGGACTGGAATATGCCGGTGATGAACGGACTGGAGTTCCTGCAGGCCCTGCGCCAGTTGCCCGGCGGGGATGCCACGGTGGTGGTCTTCTGCACCACTGAAAATGACATCGAACACATCCAGGAAGCATTGCAAGCCGGTGCCAACGAATACATCATGAAGCCCTTTGATAGCGAAATCCTGCAGGCAAAGTTCGAGCAGGTCGGGCTGATCTGAAGGGTGGAGGGGTAGACGGTGCAAGGATCCAGGGCCGTGAGGGCCGCATCGGACGGTTCTCCCGGCGGGGGCCGCCAGGGAAATACCATCCAGGCTATGGTCGTTGACGATTCCGCCGTGGTGCGGGGGCTGTTAACCCGTTATCTGGAGGAAGACCCGGACATCACCGTTGTGGCCTCGGTCACCAACGGCAAGCTGGCCCTGGAGCAACTGGACCGGCACACCATCGACGTGGTGGTTCTGGATATCGAAATGCCGGTGATGGATGGCATGACCGCCCTGCCCAGGCTGCTGGAAAAGCAGCCCGGACTGGTGGTGATCATGGCGTCCACCCTGACCCTTAAGAACGCCGACATCAGCCTGCGCGCCATGTCCATGGGGGCCGCCGACTATGTGCCCAAGCCCACCTCGGCGCATGGCCTGACCACCGGCGTGGATTTCCGCCGCGAGCTGGTGAGCAAGGTCAAGAGCCTGGGCCGACAGCGGGGCGGCCGCGCCGGCGGCGGTCGGCAGGCGTTTGCCCGGCCCACGCCCCCGGCCCGACCGGCGCCCGCCGCCAACGGCACGGCGCGTCCGGCGGCCAAACCAGCGGTCAGGGGCGGGCCCATCACCCTGCGGCCGGCGGCCACCACGGCGCCGGAAATCCTGGCCATTGGCAGTTCCACCGGCGGCCCGCAGGCCCTGTTCAAGCTGCTGGGGGGCCTGGGGGGCAAGTTGCCCCTTCCCATCGTCATCACCCAGCACATGCCGCCCACCTTCACCACCATCCTGGCCGAGCACATCAGCCGCGCCTCGGGGTGGCCGTGTACGGAAGCCAAGGACGGCGACCCCCTGCGCGCCGGCCACATCCTGGTGGCGCCCGGGGACTATCACATGGTGGTGGAGGCCAAGGGCACGCAGCGGGTGGTGCGCCTGAACCAGAATCCACCGGAAAATTTCTGCCGGCCGTCGGTGGATCCCATGCTGCGCAGCATGGGCCCGCTTTATGGTCGCAAGCTGCTGACGGTGATTCTCACCGGAATGGGCCAGGACGGCCTGGAAGGCGGGCGCAAGGTGGTGGAGGCCGGCGGGACCATCATCGCCCAGGACGAAGCAACGTCGGTGGTGTGGGGCATGCCGGGGGCGGTGGCCCAGGCCGGGTTGTGCAGCGCCGTGCTGCCGCTGACGGAAATCGCCCCCATGATCCGCCAACAGGTCACGAGGCGCGGCTGAGATGAAGCAGGACGATTTCGACTACATCAGCAAGCTCCTCAAGGAGCGGTCCGGCCTCACCCTGACCCAGGACAAGTCGTATCTGCTGGAAAGCCGCCTGATGCCGCTGGCCCGCAAGCGCGGCCTCAAGGGCTTGCCCGAGCTCATGACCGCCATGCGCCGGCGCGATGAAACCCTGATTCGCGACGTGGTCGAGGCCATGACCACCAACGAATCCTTCTTCTTCCGCGACCAAAAGCCCTTCGACCAGTTCCGCAGCCTGGTGCTGCCGGTCATGCTGAAAACCCGCGCCAACAAGCGCTCCTTCCGCATCTGGTGCGCGGCCGCCTCCAGCGGCCAGGAACCCTACAGCCTGGCCATGATCCTGAAGGAAGAAGCGGCCAAGGTCGCCGGCTGGAAAATCGACATCATCGGCACCGATATTTCCCGGGAGGTGCTGCAAAAGGCCCGCGCCGGCATCTATTCCCAGTTCGAGGTGCAGCGTGGCCTGCCGGTGCAGATGCTGGTGAAGTATTTCAAGAAAAAAGAGGAAATGTGGGAAGTAGATCCCGCCATCCGCAGCATGGTCCAGTTCCGGGAGCATAACCTGCTGGAGAGCATGGGCGGGCTGGGGACTTTTGATGTGGTGTTCTGCCGCAACGTGCTGATCTATTTCGATCAGGACACCAAGAAAAAAGTGCTGAAGAACGTGGCCCATCAGATGACCAAGGACGGCTATCTCTATCTGGGGGGCGCGGAAACGGTGCTGGGCCTGTCGGACGACTTCAAGCCGGTGATGGGGCAGCGGGGCGTGTACGGCTTTCCCGATACCCTGAACAAACCCCCGGCATAAAGTCCGTCTCCCGAGACCTTGGTTATCCGGCTGTTGTTGCGCGTTTCTGGCAAAGTTTCTCGGCCCTAGAGCGGGTCGCCCCCAATCGGGTTCACGTTGTGAACCGGATTGGGGGCGTGAATCCACTCTAAATTAAATAGATAGAGCCTATCGCAGTCAATGGGACCCAATTCTCGGATCCCATTGACTGCGATCCGCTCTATAACAAATAGTTAAACCTGATCGCGGTGTTCACGCCCTAAGGCCACGTAGTTGTCGGCGCTTTCCTGAATGAAGGCCGATTCGGCCGGGCTCAGGGCGCGCAGCGGCCGGGCCGGTATCCCGGCCCAGATCTCGCCCCGTGGCACCCGCTTGCCGGGGGAGACCACGGCCCCCGCCGCCACCATGGCGCCGCTTTCCACCACCACGCCGTCCAGCACCGTAGCCCGCATGCCTATGAAACACGCCGATTCCAGCACCGCGCCGTGAATCACCGCCCCGTGGCCGACAGTAACGTTGTCGCCGATTTCCGTGGGGGCGGTGCGGCGGGTGACATGCACCACCGTGCCGTCCTGAAGGTTGGTGCGGGCGCCGATGCGAATGAAGTGCACATCGCCCCGCACCACCACGCCGTACCACAGGCTGGCCTCGGCCCCGATCACCACGTCCCCGATCACCACCGCCCCGGGTGCCACGAAGGCATCGGCGGCGATGACCGGCCAGTGGTCCCGATAGGGCCGCACCAGCGGCCCCGGAACGACGGCCTGGCCCCTCTCGGACCCCTCGGTCATGGGAACACCGGCACCTGGTCCAGGCCCATGGTTTCGGGCAGACCCAGCATCAGGTTCATGTTCTGCACCGCCGCGCCGGACGCCCCCTTCATCAGGTTGTCGAGGGCGGAAACGATCAGCGCCCGGGTGCCGCTGCGGTCGCTGGTGACGCCGATGCAGCACTGATTGCTGCCCACCACGTGGCGGGTGGCCGGCAGGTCGCCCGGCGGCAACACGTGCACGAAGGGCTCGTTGGCAAAGCGCTGGCTCAGCAGGGCGTGCAGATAGTCGGCGTCGTTGTCCCGGGGGCGCACGTAGAGGGTGCTGAGAATGCCCCGGTTCATGGGCACCAGGTGGGGCGTGAACTGGGCCATGACCGGCTGACCGGCGGCGGCGGAAAGCTCCTGGTCGATCTCCGGCCCGTGCCGGTGGCCGTTGACGTTATAGGCATGGAGGCCGGTGGACACCTCGGTGAACAGGGTCCCTTCCTTGGGGCCGCGCCCGGCCCCGGTCACCCCCGACTTGCTGTCGATGATAATGTCGGTGGGGTCGATGGCGCCGGCCGCCAGCAGCGGGCACAGCGGCAACAGCGCCCCCGTGGGATAGCAGCCGGGATTGGCCACCAGCCGGGCGGCCACAATTTCCTCCCGGTTGAACTCCGTCAGGCCATAGACCGCCTCTTCCTGCAAGGCGGGGGCGCCATGGGGCTGGCCGTAGGTCTCGGCATAGACCGCGGGATCGCGAAGGCGGAAGTCGGCCGACAGGTCCACGATTTTCAGATGGGCCGGCAGGTCACGGATCACCGCCTGGGTGGTGGCGTGGGGCAAGGCGCAGAAGACCGCCGCCACGTCGTCCCAGACCACGTCCTCCAGGGCCTGAAGCCGGGGCAGGTCCAGGGGGGCGAGCTGCGGGAACACCTCCCCCGGGGCCCGGCCGGCGCGCCGGTCGGCGGTGAGGGTGTGGATGCGGATCGCGGGATGGGGCACCAGCAGCCGGATCAGTTCCGCGCCGGTGTAGCCGGAAGCCCCGAGAATGGCCACGTCGGTCATAACACTCGCCTGTCCAAGGGAATAAGGGTCGCCAGGAATACGGGGGTCAAAACGTTCCGCCATTGAAGCCGAACATGTGGCGGGGCGGCGCGCCAAAGGCAATGTACACCCGATCCGCCGGCAGGCCCAGGGCCTCGCCCAACCAGGCGCACACGGCGGCGGAGAAGGCGGGGGTCTGGTCTTCGGGCAGGCCCAGGCTGAGCAGTTGCACGAAGGCGGCCGGCGCCATGTCGCCGCCGAAACTCAGGGTCAGTCCGTCCTCCAGCAGCACCATCACGTATTTTTCGGGCTTGCCCAGCAGGTGCGCCACCTGTTGGGAGGCGTCGGCCACCACCGCCGCGCGGCGGTCGGCGGGCACGGCCACGTTGGTGCGGATGTCGAGCACGGGCATGGCGGTCTCCTTATTCTTCAGCGGTTCGGGCTGTTCAGCGGTTCGGTGGGAGCATGCGGGGGGGTCACGCAGGGCCGGAGGACGACCCGAGCGTGGCGGAGGGCCGGCCCAGGTGATAGCCCTGGCCGTAATCGATGCCCATGTCCCGCAGCAGGATCACGGCGGCCTCGTCCTCCACAAATTCCGCCACCGTGCGCAAGCCGAAGCGTTTGGCGGTCATGGTGATGGAATCCACGATGGCCTTGTCGCCCTCGTCGGTGCTCACGTGGCGGACGAAGCTGCCCTCGATCTTCACCACATCCACCTCCAGGTACTTCAGGTACAGGAAGGAGGAAAAGCCGCTGCCGAAGTCGTCCAGGGCAAAGCGCAACCCCTGGGCCCGCAGTTCGTGCATGAGGTCCACGAAGTGGCGGAAGTGGGGCAGGGCTTCCCGCTCGGTGATTTCCAGCACCACCCGGCGCGGATCCAGGCCGTGGGCGCGGATGCGCTCGGGCAAGGCGCGCAGACGCTGGGGGTCGGCCATGCTGCGGGAGGACAGGTTGAAATAAAGGGTCATGTCCCCGTCGGGGAAGGTGGCCTGCAGATCCCGCAGGCCGTGCTCGAACACGGCGGCATCAATCTCCGCCGTCATGTCCAGTTCCTCGGCCACGGGCATGAAGGCGCCGGCGCTCTCCACCGACCCATCGGCATTGCTCAACCGGGCCAGCACCTCGTAGGCCACGGGCTGGCCGGTCTCCAGGGCCACGATGGGCTGGTAAAAGGGAATGATGCGGCCCTCGGCGATGGCGTCGCGCAGGGCCTGGCCGCGGCCGAAGATTTCCATTTCCGGCGCGGTTTCGCCGGCGTCCAGGGTCACCACGCGGTTCTTGCCCGCCCGCTTGGCCCGGTACATGGCGATGTCCATGGCCACGCTGAGCGAATCGTACGTCTCGCCATTGTCGGGGTAGGAGACCACCCCGAGGGAGGCCTGGAAATGGGTGGTGCCCACGGGCAGTTGCACCAGCGCCGCGTTGAGGGCCTGACGCAGTTTCTCCGCCGCCTGCACGCCCTGGTCCTGGGGAGTCTCGGGCAACAGCACGGCGAATTCGTCGCCGCCCAGCCGCGCCACCACGTCCGAATGGCGGGTGTGCTCGTTCAGCACCATGGCCAGTTCCTTCAGCGCCAGGTCCCCCACCGGGTGGCCGAAGGTGTCGTTGATATGCTTAAAGTTGTCCAGGTCCAGCATCACCAGGCTGAAGGAGTGGTCGTGGCGCGCGGCCCGGTCCACCTCGTAGCGCACGAACTCCTCGAACTTGCGGCGGTTGTAGAGACGGGTCAGCGGGTCGCGGATGGAAAAATCCTCCAACTGCCCCTGATAGTCCTGCACCGTGTCCAGCAGCCGGTTGAAGTGGGTGGTAAGCTCGTCCAGTTCATTAATGCCCAGGGAACGGCTTTCCACCCGGCGGTTCAGGTCCGTGTGCTGGATAATGTCTTTGATCACACCGGCCAACGACACCACCGGCCGCACCACCAGGAAGCGCAGCTTGGCATACAGGGCCGCCGACAACAGAAGCAGCACGCCGGCGAAATAGATGATCACCGTGTTAATGACGAACCCTAGGGAGATTTTCAGGTCTTCCACGGGATAGGCCACGTCTACCACGCCGTTCACCGCGCCCACGGGGGCCTCATGACAGCGCTGGCATTCCTCCTGCACCAACACCGGATAGACATAGCGAATGCTGTCGCGACCGGTGGCCAGCCGTTCCTTACCATCGGCCAGGGCGGCCTGCACCAGCGGGTCCTGGTCGCGGATGGCCTTCTCGCCTGGGATATCTCCGTATTGGCTGATGACCGCCTGGCCGCGCACCACCTGGATGTGCATGTCGGGCTGGCTGGCGTTGAGGCGGTCGGTGATTTCCTGGATTTCCGCCTTGTCCCAGCCCTTGCTCATGGCCGAATAGAGGGCTTCGAACACCAGGCGGGAGGTCTGGCGGGCTTCGTCCAGCGCCAGATCGTGCACGGCCTTGCGCTCCACCACCCAGGACATGGACAGAATGACCAGCACCGACAGGGCGGTGGCGGCCAAGGACACCGCCAGCACAATCTCGCCAATGCGCAGTGAGCGCTTAAGCTTGAACCAGTTCTCGATCATCACCACCTGACGCGCTGGGATGTTTCCTGAAGGTCGAGAGCATCCTGGCACGGAGAAAGAGCCCCGACAACCGCTCGCCGCAGCCCGGTTGTCATCGACTCCCCCGCGCCGGTCGTGCCATAGTGAGAACTGGCGGCGGCACCCCTCGGAGAGAAGCCGCCTCCCAGACCCTGGTTAGCCAGAAGGAGACCGCTCATGTCCACCGATTCCGTGGCCGGCGCCCTCACTGCCGGTGAAGTGGCGCCACAGGTGGCCAACCTGGCCACCTCGACCCAGGAAGCCAGCCAGACCCAGCAGGTGGCCGCCCCCACCGACAGCGCGGGCAGCGATCCCGCCGACCGCGACGATCCCACCCGCACCGTGCCGCCGGAAAGCAACAGCGCCAAGGGCGGCAGCGTGGACCAGAGCGCCTGAGAGGCCAGCTTCCGGTCTCTTACGCTTCCGGCGCCGGCAGCTTGATGTGGAACACGCTGCCGGTGCCGTTCCCCGTGTCCACATCGGCCCCGGGGACCCAGATGCGGCCGCCGTGGCGCTGCACGATCTTACGGCACACGGCAAGACCAATGCCCGTGCCCTCGTAGGCGTCTCCCCGGTGCAGCCGCTGGAAAATCACGAACACCCGTTCGGCGTGGCGGGGAGCGATGCCGATGCCGTTGTCCGCCACCGTGAGGTGCCAGTGGGGCGCCTCCCACCGGGCATCGAGGGTGATCATGGGCCGTTGCCCCGGCGGCTGATATTTAAGGGCATTGCCCAGCAGGTTCTGAAACAGGCTTTCCAACTGGCCGCTGTCCCCCGCCACCGTGGGCAGGAAGCCCACGCTGAAACGGGCTCCGCTAGGGTCGATACGGTTGCCCAGGGTCTCCAGCACCCGGGCCACCACCGCGGCCAGGTTGGAAACCTTGAGCTTGGCCTTTTCCGTTTCCAGGGCCTGAACAGTGCGGGCCAGGCCCATCTTGAACAGTGGGCGCCGGCCCGCCGAGCCGCGGCAATGGTGCCACGACCTTACCTATGCCGCGG
>CAZHRQ010000126.1:0-8019 GCA_964535075.1 uncultured Rhodobacterales bacterium | reverse complement strand
ACGCACCCAATCCGGTTCACAGCGTGAACCCGATTGGGGGCGATCCGCTCTAGACCAGGCGGTTTTTACTGGACAAAACGGGGCAGGTCTGGTACTAATACACTGTTTCGCAAAGAGATTGGGAGGTGCCCATGAATGTTGCCGACGCAAGTGCTGCCGTTGCGGTGACTCCTCATGTGAAGCCTTCCCCTCCTGCGGCCCCTGTGCCGCCGCCGGGAGGTAACATTGAGAACCGTCAGCCGCCACCAGAACCTTCCCCGCCTCCGCCGCCCCTCGGAGCAGGGGCCAATCCCGCCGGCGCAGCGCTCGCGGGAACTGACTCGGCGGTTGGTTCTGGAACCGGTGATGGTCGTGGGCAGTCACTCGACATTTCGGTCTGACGCTTGCGCCTGCGCCGGAGAATACTCCAGGCGCCACAAGTGCCAACAACCGGGGCCCTTTCACGATGGCACCCGGTGGCCGATAACACAAATGACCTTCATTCCCGGCGAGGCGGTTCCTGACAGGGCCGCCTCGTTTGGTTTGGGAGGGGTGGTTTGGGAGGGGTGGTTTGGGAGGGGTGGTTTGGGAGAGACGGCGACGATCCCCTGTCATTCCGATGGGCCGGTTTCGTTGGCAACCGCGTCAAGTTGCTGATTCTGCCAGTCGCCATAGGTTTTTCGGGTTCCCTGCTCCCGCCAATCCAACCGACCGTTCGCCTGCCGGCCCAGGACCACTGCGGCAGCGGCACTGGGGCTCTTGAAGGGAACGTCCGTCTCCAGTTCCGCCCCGTTGGGGTTCCGCCGGATCTTGCCCTTGCTCACAAGGTCCGCATGAAGCCGACCATAATTGCTGGTGACGCCGATCCATTCCGACTGCACCTGGGACCCCTTGAGTACAATGAACTCATCTTCTCGTTCGACGGCTTCCGCCCGGATGCCGTGTTTTTTGCTTGCAAGAACAAAGCGGGTTTTGTGCGATCCGCTCTAAAACAAATAGATAGAGCCGATTCACGCGGTCAATGAGACCCGAGAATCGGGTCCCATTGACCGCGATAGGCTCTAAACGCGACCGATGCCATTTGGCAACAGGCGCACGTCTACACCGCCCCGCCGAGCCGGGCCAGGCGCCACTTGAACACCGTCTCCCGGGGGCGGGTCACGCCGTGCAGCACCACCTGCTGGCTGCGCTGCACCTGCCCCGGCGCCGCCACGTAAACGGATTCCGTCAGGGTGGGCCGGGTGCCGTCGGCGATCAGCCGCCACGTTTCTCCCGTGGGCGGAAACAGGTGCACCTCGGAACCGCCCCGGGCCGGCACCGCTTCCACCGCCGGATGCAGGTGGAAGCGCACCGTCACCGCCAACCCGCCCTGCCCGGTACCGCGCAGGGTATCCTCGCCCCGCAGGTCGCCGCCGCTGCCCGCCAGATACAACCGCCGCCGGTGATACAGCCCGTACACCGCCGCATAGCCGTCGTGCTCCGCCTCCAGCCAGATCTGGCCGGCCCCATCCTCCCGGAGCACGGCGATCTCCTCGGGCCGCCGACCGAACCGGCCACCGGTCGTCACCTCCACGCTGTTGGTATCGTCCACGGTGAGGGTGGAGTGCGCGGCGGTGCCCCGCAGTGGCAATTCCCAGTCCGCCGACAGGCCCAGCGGCGGACCGCAGTTCACCACCAGCCGTTGACCTCCGCTGGACATCTCAAAGGCCAGGGGCGCACCATGGGCTTCGGCGGCAAAGCCCACCGGGGGCGGCGTGCCCGCATCCACGATCACCACCGTGTTGCGGGCCGCCAGACGGTGATACCCGGCCTGAGGCGCGTGGGTAAGCGGCTTGGTGCCGGCGCCGCACTGCCGCAGCACGCCCTCCACCACCTCGGATGCGCCGGGGGTGCTGCCGTTGAACATGGCCAGGGCGCCGTCGCCGTGACGATACAGCCGCAACACCAGGGCCATGGCGTCCACCGCCCGTTGACAGCGCTCCGCCGCCGCCTGATCGGGACCGGCCAGCAGGGCCCGCAACTGCATCAGGTCCCGCAGCACCGCCAGTTGACGGTGGGGCGCCCGGCTCACGTGACCGCCATCGGGAAGAATCTGATCGGCCAGGGCCTGATCCAATACCTTCAGACCCAGGCCCCGCGCCCGCCGCCCCAGGGGACTGTCGGGGCACAGGCAGACACTGGCGAACAACAGCCCCCGAGCCACCGCCCACTGGCCGGTGGGATCGCGATGGCGCCCGCCCACCGACACCAGATGCCGGGTCTGGCGCATGAGACTGCGCAATACCGCGTGAACCAGGGAATCCTCGGCACTGGCGAGAAAAAAACTAAAATGGCCCAGCCAGTTGGCAATGCGGGCCCCGGTGGCATCGGCCCGCCAGGACAAGGGATGCCACTGATCCATGGATTGCAGCCAATGGTTGATCAGCCATCGGCCGTGGTGCACCGCCTCGTCCCCGCCCAGGGCGCGCAGGTCGGCCAACCAGTCGAAGCCGTTGAGCGCCGCCACCGCCGGATCGGACGCCGCCGCCGGCACCCAGACCCGGCCATCGGCCACCAGGTCCTCGCCGGCCAGGATCATGTGCCCGTGCAACAGACGACGACCGGCGCCGGCGTCGCCCACGTGGGGCAACAGGGGCATGGCCACCAGCCGTCGGGGGGCCCCCCGCGCCCGCCACCACCGCACCAGCCGCCGCCGTGCGAGGGAACGGCGGACACGGGTAAAGGCGCCGACGTCCTCCTGTTCCGGATACCGGACCGACGTCGGCGCATCCTCGGGAAGGGGGTGCGGTGTGGACGCCCGCCCCCCGCGAAGAGGGGTCGCGCCACGGTGAGGGGACTGCGCCATGCCTACGGTGTACCACGTTCAGTTCCGCCAACAACAGAGGGTCGCGTCACGGTTCTGTCCTGGCGACCACGGGGTGTCCCACGGGGCGTCCCACGGGGCATCCCACGGGGCATCCCACGGGGCATCCCACGGGGCATCCCACGGGGCATCCCACGGGGCATCCATGGCTCTTGATCCCGCCAGGGAATCCGGCACTCTGGCGTTCCACATCTCAGCCCGTGCCAACGGGTCGTGCGGGCGAACAAGGAGACGGTCTCATGGTACACAAGGTGTCCCCCGAGGGGGAAGCGGTGGATCTGATCACCCCCGCCTACGGGGCACGGGGCCTGACCGAGGTGGTGCCCCGTGACCGCCTGCCGGACAACGGCATGCCGCCGGCCGTGGCCCGTGATCTGGTGCGCGACGAACTAATGCTGGACGGCAACGCCCGGCTCAACCTGGCCACCTTCGTCACCACCTGGATGGAGCCCGAGGCCCGGGAGCTGATCACCGAAACCCTCGACAAGAACATGATCGACAAGGACGAGTATCCCCAGACGGCGGAGCTGGAACGCCGCTGCGTGGCCATGCTCGCCCGGTTGTGGCATGCCCCCTCCGTCAGCGCCGCGGCGGGCGAGGCGGCGGAAGAGGCCGCCTGTGGCTGCTCCACCATCGGCTCCAGCGAGGCTGCCATGCTGGCCGGCATGGCCATGCTGTGGCGCTGGCGGGCCAGGCGCCGCCAGCACGGCCAGCCCACCGACCGCCCCAACCTGGTGATGGGGGTGGACGTCCAGGTGTGTTGGGAAAAGTTCTGCCGTTATTGGGAGGTGACCCCCAAACTCATCCCGATGAAACCCGGCAAGTACATGATCACCCCGGAAGAAGTCACCGCCGCCTGTGACAAAAACACCATCGGCGTGGTGGCCATCCTGGGCACCACCTTCACCGGCCAGTACGAGCCCATTGCCGCCATCAACGAGGCGCTGGCGGCCTTCAACCAGCGCACGGACCTGGGCATCCCCCTGCACGTGGACGCGGCCAGCGGCGGCTTTGTGGCCCCCTTCCTGCAACCGGATCTGGCCTGGGATTTCCGCCTCAGTCAGGTGTGCTCCATCAATGCCTCGGGGCACAAGTACGGTCTGGTCTATCCCGGTGTGGGCTGGGCCCTGTGGCGCAGCGCCGCCGACCTGCCCGAGGATCTGGTGTTCAACGTCAACTACCTGGGCGGCGACATGCCCACCTTCGCCCTCAGCTTTTCCCGGCCCGGCGCCCAGGTGTGTGCGCAATACTACAACTTCCTGCGCTTGGGCTTCGAAGGCTATCGTCGGGTGCATCAGGCCAGCCAGGACACGGCCGTGATGCTGGCCGAGGGCCTGGACGCCATGGGCCCCTTCGAGACCCTGAGCCAGGGCCGCGACATCCCCGTGGTGGCCTTCCGCATCACGCCGGGCGCCAACCCGGGCTTTACGGTGTTCGACCTGTCGGCCAAACTGCGCGAGCGGGGCTGGCTGGTGCCGGCCTATACGCTGCCCGAGACCCTTACCGACGAGGCGGTGCTGCGAATCGTAGTGCGGGAAGGCTTCACCGGCGACATGGCCCACATGCTCCTGGATGATGTGGCCAAGGCGGTGGCCGGGTTCGCCAAAACGCCGACGCGGGACACCGACAACGGACCCGGCGTCGTTCGCCATCACTGCTGATCCCGGCCCCGGGGAGGCGCCCTTGCCGCGTCCCCCCCGTTCCCAAGGAGGTTGACTGCCCATGAAATGCCGTTCTCTGATCGCCCCGGCCGTGGCCGGCCTGCTGCTGACCGGTTGCGGGGGCTTGTCCGCTCTGTCCACGGGCGGCGGCGGGGGTGCCGTCTCCACCGACCCCGAAGTCCTGGCCCAAGGGGCGGCCGTGTATGACGTGTACTGTATCGCCTGCCATGGTCCCAACGGCCGGGGGACCGGCTGGGAGACCCAGAACCTCACCGTGCAGCCGCCGGACCTGAACGGCGCCCGTATCGCCATGGATCCGGAAACCATGCGCTTCATTGTCAGCCACGGCCGGGCCCAGGGTGGGGGCGAGGGCATGCCCATGCACGGTGCCGGCATCCTCAGCGAACCGGCCATCGATGCCGTGGTGGCCTACGTGCGCGCCGGCCTGCCCGCCAGCGCTCGCTGACCGCCGGGGGGCCCCGACGCGCGGTGGCGAGCCCGGCGGGGGTCTTTTCGCCTTGACTCCGCCCGGCAATGGCCCACCCTTCCCAGACAGGCCCCGGACCGTCGGCAAGACACCGGGGGGACCGGTGACTCACGAGTCAGGGGTGATGGCGATGAAGACAACCACCACGGCCACCCGCTTCTCGGCGGCGGGCCTGCTGGCGTTGGGTCTGGCAGGGTGCAGCATGTCGGGCGCGGTTTACCAACCTTCCGATGAAACGGCGGCGCGGGCCCTTGGCGGCGGCGGCCGCGACCGGGGGGCGCCCGGGCTGGCGGCCCCCACCGTGGCCGTGCGGATGCCGGTGCTGACGGAAAGCGCGGTCCGTTTCGAGCGTCTGCCAGAGGGAACCGACCCCACCACCCTTCCCGGTTTCGGCCGACCGGAGCCGGTTTCGGTGTTCACGGCCACCAATCGGGGCGTGGGTGAGTGCGCGGTGGATGTGCCCCCGGCCCCGCCCCTTCCCTTGCGCAACCGGCTGGGGGGCGGCTGCGACAGCTAAAGCAGAGTCACGCGGTTAATCGGGTTCACAGCGTGAACCCGATTGGTCGCGATCCGCTTTAGCCATTAACGCCGGGCAGCAGCGGCACGAAGTGCACCGGGAACAGGGGCTGGATGTCCGAATGGCTGCCGTGGCGGGTGATGCGCACCACTTCCTGGTCGTAGGGGGGACCGAGGGGCATGACCATGATGCCGCCGTCGTCCAACTGATCGAACAGGTGGGGCGGCACATCCTCGCCGGCGGCGGTGACCAGGATGCGCTCGAAGGGGGCTTGCTCCGCCCACCCCAGCAGGCCGTCCCCGCAACGGGTGGTCACATTGTGCAGGCGTAATTCCTTGAACCGGCTTTCCGCCGTCTGCAACAAGGCGCGGTGACGTTCGATGGTGTAGAGCCGCCGGCACAGCCGCGCCAGCACCGCCGCCTGATAACCCGACCCCGTCCCCACCTCCAACACCCGCATGCGGTCGCTCACATGCAGGGCCTGGGTCATGCGCGCCACCACCACCGGTTGGCTGATGGTCTGACCACAACCAATAGGCAGAGTGGTGTTCTCGTAGGATTTGTCCAGGAAGGTGGAGGGCACGAACAGCTCCCGGGGCGTGCGTTCCAGGGCGCCGATGACCCGGGTATCGGTCACGCCCGCCTGCCGCAGGGCCATCACCAGGCGGATCTTGCGGGTCTTCAGATCGACCACAGGGCGGCCTCCAGGGTGGGCAGCAGGTCGTGGCGGGTGAAATCCACCGACAGGGGCGTCACCGACACGGCGCCGGCCGCCACCGCGTCCAGATCGGTCCCGCCCCGCTCGGCACTTTCGTCGCGCTGGGGCCCGATCCAAATGTAGGGCTGCCCCCGGGGATCCACCCGTTCCACCAGATCGCCGCCCAGCTTGCGCCGCCCTTGACGGGTGGCTTGCAGGCCGGTCACCTGCTCGGGTGGGGTGTCGGGGAAGTTCACGTTGATCATCACTTTGGCGGGCCAGCCCACGGCCAGCAGCCGACGCAGCAGGGCCACGCCGTGCTGTTCCACCGGCGCCCAGGAGACGGCGGCGCCCGGCGCCACCATCTGGCTGAGGGCCACCGCCGGCACGCCCAGCAGGGTGGCTTCCATGGCGGCGGCCACGGTGCCGGAATAGCTCACGTCCTCGCCCATGTTGGCGCCGCGATTCACCCCCGACAACACCAGATCCGGCGGCCGCTCGGCCAGCACCTTGTGCAGCCCCAGCAGCACGGCGTCGGTGGGGGTGCCGTCCACGGCGAAGCGTTGGCCGCCCAGGGCCCGCAACCGCAGCGGCCGGCGCAGGGTGAGGGAGTGACCGGCGCCGCTCTGTTCCTCTTCCGGGGCCACCACCCACACGTCATCGGACAGGGCGCGGGCAAGGTTTTCCAGCACCTGCAAACCAGGCGCGCGGATGCCGTCGTCGTTGGTAATCAGGATGCGCGGGTGCGCGGGCAGCGGCCACCGCGCCTCGGGCTCAGGCGTCGCCACCAATCACCTCCGCCCCGCCCAGATAGGGCCGCAGGGCCGCCGGCACCCACACCCGGCCATCGGCCTGCTGGTGGTTTTCCAGCAGCGCCACCAGGGTGCGCCCCACCGCCAGTCCCGAGCCATTGAGGGTGTGCAGGGGCTGCGTGGCGCCCCCCTCCGCCGGACGATAACGGGCCCGCATGCGCCGGGCCTGGAAGGGGCCGCAATCGGAGCAACTGGAAATCTCGCGATAGGTCCCGGCGCCCGGCAGCCACACCTCAATGTCATAGGTCTTGCGGGCGGCGAAGCCCATGTCGCCACTGCACAGGATCACCGTGCGATAGGGCAGTTCCAAGCGCTCCAGCACCGTTTCCGCCGCCCGGGTCATGCGTTCCAGCTCCGCCGGTGACTCCTCGGGGGGGGTCAGGCTGACCATTTCCACCTTGGTGAACTGGTGCTGACGGATCATGCCCCGGGTGTCGCGGCCGGCGGCCCCGGCCTCGGCCCGAAAGCACCAGGTCTTGGCCGTATAGCGCCGCGGCAGGCTGTCGGCTTCCAGGATTTCGCCGGCGTGCAGGTTGGTGAGCGGCACCTCGGCCGTGGGAATAAGCCAACGGTCGTCGGTGGTATGGAACAGGTCGTCGGCGAACTTGGGCAACTGGCCAGTGCCGAACAGGGCCTCGTCCCGCACCAGGGCCGGGGGATTGACCTCCGTATACCCGTGCTCGGTGGTGTGCAGGTCCAGCATGAAGTTGGCCAGGGCCCGTTCCAGCCGCGCCAGATCACCGCGCAACACCACGAACCGCGCGCCAGAGAGTTTTGCCGCCCGCTCGAAATCCATCAGCCCCCAGGCCTCCCCCAGGGCGTCGTGGGTGCGGGCGGAAAAATCGAATGCCGGCGGTGTGCCCCAGCGTCGCAGTTCCACGTTGTCGGCGTCGTCGGCGCCATCGGGCACGTCGTCGGCGGGCAGGCCCGGGACCGTCGTGCCCGCGTGGGTGCCGAAGCTGCCGTAGCCGCTCACCGGGAAGTCCTCGAACCGGCCCACGCC
>CAZHRQ010000125.1:0-8034 GCA_964535075.1 uncultured Rhodobacterales bacterium | reverse complement strand
CTGGTGCCGGTCATGGTTTCGGCCACGCGGTTGGCGGTGGATTCCAGCACGCCCAACCGTTCATGGGCCAAACGCAGGGCTTCGTCGTTAAGGCGGAACGCGCGGTCGGTGGTCTGCGTCACCTGCCGGTCGTGGGCCGCCAGATGCGCCTGGGCGGCGGCACTGTGTTGATCCAGGGTGGCGGCGGCCTGATCCAGGGCGCTGCGGGCCTGATCCAGTTCCCGGGCAGAGGTGCGCACCGCATCCACCAAATAGTCGCCGGCCTGCACCGTGTCACGGCATTCCGCCTGCAAGGCCGCGCCCAGGGAATTGACACGGGTGTTGAGGTGGGCTTCCGCCGCTTCCAGCCGCTCCACGGCTTCCCGGCTTTGCGCATTGCAGGCTTCCGTGTCGCGGCGCAGGGCCTTTTGCACCGACTCCAGGCGTTCGCTGGTGTTTTCGGCCGCGCTCAGAGCGCCGGTGCTGGTTTCCGCCAGACTGCGGGCCGCGGCGCTGACCCGCCCTTCCAAGCCCTCGGTCACGGCCCGCAGGCCGGTTTCCCGCTCGCGTAGGGTTTCCAGGGTTTTCTGCGCCTCGGTGGTGGCGAAGCGGGCGGCACGAGAGAGAGAATGGGCCTCGTGCCGCAGGGCCTGGGCCACCGAGCGGGCGCCCAGTTCGGGATCCCCCACCGGTTCGGTCAGCAGCCGCACCTGCCCTTCGAGGGCCTGTGTCACGCCATAAAGATAATGCCAGCGGGTCAGGGTGCCGAGCACGGCCCAGATCAACAGCAGGGGGGTGGCGGCGCCGGCGATGCCGGCGGCGAGGTCGGGCAACGGCCAGGCCATGACCGTAGGCCAGCCGCCGGCTCCGGCCACCGCCTGGGCCACCACCAGCAGCCAACCGAGGGACAGCGCCAGGCCCAGCAGCGCCATGATCGTCATGCGCCAGAAGGCCCGGCTGCGGGCCCGGGAGATCAGCATGCGGGCACTGCGGGTGGGCTGTTCGCCCCGGCTGCGCAGGGCCGAAGGCGCCGGCTCGGGCGAGCCGAAACTTTCCAGCCTCAGACCGTCGCTTTCGGGGCGGCTGCTTTCCTGCGGTGCCAGGTCGTCCCCCAGCGACAGGCCGGGCGCGGACGTCGTTTCCAAAGCCGGATCCGCCGCCGTCCCGTCCGCTTCCGCCTCCAGCGCCTCTTCCCGACGCCAGCGTCGCCGACGGCCGGTGCTTTCCGTCGGCCGTTCCATGGGCATAATGTCCAGGGGACCGCCTCCGGCCTGGCCACCTAGCTTGCCCAGACCCAGGGGATCATCATCCAGGGAGCGGCGCCGGCTTTCCGAACGGGCGGGCGAGCGGAAGGCCTCCGGAATCAAGGAATCGAAGGCCGGGGCCGATTCACCGGCGGTGTCGGCGGCGGCTTGCGGTGCGGATGCCGGGGGGGGCGTCTCCCCGGCCCCGGAAGTGTCCGTTGCCGGGCGTCCATCCTTTTGGTCGGCCATGGCTCGATCCTGTCCTCGACCCGCCCCCGCCGGAGCGCTCAGGCGGCGTCGTTGCTCTGGTTGCCGCGACCAGGCTGCACATAGGCCTTGGCCGCGTGATCGGCGCAGTACGGTTTGCCCTGTACCGCCTTCTTGCCGCAGAAATGGAAGTCCTCGTCCCCAGGGTCCCCAAAGGGCCAGCGACACATGCCGGCGGTCAAGTCCTCCAGGGTCACCAGGCGGGGCTTACTCTTGGGCGATTCGCCCTTGCCGTTGCGGCGGATGGGAGAAGGGCGGGAGGACAGGCCCAAACGATGGGCTTTGCCCACGACGGCATTCTTGGAAATGCCCAGTTGCCGGCCGATCTCGGCCGTGGACAGCCCTTCCTGCCACAGTTTTTGCAATTCCGCGATGCGCTCGGGGGTCCAGCTCATCCCCTTGCTCCCTTTCCCATTTATCTCATAGCGTTGCGTCAATAAGGTGAACATCTGGTGAAGAAATTTCCTTCAAGCACCAGAGCCCTCACGTCTTTTTCAGAACAGGCCCTTCACGGGACGCGCGGGCACCGCCCTGCCCTGCCGCGACGACGGATCCTCTCGGGTGGTGGGCGACTCGGTCTCGGCACGCCAGGGCGCCGGCACCGCCTCGGCGGCCACGGTCCCGGCGGCCACCAGGGTGGCGAAGGCATCGGCAAAGGTTGTCATGCCGGCTTCCCGCCCCACCTGCATCATGGAAACCATTTGGGCCACCTTGTTTTCCCGGATGAGGTTGCGAATGGCGGGCGTGGCCACCAGCACCTCGAAGGCCGCCACCCGTCCCCGACCATCGCGGCGAGGCACCAGGGTCTGGGCCACCACCCCATGGAGACTTTCCGCCAGCATCAGGCGCACCCGATCCTTGTCGCCGGCGGGGAAAACGTCAACCAAGCGGTCCACCGCCTGGGCGGCCGCGCGGGTATGCAAGGTGGCCAGCACCAGATGCCCGGTCTCGGCCGCCGTCAGGGCGAGGGCGATGGTTTCCAGGTCCCGCAATTCCCCCACCAGCAGCACGTCGGGATCGGCCCGCAGGGCGCTGCGCAGAGCGCCGGCGAAACCGGTTCCGCCCACCTCCCGCTGGTGCACCAGGGCCCGGCGGGAACGGTGCACCACCTCCACCGGATCTTCGAGGGTGAGGATATGGCAGGCACTGCTGCGATTCAAATGGTCGATGACCGCGGCCAGGGTCGTGGACTTGCCACTGCCGGTGGCCCCCGTCACCAGCACCAGCCCCTGACTGGTGGCGCTCAGGGCGCCCAGCAGGGGCGGTGCGCCCAGCTCGGCCAGGGAGGGCACCGTCTCGGCCACCCGACGAAAGGCGGCGGCCGGGCCGGTGCGGGTGTGGTAGGCGTTGACGCGAAAGCGCAGCCCTTCGCCAAGCGCCAGGGCAAAATCGGCATCCTCCCCGCGGGCGAAATCTCCGGCAAGGGGATCGGGCATCAGGGCCGGCAGGGCCGCCGCCAGGCTCCCGGCGGTCAACGGCGGCGCGGACAGGGGCTGGAGGTAGCCCTCCACCCGCAACCAGGGCACCTCGCCGGCACTCACATGAAGGTCGGAAGCCCCCACCTCGGCCGCATGACGCAACAGACCGGTCAGATCCATGACCGGGCCGGGCTCAGCCACTGCCCAGGCGGGCCAGCAACGCCCCGGAATGGCTGAGCAGGCCATAGGTCATGGCGGTCACGGTCAGCAACAACAAGGCCAGCCCGGCCACGCGCGCCAGGGGACGGGCATGCCAGGGCACGGGCGCCCCCAGCACCGCCGAATCCCGCACCGCCTGGCGCACCTGGGCCGGCTTGACCGCCACAACACCATCGGCATAGGCACACAGCAGCGCCTTGTCGCATAGGATGTTGATCATGCGCGGCAGGCCGTGCGAGGCCCGGACCACCGCCGCCAGGGCCCCCTTGGTGAACTGCTCGTCCCGGGGCGGCGAGGAACAGGCCCGTAACCGGCTGCGCACATAGGCGGCGACTTCCTCCCCCTTCAACGGCCGGGTGACGAAGCGAAAGGTGATACGCTGGGAAAGCTGGCGCAGGCGATCCCGTCCCAACATGGCATCCAGCTCCGGCTGGCCGAACAACACCATCTGCACCAGCTTGTCCGTGTCCGTTTCCAAATTGGAGAGCAGCCGCACCGTTTCCAGGCCCTCGGCACCCAGCGCCTGGGCCTCGTCGATTAACACCACCACGCGATAGCCGGCGGCATGGCAGCGCAGGAAATAGTCGTTGAGCCGAGCCAGCAGGGCTTCGTTGTCGCCCTCGGCATCCAGGCCAAACTCCCGGGCCAGGGTGACCAGGATGCCCCGGCGGTCACTGGGGGGCGCGTTGAGATAGGCCACCGCGTCCTCGCCCTCCAGGCTGTGCAGCAGCATGCGGCACAGCATGCTCTTGCCGCTGCCCACCTCGCCGGTCACCTTTAACACCGCGTCGCCTCGCTTGAGGGCGAACACCAGCCCGGCCAGGATCTCCCGCCGTTCCGCGCCCTGATAGAAATGGCGCGGATCGCAGGTCAGCGAGAAGGGCATTTCCGTCAGCCCAAAGTGATCCAGCAGATACATGGCGACAAGCCTCTTCCCCGTGGCGTGGCCGTGTGGCGCGCACTCATCAGCATAGATCATTCCCGCCCGGAACGCCTCCCCCGGGTGACTCTCAGCGCCGCGTCAACACCTGATGCAGGTAACTGAGCCGGGTTCGCACCTGATCCATGGCCATGGAATCCGCGCCCTCGGTGCGGGCCAGATGCAGCACCGCGCCATAGGCCCGGGCGGCCTCTCGCAGACGGCCGGCGCGGTCCAGCAGGATGGCGTAGTTCAGGCGATAGCTCAAACGGCGCGGGGCCAGGCGCACGGCCCGGGCCTGGGCCGCCAGGGCCAGGTCCAACGCCCCCGTGGCCGCCAGCAGCCGGGCCCGCCGCGCCTGGATGGCCGGCGCCGCCGGATAGCGTTGTTGCAGCCGCGTCAGGCGCCGTAGCGCCTCCTCGGGATCGGTGCGGCCAATGAGGTCCAGCAAATTGCCCAGGGCCCGCATGTTGTTGGGTTCCCGGGCCAGCAGGGCCTCGTAGGTGGCGCGGGCGGCCCGATCCCGCCCCAGCCGCTGCTGCGCCACCGCCAGCCCGAACAGAGCGCGGGTATTGTGGGGCTCCCGGCCCAGGATGGCCTCGTACAGGGCCACCGCCCGCGCCATGTCCTCGGCCGCCAGGGCCGCGTGCGCCTGCCCCTGTAGCCGGGTAAGGTCGGGTGGCCGCACCGCGCCACGGGAAACCCGCACCACCCGATCCCAGTCGATGGGTGGCGCGGTTCCAGCGGGATCCTGCCCGGCCAACCCGCCTCCGGGCAGGGACTCGGGTGGCGCGGAAGCCGGCGCTGGGGTTTCCGGAACCACCGGGTCGGACAGAGCGTCCCAGGCCGGATCGGGGGTGGATCGCGGGTCGAGCACGGTCAGGGCCGGAGGGGTCCAGGTAGACGTGGCCTCTCCCCCGTCCCTCCCCTCAGGGGCGGTTGGCAGCGCGGCACCAGCCCCCTGGGCCCGTGGCGCGCCCGCCGCCCAGCCACGCCGCAGCCCGGCGGCCAGGGCATGGCTCAGGGTGGCCAAGCGTTCGGCCATCAGGGGCGGGGGCACCACCACCGGGGTGGTTTCGGCCAGGCGGGAACCGGCCGGCACCCTCGGCCCCGGGTCTCGGGCCGCCGCGGCCATCAACCGCGCGGCGGCGGGGTCCTCTCCTCTGGCCGGAGCGGACGGCACGGCGGCGGAGGGCTGCAACAGCACGGTCGCCCCCACGCCCAGGCCCAGGCCGCCCACCACCACCAGCGCCACCCATCCCCAACGGGACCGAGACGATCGCGGCAGTCCCACCGGCGGGGGCCGCCAGGGCAGCGTCCCCTGACGGTGGCGGTTGAGCTGGGCAGCCCGATCCAGGGCCCGGAATAGAACGCTCACGGCCGGCTCATGGGTCAGGCATCGCCGGTAACCGGCAGGTGCAGGTTGTAGTAGATGCGGCAGCGGGCCGTGCCGTCCTCGCCGAGATAGGCCCCGCCGCTCCTGCAGCCGTCGGCCGCCTGCAAGGCGCCGGCATCCGGCGTGCCGTCGTCCAGGCGCTCATCCAGAAGGCGCGCCTGGGTGGGGGTTAACACGGCATCGGTGGTCAACCAGCCCTGATGGCGGTCGTCCTGGGTCATCACCACCCGCAAGGCCGCCCCCACCGGGGTGGGCAGATGGTGATCGCCCGCATCCAGACGGATCCCCCGCACCACATCGGCGCCGTGGAGGTCGGCCCAAAACGCCTGATTGTCCAGCCCATCGCTGTCGAGCCCGGGATAGGCGCCATGGGCCATGAAATAGACCTGAACCGCGCTTTCCACCGAAACCAGGGCGCGCTGGGTATCGGACAGCCGCGCCGAGCGCAACAACGCCTGTCCCTTCAGCACCCCGCCCAGCACCATGCCAATCACCACCATGACGATGGCCATCTCCACCAACGTAAAACCACGCCGACGGGAGATTCCTCGTTTTGGTGGTAGAGCAGTTTTGTTTTTCACCCTAAACACCCCCTTTCTTGCCTAAAATCACGCGATAAGGGCGCATAAAAACAGCAGCGATGGGCCATCCCCTTCGCCATTCCCTTTGTAGACAAATTTACCACTGAATACAAGCGTATGACGAGTCGGCGTTCGGTCTGGCCTTTTGCTACAGGCTCAAGGGGCGTGGATCCCGCATGTAGTTCTGGTACAGATGGCGATCGGCCGGCGCCAGGGTATCGGCCCCTGTCTCCACAAGGGTGGCTTGAAGAAAGATCACCAGTTCCACGGTTTCCAGGCGATCATCGTTTTTCTTGAAAAGGTTCCCGGCCACCGGCACGTTCATGATCCCGGGCAAGCCTTCGTCCTCGGCCATCACCCGTTGATGCATCAACCCGCCCAACACCGCCACGTCGCCCGATTGCAGCGCCAGCACGGAATCCAGTTCCCGCACCTCCAGCACCGGTATCAGGGACTTGATTTCCGGCAGACTAAGGCTGTTGGTATCGGCCTGGGCCCGCTGCACCATGTAGTCCACCGCCGGATCGGCCCGCCAATCCACGATGCGGGTAATGGTGGGACGGATGGCGAGATTGATGCGCCGCCGGGCCAGGTCAATGGCCGGCTGCACGGTCATCATCACCCCTTCCGGCACGTCCCGAATTTCCGAGGTGGCCACGGTTTGGGAAATATCGCCATCGGCGTTGGTCTCGATGGCGAAGTCAACCTTGAAGTAAACCTGATTGCTGGCCACCTTCAGCAGAGCGCTCTGGTTGTTCATCACCGTGACGCGGGGACTGGACAGGGTGCGGGTGGTGCCGAAGCGCTCCAACAGCCTGACCAACTCGTTGGCGGCCCCCTGCCCGCCCCCGCTGTAGGTGAAGGAGAAGAAGTCATCGTCAGGCCCCTCCAAGGCCGGCACCGCGCCAAGCACGGTCAACGCCCCGTTCCCCACGTCCAACACGGTGTTCCAGTTGATGCCACTTTGGAACGCCTCGTTGAGGGTGACCTCCACCACCTTGGCTTCGATCAGCACCTGGGCCTGGCTCTTGCGGCGCAGGCTGTCCAAATAGCGCGCCACCGCCTGCTGCGTCCGCTGCGGGGCATAGACCGCCACCAGCCCCGCCTGCCGGTTGAGGCTGAAGTGGGCACCACCGGCCCCCAGAGTCCCGGCAAGGGCCTCCCCGTCCTCTGTCAGCACCGGATCGGGGGCTGTTTCCGTGTCGGCGTTGCGGGCCAGGATCTGCAACAAGGCCACGGCCAGTTCCTGCCAGAAGGCCTGTCGCCCCTGACTGGCCACCGTGGCGGTGGACCCATTGGCCGTGTCGCCGGCGCTTCCTTCCTCGCTCACGGTCTGGAAGATTTCCGTGGACAGATTGGTGCCGCTGGCGGCGGTGCGGACCGTGTTAAGATAATCCACCCGATAGGTGCGGAGCACGGCCGTATCGGGCCCCACCCGCAACACGCCGTCCTCCAGGCTGTAGCGCAGGTCGGCCATGCGGGCGATGCGCGCCACCACTTCTCCCAGGGGCCGGTTGCGGGCGCGAATGGTCACCGAGCCCGTCACGCCCGGGGCCAGGTCCAGATCCACGTCCGCTTTGCGCGCCATCTGGTGCAGCAGTTCCGCCACCGGCACCCCGGCCCCGGCATCCACGGTGATGCGGGGTCCCACGTCGCGTTCTGGTGCCGCCGGCAGGGCCAGGGGTTCCTCCAGCGGCGGAATGGGCGGAACCGGCGCCACGGACGCCGCACGGGGCGTGGTCAGCGCGCGGAAATCCTCCCGGGTCAACTGACCCGCGCGGTCATGAAGTGGCGGGGCGCAGCCCGCCACCACCACGACCATCATTACGAGAATAACTTTAGAAAAATTGATCATAATAAAAAACACCCTCGCCGGATAAGCTCCCTTAAAGGAGACCCCGTTCATTCTAGAGCCTATCGCGGTCAATGGGACCCATGAATCGGGTCCCATTGACCGCGATAGGCTCTAGAGCGGATCGCACCCAATCGGGTTCACGCTGTGAACCGGATT
>CAZHRQ010000124.1:0-8035 GCA_964535075.1 uncultured Rhodobacterales bacterium | reverse complement strand
CACGCACCCAATCCGGTTCACAGCGTGAACCCGATTGGGTGCGACCCGCTCTAGAACAGGGCCGGCCGGCGGGCAGCGTGTTCATGTTGATTGACGCTCAAGGGAGACAGGATCATGACGCAGGACAAGGGAGATGCTGTATTCAAGCAGGGCGAGGCCCTGCTGAAGGAAAAGGAAAAGGGCGAGGAAGAGAACTGGCGCCGCAATGAAGATCGCGCCTTTCGTGTTCGCCTGCGCACCCATAAGCTGATGGCCCATGCGGTGGCCGGGCGACTGGGGCTGTCCGGGGCCGCCCATGATGGCTATGTGAACGATGCGGTGGCCGCGCTGATGGACGGTGTGGACGTGCTGGAACACTTCCAGGCCGATCTGCGGGCGCGCGGTCTGCCCGATCATCTGGAGCCGGACCTGAGCCGCGTGCAGGCTCGTGCCGAGCGGGAAATCCTGGCCGAAGACAACAGCGGCGGCGGCGCGCCTCAGGCCGCCTAGAGCCGATCGCGGTCAATGGGACCCATTTTCGGGTCCCATTGACCGCGTGAATCGGCTCTATCTATTTGATTTAGAGCGGATTCACGCGCCCAATCTGGTTCGCAGGGTGAACCCGATTGGGCGCGACCCGCTTTTAAAGTAATCGTGCCATCAGGTTGTCAAAGGCTCGGGCCCGGTGGCTCATGGCGTGTTTGCGGTCGGGGTCCATTTCACCAAAGGTCTGGTCCTCGCCCTTGGGCACGAACATGGGGTCGTACCCGAATCCCTTGTCGCCCCGGGGCGGCCAGACCAAGGTGCCGTCCACCCGCCCCTCGAACAGGGCGTCCTCGCCGTCCGGCCACACGACGGCCAGCACACACACAAAGGTGGCGTCGCGGGGCGCGGTGACCTCCAGGGCGTCGTGCACCCGCTGCATGGCCAGGTTAAAATCCCGCTCCGGACCGGCCCAGCGGGCGGAAAAGACGCCCGGGGCGCCGTCCAGCGCCGGCACCGAAAGTCCCGAATCATCGGCCAGGGCCGGCACCCCCGCACCCTGGGCCGCGGCGCGGGCCTTGAGCAGGGCATTTTCCCGATAAGTGGTGCCCGTTTCCTCCGGCTCGGGCAGGTCCAGGTCCGCCGCCGAGCGTACCGAGACGCCATGGGGCGCCAGCAGGGCCTCGATCTCTCGCACCTTGCCCGGATTATGGCTGGCAATCACCAGGGTTTCCTGGTGCAACCTGCGATCAGTCATGCCCTGTTCTCCCGTCCCGTTGTCACCCGGATCCCCTCTGCAGAGGCCCCCGCCGCGGAATGCCGAGGATCCTCACAGCAGGTTGCGTGAATCCGCTCTAAAGGGGAAAGGCGCCTATCGCGCGAGGCCCAGTACCTCCCGCTGGCGGGCGGCGAGATTGCGGCAGCCCTGTTCCGCCAGATCCATCAGGGCGTTGAACTGGTCCCGGGTGAAGGGATCGCCCTCGGCGGTTCCCTGTACTTCCACCAGGCCGCCCTTGCCGGTGAGGACGAAATTGCTGTCGGCCTGGGCCTGGCTGTCCTCGTCATAGTCCAGATCCAAGACGGCGGTGCCCTTGTAGAGGCCGCAGGAAACGGCGGCCACCGTGTCGGTGAGGGGCATGGCCAGGATCATGCCCAGGTCCACCAGCCGCCGACAAGCCCGGTGCAGCGCCACATAGCCCCCGGTGATGGCGGCGGTGCGGGTGCCACCGTCGGCCTGGATGACGTCACAGTCCACGGTGATCTGGATTTCTCCCAGCACCTGCGGGTCCAGCACGGCACGCAAGGCACGGCCGATCAGGCGCTGAATTTCCAGGGTGCGGCCGCCCTGCCGGCCCTTGGCGGCCTCGCGGTCGGTGCGGGTGGTGGTGCTGCGGGGCAGCATGCCGTATTGGGCCGTCACCCACCCCCGGCCGCTGTTGCGCATCCAGGAGGGTACCCGCTGTTCCACGCTGGCCGTGCACAGCACATGGGTGTCGCCGAAGCGCACCAGGCACGAGCCCTCGGCGTGCTTGTTGACATCGGGTTCGAGAACAACGGGGCGCAACACATCGGCGGCACGGCCGGACGGACGCATGGGCTTCTCCTTCAGGGGAACTGGGGTGAGGCGGAAAGGGGCCATGATAGGGACGAAAGAACCGTTTTGCCAGGGGGCGATTGATTCCGGCGTCGGCCAGGAAAAGGGCCATGTTGCAGCGCATGGGGACCCCCTTTGCGCGGGCGCTGGAACGCGTTACTGTGTCCCCCGGCTGGTAGGCGGTGGCTCCGGGCCATCCGTCGCCAGATCCGGACCAGGCCCTTGCACTCTTGGTCCCTTGGGGTCGAAGGGATGGGGCACCACGCTCGCCGGGGGAGGCGCCGATGATCGAGATCCGCATTCACGGGCGGGGAGGCCAGGGCAACGTGGTGGCGGCCTATCTGCTGGCCACCGCCGCTTTTCACCAGGGCATGTCGTGCCAGGCCTTCCCCAGCTTTGGCGCCGAACGGCGCGGGGCCCCCGTGGCCGCCTTCGTGCGGCTGGACCACCAGCCCATCCTGCGCCGGGATCAGGTGAAGACTCCTGCCTTCCTCATCATCCAGGATCCCAGCCTGCTGCACCTGCCAGACGTCATCGGCGGCCTGCACGGGGCCGGCGGCATTCTCGTGAACTCGCCCGAGGACGCAGCGGTGTGGGAGGAACGCACGGGGCATTCGGTGCTGGCCTTCCCCGCCGCCCGTATGGCGCAGGAAACCCTGGGGCGGCCGGTGCCCAACGTGGCCTTGCTGGCCGCCTTCCTGAGCGCCACCCAGTTGCTGCCCCTGCCGGCCCTGACCCAGGCCCTGGAAAGCCGGTTCACCGGCAAGGTGCTGGAAAAGAACCGACAGCTTGTGGATGCGGCGGCGGCCGCCGTGCCCGCCGGACACTGGAAGGAGCGTCTCGATGCTGCAGCCGCTTGAGGGAAGCCAGGCCCTGGCCCTGGCCGTGGCCCGTTGTCGTCCCGGGGTGGTGGCCGCCTATCCCATCACCCCCCAGACCCATATCGTGGAAAACATCTCCAAGCTGGTGGCCGACGGTGTTCTGCGCTGCGAGCTGGTGAGCGTGGAATCGGAATTCTCCGCCGCGTCGGTGGTGTTGGGGGCGGCGGCGGCCGGGGCGCGTGCCTATACGGCCTCCTCCTCCCAGGGGCTGCTGCTGATGGCGGAGGTGCTGTACAACATCGCCGGCATGCGCATCCCCATGGTGCTCACCTGCGCCAATCGCGCCCTGTCCGCGCCCCTGTCCATCTGGAATGACCACCAGGACGCCATGGCGGTGCGGGACGCGGGCTGGATTCAGTTGTTCTGCGCCAGCAACCAGGAAGCGGTGGATACCACCATCCAGGCCTTCCGCATCGCCGAGCGCACGGAACTGCCGGTGATGGTGAACGTGGACGGCTTCGTGCTCACCCATACCCTGGAACCCATCGACATTCCCGAGCCGGAGCAGGTGGACGGCTATCTGCCGCCTTACGTGTTCTCGCGTGCCCTGGACCCCACCACGCCCCAGAGCATGGGGACCCTGGTGACGCCGGACTATTTCGCCGAGGTGCGGCACAGCCATCACCAGGCCATGGTGCGGGCCATGCCGGAAATCGTGGCCGCCGACGAGGACTGGGGCGCGGTGGTGAACCGCAGCTATGGCGGGCTGTTGCGCGAGGATGGCGATGTGCTGGAGGCCGATCTGGGCATTCTCGCCATGGGATCGGCCGCCAGCACCCTGCGTGCGGCCATGGATGTCTATCCCCATCCCCGCCGGCGGGTAAAGCTGATCATCCTGCGGGCCTTTCGCCCCTTCCCCGAACAGGCCCTGCGCGATGCTTGCGAGGGGCTGAAGGACCTGGTGGTGGTGGACCGGGCCGTGTCGCCCGGGGGCGGAGGTATTCTGGGCACGGAGGTGCGCGCCGCCCTGAGCGGGCTGGCGCATCCGCCCCGGGTCACCAACGTGGCCGCCGGTCTGGGCGGCCGCGACATGCCGCTGGAGCTGTATCAGGATCTGGTGAACGCCGTTCCCGATGCCGAGGCCCCGGCACCCGAATTCCGGATCATCGACGTGGATCTGGACAAGTTGCCGGCGGAAGACCGCTGAGCCGGCCAGCGACGGGAGCGCGATCATGAGCGACCAGGATACCGAGGCCCTGAAGGCGGAACTGCGGCAGCGACAGGCGGAACGGCACGCCCCCGCGGCCGCGCCCGACGCCGGCCCCGTCACCGAGGAAGAGCGCATGGCCACCCTGCGTCGGCGCCAGCCCCGTTTTCGCGGGCTGGAGGCCGGACACCGGGCCTGTCAGGGCTGTGGCGAGGCCCTGGCGGCCCGTCTGGTGACCGAGGCCGCCGGCCCCGACGTGGTGCTGACCAATGCCACCGGCTGTCTGGAAGTGTTCACCACCCCCTGGCCGCAAAGCGCTTGGCGGGTGCCGTGGATCCATTCCCTGTTCGAGAACTCGGCGGCGGTGGCCTCCGGGGTGGAAGCCGCCTACCGCTTCCAGAACCGCCCCACCAAGGTCATCGCCATGGGCGGTGATGGCGGTACCTTCGACATCGGCTTCCAAGCGCTGTCGGGCATGTTGGAGCGGGAACACGACATCTTGTACGTCTGCTACGACAACGAGGCGTACATGAATACGGGCATCCAGCGGTCCGGCTCCACGCCCCACGCGGCCACCACCACCACCTCCCCCTCGGGCAGCGAGCGCATGGGCAAGCGGCACCTGAAGAAGGATCTGCTGTCCATCATCGCCGCCCACCACATTCCCTTCGCCGCCAGCGCCTCCGTGGCCTATCCCCGTGATCTGGAACGCAAGGTGCGGCGGGCCCTGGCCATCAAGGGACCCACGTTCCTGATGGTGCACAGCCCCTGTCCCCTGGGGTGGGGCCATGACTCGGACATCTCCGTGCAGGTGGCCCGGCTGGCGGTGCAGACCGGGCTCTATCCCCTGGTGGAACTGGAACGGGGCGAGGTGACCGGGGTGATGCCGCTGCGTCAGCGGGTGCCGGTGGTGGAATATCTCAAGGTACAGCGGCGTTTCCGCCACCTCATGAGCGACGAGCCCCGGGCCGTGGAGGAGCGGGAGCACCTCCAGGCCCTGGCCGATCACTACATCGAACGCTTCCACCTGATGGGGCAGGACAACGACCCCCTGGACAGCGAAGGCATGGATACGGTGGTCCGGGGCGGGGTGACCGAGCCCGTGGCCTGACCGGCCCGCATTGTCGCCACCGTCCTCCGGGACCAGGACTGAAGAGAGGGATCAATGGCCGTTCTCACCCGTGGGGCCTATGCCGACCCCGGAACCTCGCTGGCCTTCCATACCGGGAGCTGGCGAACCCAGATGCCCCGGCACAAGCACTGGGCTGCGCCCTGCCACGCCGCCTGTCCCGCTGGGGAGGACGCCCAGGCCTGGATCGCCCACCTTCAGGACAACAACCCCCGCGCCGCCTGGGAAACCATCGCCGCCGTGAATCCGCTGCCGGCGGTGACCGGGCGGGTGTGCTTCCACCCCTGCGAGGATGCCTGCAACCGCCAGTATATGGATGAGTCCATCGCCATCCACGCCCTGGAACGCTGGTTGGGGGATCAGGCTTTGGCCCAGGAGTGGCCCTATCCCACGGTGGCGCCGGCGGCGCGCCCGGGTCGGGTGGCGGTTGTGGGGGCCGGGCCAGCCGGTCTGTCGGCGGCCTATCACCTGCGGCGGCGGGGGCATCAGGTGACCCTGTACGAGGCGCTGCCGGAGGCTGGCGGGTTGCTGCGTACCGCCATTCCCTTCACCCGGTTGCCCCGGGCGGTGCTGGATGCCGAACTGACGCGGCTGTTCGCCCTCGGCATCGCCTTCGAGCCCCGTCAGGCCCTGGGCCGGGACATGGCCCTGGACGCCCTGCGCCAGAGCTTCGATGCCGTGTTCCTGGGCGTGGGGACGGAAAAGGGCCGGGAGTGGAGCGTGGACGGGGCCGTGCCCTCGGATTCCGTGAGTGGCCTGCACATGCTCAAGGAATGGATCGCCGTGGGCGCCCTGCCCACCCCGCGCTCGGTGGCCATCCATGGCGGCGGCAACACGGCGGTGGATTTGGCCCGCACCCTGCGTCGGGCCGGCGTGCCGGAAGTGCATCTGGTCACGGCCTCGGGCCTGCCCGGCCCCGACACGGAACCCGATGACGTGCTCAACGTGGTCCCCCGGGAGCTGGACCAGGCCATCGAGGAAGGGGTGGTGTTTCACCCTCACCGGACCATTCAGCGCCTGCTCATGCGGGGCTCGCGGCTGGTGGGCTTCGAAATGGTGCGGTTGAAAAAGCTGCGACAGGCCAACGGCCGTAAGGCCCGGGTTCCCTTCGAAGGCACGGAAACGGTGTTGCATGTGGACATGGTGGTGCCGGCCATCGGGGAGGTGGTGGATGCCACCGGCTTGGAATCCCTGATCGGCACCGCTAATTACGTGCGGCCAGGCAACGAATGGGGGCAACTGGCCGACCATCCGGGCGTGTTCGTGGGGGGGGACATGCGCGGCGACCGGGGCAGCGTGGCGGCGGCCATCGGTGACGGCCGTAAGGCGGCCCAGGCCATGGACGCCTGGATGGCCGGCGACACCGCCGTGGCCGAGGCCCGGCCGATCATGGGCTACGACCACATCAATCCCCATTACTATGAACCCACCCCCCGGGCCGAGGAACCCACCCTGCCGGTGGCGGAGCGCACCGATACGGCGGAAATCGAGGGCTCCCTGGAACGGCGGCAGGTTAATGGCGAAGCCCGGCGCTGTTTCAGTTGCGGCAACTGCATGGCCTGCGACAACTGCTGGACCCTGTGCCCCGACAACGCCGTGATCAAGACCCAGGACGTGGCCCGAGATGGCTCCCACTACGTGTTTGACGCCACGTACTGCAAGGGATGCGGAATCTGTGCCCGAGAATGTCCCGTGGGCTATATCGAAATGGTCGCCGACTCCTGATTTTTTCTGTTGCTGCCCCCCCCCTTTTTTTCCGATCAACGCCGGTCGGAAAAGGGAGGGGGATGGCGGGTTTGTCCCGCTTTTCAGCCAAGCCAATGTAAACAAGCGTTTACAATAGGGTGTCCCTACTCTTTTGAACCCCTTGATTCTTTCCGCGCCCAAGCGCACCGTGGGGCGCCAATAAACGGGAAGTTGGTTGGCCCTTCGCGCGAGAAAGCGGCGTAACCTGCGCGGATATGCAAGGGATTCTAGCAATATGAGCGGTTCTCCGGCCGCCCCCAAGACGGTGATGAGTGCCGTTTTATTGCACGAGGATCCTCGCATCCGACAGGGCTTGGTGCGCATTTGCCGGAACCTGCTGCCCTCGGCCATGGTGGTGGCCGGGCCGTCCCTCAACCATGCCTTGGCCCTGCCGGAGGATCACCTGCCCTTGGATCTGCTGGTCATGGATGGCGCCCTGTGCCTGCCCGAGGCCCTGGATGGTATTCGCCGTTGTCGCCATACCCATCCGCGCGCCCTGATCATGGTGCTGTCGGTGCCCGAGTTGCTGCCGGAGGTCCCCGCCCTCATGGGAGAAGGGGTGATGGTGGTGGATGATGGCTGGCAGAGCCTACGGTTGTATCTGTTGTTGCTGCGTCAAACTAACGAGATGCCGGCCCCTCCCCCGTCGCCCAGCCCGGTACCGCCGGAAACTCTGCGCGATGCCTTTGAACGCCTGACCCAGCTTTCCCGGCGGGAAGCCCAGGTGACCGCCTGGGTGGCCCGGGGGCTGAGCAACAAGGAGGTGGCGTTCAAACTGAGCCTGGAGCCGGGCACTATTCGTGCCTATCTGAGCGCCATCTACCGCAAGCTGGGGGTGAGCAACCGCACGGCCCTGGCCCAACTGGTGTATCTGGCCGCCCTGGGAAGCAGTGTGGATGCCAGTATCCTCACCCCGCGCAGGACCTGAGCCCCCCAGGACTGTTCCCCGCACACCGCGCCCGTCTTGTGCCGTGCCATCGGGCGCATTATGCTAGAGCCTATGGCGGTCAAGGGGACCCAATTGTCGGGTCCCCTTGACCGCGTGAATCGGCTCTATCCTATCTGATTTAGAGCGG
>CAZHRQ010000123.1:0-8078 GCA_964535075.1 uncultured Rhodobacterales bacterium | reverse complement strand
AGGGAGGGCTGGTACATGGCCTCCACCAGCGCGGGCGGCCGGGTGTAGTGCCCGGGGGTCACGGCCCGCACCAGATAGGCAATGCGGAATTTGGGGAAACGGGGTGTGGCCTTGACCACCGCCGCGAAACGATCATTCCGGCCCGATACCATGGTCCAGTCATAGCCTTCGCGGGCATTCCAGTCGGCACGGCTGGCATGGCCCCGGGTCCCGATGTCGGTGGCCTCGATCTCCCAGCCCGCTGGCAGCAGGTCCACCACCAGAAGCTGGCGATAGGGCCGATCCATGTTGGTGAGTTCCCCCGACAGCACCACCACCGCGGCCTCGCCCCGGCGCAGGCGTCCCGGATCCAGGGGCCGCCCTTCGCGGTCGAACACCATGCGGCTGAGAGTCACCCCCTCCCGGGCCGTCCCCACCGGGCCCGAAGGATAGCCGGCGGTGGCCAGGGCGTAGTGTAGCGGTGCCGGCCCCTCATTCCGCACCACTCGGCCGGCCCCCAGGGCGCTGGCATCCAGGGACAGCACCACCCCCTGGGGCCCGGCGGCCTGGGGCGTGCCGTCCACGCTCACCTGCACCTGCCGGTTGCGCTCGGCCGTGCGGCGGGCAGCCCGCACCAGCCACGCCTTTTCCTGGGTGGAGAGCCATGACTCGGCGGCCCAGTCCCGCGCCACCCGGGGCGCCACGCTGAGCGCGGTTCCGGCCGCCGGGGCCAGGGCCATCACCCCCGCCAGATCCCGCAGCGGCGTTTCATAGGTGGCCGCCGCCAGTTGCTTGGACACGGACACGGGCTGCAAGGCCAACCGGGCCATGCGTGAGGCCCGGTCGTTCAGGCCATGGGCGCCCAGGGCGGCGGCCAGTTGCACCCGCGCCAGCCGCGTGGGCAGCGCCGGCCCCTGGGTATCGGCGAAATAGCGCAGTTCACTCACCGAGCCCTTGCCGTTGCGGGCCAGCACGAAGTGCGCATAAGCGGCCACCGTCAGGTCATCGGCATCGGGGCTGGCCCCGACCACCGCCTGTCGTTCCAGCCAGGCCAGAGCGCGGTCGAAGGCGAAGGCATCCACCGCGTGGCCCCCGTTCCGGGCCTGGGTGAGCACATCGGCGGCATAGGCGGTAAGCCAGGGCTCGGTGAGACTGGCCGCGTTCCACAACCCGAAACTGCCATCCCCTTTCTGCATGGACAACAGGTGCTCGATCCCACGGGCCACCCGGGTCCGCAAGGTTTCGGGATCCGTGTCGGGCAGGTTCAGGGACCGCACCAGGGCGGCGCTGTCCACCAGCGGCATCAGCTTGCTGGCCGTCTGCTCCAGGCAGCCGTAGGGATAGGCGTTGAGGCCCCGCACCAGACCAGCCACGTCGAAGGGCGGAGTCTCGCCCAGGGTAACCCCCACCTGGCTGTCCGTCTTGTACCACCCCGCCAGCAGATTACCGTCCAGACGCAGGGTCTGGCCCGGGGGAATGGTGCCGGCCTGCTTACTGGTGGTCCAGGGTCGGGCCGGCCGCACCGACAACGGCCAGGAACGGCGCACCACCAGGGGGCCGCCCGCGGGCCCGGCGCCCGCGCGTTCCACCCGCACGGTGATGGTGCCCACCCCCAGGGTCTCGGCATCCAACCGCACCGGCAGCACCTGCCGCTGGCCATGGGCCACGGTGACCTGACCATCGGCCAGGGCCTCGCGCAGGCGCGCCTTCACGGCCCCGGTGGCCGTCACCGACACGGTGAAGGGCCCGTCGGGCAGTTCGGGATTGCGCAGGGAAAGGGGGGCGTAGGCCACGTCATCGGGGGCCAGGAACCGGGGCGGCGCCAGCTTGGCCACCACCGGATCCCGCACGGTCACGAAGGCGTCGCCACTGCCCGTGGCCTGCCGGTTCCAGGCCACCGCCATGAGCCGCAACTTGCCGTCCCAGGGCGGCAGACTCAGCGGCACGGTGGCCTGTCCCTCGGCATTCACGTCCACCACTCCCGAGAACAGGGCCACCACCCGGGTGGCGCGTTCGGGCAGACCGCCCAGTTGCCGGCGCAATTCCTTGCTGCCGCCCCCGCTGCGGATCGTGCCCGGCGTGCCCTGCCGGCCATCGATGAGCCGACCATAAAGGTCGCGCCAGTCCACCGCCAACCGCCGTTTGCCATTGAACCAATGGGAGGGGTCGGGGGTGGCGAAATCGGTCAGGGAGAGCACCCCCTCGTCCACGGCCGCCAAGGTCAGGCGGGCGGGTCCGTGGGCGGCCGACAGACCGTCCACCGATACCGGCACCGTGAGGGTGGTCCCGGGCCGGGCCACCTCGGGCACCGTCAACGATACGGACAGGCGGCGATCGGGACGATCCAGGGGCAGCCAGGCCAGCCCGATGGCGCGGTCGGGCCCGTGATCGGCGGCGGCCGGCGCGGGACGGAAAGCGGTGAGGCTCACATAGGCGCCCACGCCCCAGTCGGCCACCGGCAGGGTGAGGGTACTCTTGCCCTCGGGGACGGTAACGGTACGCAAGGCCGCCACCCGGTCGGTGAGCACCATCAGCCGCGCCGGTCCGGCAAAGGGACTGTCCACCTGCAAGGTGGCGGTCTCTCCCACCGCGTAGGTGGCCCGGTCCAGGCTCAGGCCCAGTTTCTCGGGCGTGGCCATGGAGCCGCCGGCGCTGGCCCAGCCCACGGCAAAGCCCACACTGGTGCGGGTTTTATCGTCGGGGCCGATCACCGCCAGCCGATAGCGGCCCCAGTCGGGGGCGACGGAGATCTGGTGCCCTTCGGCGGTCAGGTCCAGGGTGCCCTGGTCCACCACCCGGTCCTCCCGGGTGGTGCGATACCGCCAGCGGCCCCCCTCCTGGTACCAGAAGTAATCATAGACCTCCCGGATCAGGGCCCAGCGGGTCCCGGACCGGGCCACGGCCGCGCCCGTGGCGGGATCCAACGCGATAACGTCAAAGGCCGCCGCGCCCCCCCGGGGGACCCGCCCCCCCTTGAACCGGGGTTTCAGCCCCAGGACCGGCCCTTCGGACACCAGCGGCACGGTGGTGCTCTGGTGCACGGGACGGCCGCTGTCCTCCAGCACCGTCACCGCCACTTCCGCCGCCAGGGGGCGGGTGGTCTCGGGGCGATCCTGGGGATACGGCAGGGCAAAGCGCAGGGTGCCATCGGCTCCGGTGCGCCCGGCCTCGAACCGGCGCACCTTGGGCGTCACCGCCTGATCCACGGTGCCGAAGCGATAGCCCTGCCACTTGGGGAAAGGATCGGCCGCCGGGCGCAGGGTCACCACGGCTTCCACGGGCAGACCGGAGGCCGCCCCGCCGGAAAGGAATTCCGCCGTCACCGCGATGGTGGCCTTTTGCCCGGGGGTCAGACGCTCGGGATCGGCGGTCATGGCCACACTGACGGTGGGCGGCACGAAGTCCTCCACCGAGACGGTCACCTCGCCCACCGGCGGCTGTTCGGGATCCACATGCACTTGCAAGGTCCACACCCCGGTGCGGGCACTGCCGGCAAAGGAAACGGGCACGCTCAGACCGCCAGCGGGGCCGGTGGTATGGGTCTCCCGCCGGGCTTCCACGCCATCGGGCCGGAACAGACGCCACACCAGCCGCTGATCCGCCAGGGCATTGCCCCGGTCGTCGCGCACCAGGGCGGTCACATGGGCCGTCTCTCCGGGACGATACACGCCCCGGTCCGTATAAACGAAGGCATCCACCGGCCCCGGCGGCACCCGGCCGCCCACGCCCCGGTCGGCGAAATCCAGGGCCGGCGCCACCAGGGACAACACCCCGTAGTCCTGCACGGCCCCCTGCGCATCGGTGCGGGTGGCGGCCACCGCCTGGGCGGTGCGCCCGCCGGTGCCCGCCAGCAGGCCGGGATCGAAGCGGGCGAGGCCGTCGGCATCGGTGGTGGCCCGCGCCAGCACGCCATTGTTGCGGGCCAGCAGGGCCACCTCCAGGCCCGCCTGGGGCGCGCCGGTGGCGAGGCTGCGGGCCAGCACCCCCAGACCCCCGGCCCCCGACACGGCGGTCAAGCCCAGGTCGGACACCACCACCCAGCGGGCCGCCATCTCGGTGCGGGCGGCCCGTTCCTTGTCGGCAGGGCGCGCGGTAAGGAGATAGAGCCCCGGTTCGGGCGTGTCCTGTACCTCGGCCAGGGGGAAGGCGGTGGTGACGGCCTGATTGCGTTTGTCGTCCACGCTCATGGTGCCCTGCCACACCACGGTGCCGGTATCCTCGGCCACCTCACGCACATCCCAGGACCGCAGGGGATCAATCAGGCCGTCGTTGGCCAGGGTGCCCCCCAGGTTGCGCTGGGGCAGGCGCAGGAGCTCCACGGTCAGGGCGGGCACGTTGATGGTGGTCACGGGCACCCCGCGACTGCCCACCCGGGGCAGCACATAGGTGTTGCCGGGCATGCGCACGGCGGGGTCCCGGTCGGGCACCACCACCGCCTGAGAGCGGGTGTTCTCCAGCCCCGGTCCCTCGGCCGCCGGCAGCCCGGCGCGCAGGGTCACCGTGTAGCGGGTGCCATGGTGAAGGCCGCCCAGGCACAGCCGCCGATCAACCACCGACAGGGAGAGATCCACCGCCGGTGCCACCCTGACATAATCGGCCAGGGGGCGGGAGTCGCTCTGCAACAGGGGCTGGTCGAAGCGCAAACAGATGCGGGGATCGGCGCGGTCGGCCTCCACCTGCAGGCGTTGCACCTCCAGCGCCTCGGCCGGCGCCGCCAGGAGCAGGAATCCGAGCGCCCCAAGAACACGTGCCAGACCCCGGGATTTCCACAGGTGCGCTCTCATGGCGTCCTCCCCAGATGATCCCCAGCAGTGTGCGCCCTTGAACGGATGGCAAGCAACCAAATAGTCGCGCCGGCATCACAATGCGCTTGCCCGGGCGGTGCCCCATCGACCGCGATCGGCTCCAGGCCTTGACTCGTGGGCGCGATTGGAACAAATTAGGAACAAATAGAGTCGTCACCGGTCTTCAGGAACCTGCTCATGTACGCCGAGCTTGCGGTGCGCAGCGCCTTCAGTTTCCAGGAAGGGGCCTCCACGCCGGAGGATCTGGTGTTAACGGCGGCGGCGCGGGGGCTGAAGACCCTGGCCCTCACCGACCGTCATTCCCTTTCGGGGGTGGTGCGGGCCCACGGCGCGGCCCGACGGGCCGGCGTGCGGCTGGTGGTGGGGGCGCGACTGGACCCTGCCGACGGACCGCCGGTGCTGTGTCTGCCCACGGACCGTGCCGCCTATGGCCTGCTGTGCCAGCTCCTCTCCCACGGCCGGCCCGTGGACGGGGCAGCGCTGCTGGCCCACGCGGCGGGACAGATCCTGATTCTGGTGGCCGCCCCCGAGCAGGCGGATTTCGTGCGCCGGGTGCGAACGGCGCACCGGGAGACCTTCCTGGCGGCCATCTGGCGCTTCGACGGCACGGACCGACGGCGGCTAGCGGCCCTGGCCACCCTGGCCGGCGCCCTGGATACGCCGCTGGTGGCCACCAACGATGTGCTCTACGACACCCCGGCGCGGCGGCCGGTGCAGGATGCCCTCACCTGCCTGCGCCATCACTGCACCCTGGCCACGGCGGGCCGGCGGCTGGCCGCCAATGCCGAACGCCACCTGAAGGGACCGGAGGAAATGGCTCGGCTGTTCGCCCGGTATCCGGAGGCGGTGACCCGTACCGAACAGATCGCCGCCCGCTGCCGCTTTTCCCTGGAGGAACTGCGCTACGAATACCCGGTGGACAGCGTGCCCGCCCACCGCAGCGCCGACGCCGAACTGGCCGCCCGCACCGAAACCGGTGCCGCCCGCCGCTATCCCGAGGGCGTGCCGGCCCGGGTGCGGGCGCAACTGGATCACGAACTGGCCCTGATCGCCCGTCTGGGCTATGCGCCCTATTTTCTCACCGTGGACGATATGGTGCGCTTTGCTCGCGACCGGGGAATCCTGTGCCAGGGCCGGGGATCGGCGGCCAACTCGGCGGTGTGCTACAGCCTGGGCATCACCGCCGTGGACCCGGCCCGGGCCGACCTGCTGTTCGAGCGCTTCATCAGCGAGGAACGGGGCGAGCCCCCCGACATCGACGTGGATTTCGAAAACGACCGCCGCGAGGAGGTGATCCAGCACCTGTACACCACCTATGGCCGACATCGGGCGGCCCTGGCGGCCACGGTGATCACCTACCGCACCCGGGGCGCCTTGCGCGATGCCGGGCGGGTGGCGGGACTGGACGAGGCCACCCTGGCCCGCCTGAGCCGCTGTGCCTGGCGCCACGGCCACGGCCCCCTGGACGACGACCGGGTGCGGGAGGCGGGGCTGGATCCCGACCACCCGGCCCTGCGCCTGACCCTGACCCTGGCCGAGGGCCTGCGGGGCTTGCCCCGCCATCTCTCCCAGCACGTGGGCGGGTTCGTGATCACCCGGGGGCCCCTGGACACGGTGGCGCCGGTTCTGCCCGCCGCCATGGCGGAACGCTCCATCGTGGCCTGGGACAAGGACGACCTGGATGCGCTCGGCATCCTCAAGGTGGATGTGCTGGCCCTGGGCATGCTGAGCGCCCTGCGCCGCTGTTTCGATCTCGTGGCCGCCCACCACGGCCGCGTCCTCTCCCTGGCCACGGTGCCGGCGGAGGATCCCGCCACCTACGCCATGTTGTCCCGGGGGGACTCGCTGGGGGTATTCCAGGTGGAAAGCCGGGCGCAGATGGCCATGCTGCCCCGCTTGCGTCCCCGCACCTTCTACGATCTGGTGATCGAGGTGGCGCTGGTGCGCCCCGGGCCCATCCAGGGCGACATGGTTCACCCCTACCTGCGGCGGCGCAACGGCGAAGAGCCGGTGACCTACCCGTCCCCGGCGCTGGAGGCGGTGCTGGCCAAGACCCTGGGCGTGCCCCTGTTCCAGGAACAGGCCATGCGAGTGGCCATGGTGGCGGCGGGCTTCACCGCCGGCGAGGCCGACCAGTTGCGCAAGGCCATGGCCGCCTTCCGCCGCACCGGCGCCCTGCACCAGTTCCGCGACAAATTCCTGGCCGGCATGGCCGCCAATGGCTATCCCCCCGATTTCGCCGAACGCTGTTTCCAGCAGATCGAGGGCTTCGGCGAGTACGGCTTTCCCGAAAGCCATGCCGCCTCCTTCGCCCTGCTGGCCTATGTGTCGGCGTGGCTGCGTTGTCACTATCCCGTGGCCTATGCCTGCGCCTTGCTCAACAGCCAGCCCATGGGGTTCTACGCGCCGGCCCAGATCGTGCGTGACCTGCGGGAACACGGCGGCACGGTGCGGCCCGTGGACGTGAACCACAGCCACTGGCACCATACGCTGGAGGACGGGGGCCGCGCCCTGCGTCTGGGGTTGCGACTGGTGACGGGCCTGAAGCAGCGCGATGCCGAGGCCCTGGTGGCGGCCCGGCACCCCCCCTATGACACCCCTCGGGCGGTGCAGCAGCGGGCGGGACTCACCACGGCGACCCTGCGGCGGCTGGCGGCGGCCGATGCCTTCGCCGGCCTGGGTCTGGACCGGCGCCAAGCCCTGTGGCAGGTGCGCGGCCTGCGGGACGCGGCGCCGCTGCCGCTGTTCGCCGCCATGAAGAGCGACCCCGAGGGGCCGGACTCGCCGGTGATGTTACCGGATCTGGCGGTGGGGGAATCGGTGGTGGCGGACTATGCGTGGCTGGGCCTGAGTCTACGCGCCCACCCGCTGGCCCTGGTGCGGCCGGCCCTACCGCCGGAAACGGTCCCGGCCACCGCCCTCGCCCACCGCCGCAACGGCAGCCGGGTAACGGTGGCGGGGCTGGTGATCAGCCGCCAACGACCGGGCAGTGCCTCGGGGGTGGTGTTCGTGACCCTGGAAGACGAAACAGCCATCGCCAATCTGGTGCTGTGGCCGGCGGTGTTCGAGACCCATCGTCTGGCGGTGGTAACGGCCCGCCTGATGCTGGTGACCGGCCGGTTGCAACGGCAGGAGGGTGTGACTCACGTGATCGCGCAAACGGTGACCGATCGTGCCGATCTGCTGGCCGCCCTGGACAGCGATGGCGCCCCGCTGCGGACGGCATCGCGGGATTTCCACTAGGCTGTAGCGACATTTTAACGAATTAGGGTTCCCTTGCGAGGGGATTCGTGA
>CAZHRQ010000122.1:0-8090 GCA_964535075.1 uncultured Rhodobacterales bacterium | reverse complement strand
GGTGGCGCACGGTTTGCTGGAGAGCGGTCAGGCGTATTGGTGCTATTGCTCGGCCGAGGAACTGGCGGCCATGCGGGAGGAAGCCCGGGCGGCCGGCCACCACTTCCGTTATGACGGCCGCTGGCGGGACCGCGACCCGGCCGAGGCGCCGGCCGATGGCAGCCCGGTGCTGCGGTTCAAGGCGCCCCAAACCGGCGAGACGGTCATCCAGGACCAGGTGCAGGGGTCCGTGACCGTGGCCAACAGCCAACTGGACGACATGGTGTTGTTGCGCTCCGACGGCACCCCCACCTACATGCTGTCGGTGGTGGTGGACGACCACGACATGGGAATCACCCATGTGATCCGGGGCGACGATCACCTGACCAATGCCTTCCGCCAGACCCAAATCTATCACGCCCTGGGGTGGACCGCGCCGGTTTTTGCCCACATTCCTCTGATTCACGGTAGCGATGGCGCCAAGCTCTCCAAGCGCCACGGGGCCCTGGCGGTGGGCGCCTATGCGGACATGGGCTTCCTGCCCGAGGCCATGCGCAACTACCTGCTGCGCCTAGGGTGGGGCCACGGCGACGACGAAATCATCAGCCCGGAACAGGCGGTGGCGTGGTTCGACCTGGACGGGGTGGGCAAGGCCCCGGCCCGCTTTGACCTGGAGCGGCTGACCAGCCTCAATGCCCATTATCTGCGCGAAGCCGACGACACCCGTCTGCTGACCCTGCTGCAACCGGCGCTGACGGCCGCCACCGGCACGCCGGTGACGGAGGCGGCTCTGGCCCGGGTTTTGGCCCTGTTGCCCGAGTTAAAGCAGCGGGCCCGCACCGTGAATGACCTGGCAGAGGCCGCCCTGTTCCTGGTGCGGCCCCGGCCGTTGACGCCGGACGACAAGGCCCGCAAAGCCCTGTCCGGGGACGGGCAGACCCAGGTGGCGGCGGTGCGCCAGCGTCTGGCCGGCCTGCCCACCTGGAACGCGGAATCGGTGGAAGCCGCCGTCCGTGATTATCTGGAGGACGCGGGCGTGAAGTTCGGCAAGGTGGGGCAGCCCCTGCGGGCGGCCCTGTGCGGGTCCACCTCGGCCGCGGGGGGCCTGTTTCAGGTGCTGGCGGCCCTGGGTCGGGAAGAAACCCTGGCCCGACTGGAGGATGCCCTGACGTCCTCCCCATCCTGACCGGGACCGGTTGGTCCCCACGATCCCTGCCGGGGAAGGGCTCCGGCATCGCGACAACAGGAGGGCTGTGCGCCATGTCCCAATCGTCCGAGACCCGAACCGTCACTCTCACCGACAACGCCACCGGCCAGTCCTGGGAGTTTCCTGTGCTCCCGTCCACCCTGGGGCCGGATCTGGTGGACCTGCGGCGCCTGTATGCCGAGACCGGTATGTTCAGCTATGATCCCGGTTACGCCTCAACGGGCAGTTGCTCCAGCACCATCACCTTTGTGGACGGCAACAAGGGCGAACTACTCTATCGCGGCTACCCCATCGAGGAATTGGCCGAGCACAGCGATTTCGAGGAAGTTTCCTACCTGCTGCTGAACGGCGAGCTGCCCTCGGCGGCGGAACTGGCCGACTTCCACGACAAGATTTCCCACCACACCATGCTGCACGAGCAGATCGCCACCGTTTACCGGGGCTTTCGTCGTGACGCGCACCCCATGGCCATCATGGTGGGGGTGGTGGGCGCCCTGTCGGCCTTCTACCACGACAGCACCAATATCTATGATCATGCGCAGCGGCGGATCAGCGCCCATCGGCTGATCGCCAAGATGCCCACCATCGCCGCCTGGGCCTACAAGTATTCCCAGGGCCAGCCCTTCCAATACCCGCAGAACCACGAGACCTATGCGGGCAACTTCTACCGCATGATGTTCGAAACCCCCTGCGAACGCTGGGAAGGCAACCCGGTGGTCTCCGGCGCCCTGGACAAGATCCTGATCCTGCACGCGGACCACGAACAGAATGCCTCCACCAGCACCGTCCGGCTGGCCGGCTCCTCGGGCGCCGATCCCTTCGCCTGCATCGCCTCCGGGATCGCCTCCCTGTGGGGACCGGCCCATGGAGGGGCCAACGAAGCAGTGCTGCGCATGCTTCAGGAAATCGAGCACAAGGACAACATCCCTCGCTTCCTGGAGCGGGCCAAGGACAAGGACGATCCCTTCCGCCTCATGGGCTTTGGCCACCGGGTGTACAAGAATTATGACCCCCGGGCCAAAGTGCTCTCCCACCACGCCCACGCGGTGCTGAAAGACCTGGGGGTCAACGATCCCCTGCTGGAACTGGCCATGGAGCTGGAGCGCATCGCGCTGGAGGACGACTACTTCGTCGAACGCAAGCTCTACCCCAACGTGGACTTCTATTCGGGGATCATCTTCAAGGCCATGGGCATTCCCACCAGCATGTTTACCGTCATTTTCGCGGTGGCGCGCACCGTGGGCTGGATCAGCCAGTGGAAGGAAATGATCCAGGACCCGGAAATGCGCATCGGCCGGCCTCGCCAGCGCTACCTGGGCGCCCAGCGGCGGGAATACGTTCCGGTGGACCAGCGGGGGTAAAGTTCCGCCCGCCGATTGACGATCCCCCTTGTCCGGGCGGCTCCCGTCATGGCAGGGAGGCGTCGGAGGAAAACACGGGAGCCGCAGCAAGGGAGCCGAAAAGCATGGCCGGACGGTGGGGCCGCATGGTGCGCCGCCTGTTGATCCTGCCCCCCCTGGGGGCAGGCGTGGTGATCCTGATGGCCGCCGCGGCCGGCGAGGCGCCTCCCACTCGGAGTCCCGCCGAGGAACGGGTGCGGGCCGTACGGGTGCTGCCCGTGCCCGAGGTACCGGTGGTGCCCCGGGCCACGGGATACGGCACCGTCACCCCGGGCCGCACCTGGGAAGCGGTGGCCGAGGTCAAGGGGCGGGTCATCACCGTCAATCCTGATCTGGAAAACGGCGCCTTTGTGGCCAAGGGCGCGGAGCTTTTCCGCATCGACCCCACCGATTACGAACTGGCCCTGGCCCGCACGGAGGCGGACCTGCTGGCCCTGCGCGCCCGTCTGGCGGAACTGGAGCAACGGGAACGGAACACCCGGTCGCTGCTGGCCCTGGAGCGGGAGGACCTGGAACTGGCGCAGAAGGAGTTGCGGCGGCAGCAAAGCCTGGCCCGCAGCGGCACGGCCGCCACCGCAGCGGTGGAGGCGGCGGAGCGTAGTGTCATGGGGCAACGCCGTGCTATCCAGAACCAGCGCAATGTCCTGGCGCTGCTGCCGGCGGAACGGGAACGCCTGGAAGCGGAAATCGCCGCCAAGGAGGCGGTCCTGGCCCAGGACCGGGAGAACCTGATCCGAACCACCTTGCGGGCCCCCTTCTCCTTGCGGGTGGCGGAAAAATCCGTGGAGATGAACCGTTATGTGAGCGTGGGCCAGACCCTGGTGGTGGGAGACGGTCTGACGCAGGCGGAGATCAACACCCAGGTGCCCCTGCATGCCATGCGGGCATTATTGCTGCCCGCCCAGGACATGCGGCCTGCCCTGGGGGAAGGCGGCAACGGCCTGTCGGCCTTTTTGGAGGCCACCGGTCTCACGGCGGAGGTCCGTCTTTCCTCGGGTGATTTCACCGTTATCTGGCCGGGAACGGTGGCGCGAATTGCCAATGCGGTGGATCCCAAGACGCGCACCGTAGGCGTGATCGTGGTTGTGGACGATCCCTATGCCCAGGCTGTGCCGGGCCGACGCCCGCCGCTGACCAAGAACATGTTCGTGGAGGTGGAGCTGCGCGGTCACGCCATGCCGCCCACGCTGGTTATTCCCCGCACCGCCCTGCGCGCCGACGGCACGGTGCTGGTGGCCAATGACGAGAACCGCCTGGAACGGCGGGCCGTCACCGTGGGCCTGCGCCAGGATGGCTTCCTGACCGTGGACGCGGGGCTTTCGCCCGGTGATCGGGTGGTGCTGTCCGATCTGGCCCCGGCCATTGACGGCATGCGTCTCGACCCCACCGAGGACCGGGAGCGGTTGCGGACCTTGGTGGCGACCGCCACGGGCAAGGCCCCATGATTCGCTATTTTGCTCTTCATCCCACAGCGGCCAATCTGCTGATGCTGGCGGTGGCCGTCGTGGGACTGCTGTCCCTGAGCCAGCTCCGCCGCGAGACGTTTCCCGATTTTACGCCGGCCGAGGTGGTGATCTCCCTGCCCTACCCCGGGGCCACGGCGCTGGACGTGGAAGAAGCCGTGTGCCAACGCGTGGAGGACGGCCTGGAGGGATTGGCCGATGTGGCCGAAACCGAATGCACGGCCAGCGAGGGATTGGGACAGGTGGTGGCCACCATGGCCGGGGGCGCGGATCCCGACCGTTTCCTCAATGATGTCCGCACCGAGGTGGAGGCCATTGACAGTTTCCCCGACGAGGTGGAAACGCCGGTGGTGACCGAACGCAACCGCACCGATTTTGTCACCGCCGTGGCCCTCACCGGCCCCATGGCCCTCACCGATCTCAAGGCCTATGCCGAGGACCTGAAGGAACGGTGGCTCAAGGACCCGCTGGTTTCCCAGATCAGCATCGAGGGTTTTTCCCAACGTCAGTTTCGTGTGCATGTGGATCGCATGGCCCTGCACCGCTACGGCCTTACCGTCGGTGACGTGGCCAACGCCATCACCGCTCAGAGTCTGGACCGCCCAGCGGGTACTCTGGAAACCGGCGACGGCGATTTTCTGGTGCGCTTCGCCGAGGGCCGGCGGGCGCCGCGCGACTTTGACGATCTGGTGGTGGTGGGGGCAGAAAGCGGGGCCGAGGTGCCGCTGGCCATGATCGCCCGCGTGGACGACCGGTTCGAGACACCGGAAACCGCCATCACCTTCGACGACAAACGGGCCGCTCTGTTACGGATTTCCAAGACCAAGCAACAGGATACCCTGCGGGTGATGGGGGCGGTCCGGACATTGGTCGACCGCGAGCTCGCCCAGGCGCCGGAAGGCGTACGGCTGGTGATCACCCAGGACATTTCCTCGCTGGTGGCCGATCGTCTGTCCATGCTTACCCGCAACGGGATCCAGGGCGTGGTGCTGGTGTTCCTGGTGCTGTGGCTGTTCTTCGGCCTGCGCTATGCCTTCTGGGTGGCGGCGGGACTGCCGGTGGCCTTTCTGGGCACCCTGTTCGTCATGCAGGTGATGGGCTACTCCCTCAATATGATCTCCATGGTGGGACTGCTGATCGCCATCGGCCTGATGATGGACGATGCCATCGTGCTGGCGGAAAACATCGCCGTACACCTGCGCAAGGGCGATGATGCTCTGACGGCGGCCGTGGCCGGAACCCGCGAAGTGGCAGCCGGGGTGCTCTCCTCCTTTGCCACCACCCTGTGCGTGTTCCTGCCCCTGGCCTTCATCGAGGGCGACATCGGCAAGGTGTTGCGGGTGTTGCCGGTGGTCCTGATCACCACTCTGGCGGTGAGTCTGGTGGAAGCCTTTCTGATTCTGCCCCACCACCTGGGCCACGCCGGACAGGCGGACCGGCCGGGCGCCGTGCGGCGGGCCTTCGATGCCCGTTTCGACTGGCTGCGCACGCACGTGGTGGGACGGGTGGCCGCCGGGGCGGTGCGTTGGCGCTATCTGACCGTGGGTCTGGCCGGCATGGCCTTTCTGACCGCCCTGTCCCTGCCGGCCAGCGGGCTGGTGAAAACCGAGGCCTTTCCCTCGGTGGATGGGGATGTGGCCTCGGTTTATCTGCTGCTGCCCCAAGGGACGCCCCCGGCCCGTACCGAACAGGTGGTGGGGCGGTTGACGGAGGCCCTGTCCCGCATCAACAGCCGCCTTACCCCCGAACAACCCGGTGAAACCTCGCTGGTGCGCCATGTAACGGTGGAGTATGGCCGGGATGGCAACACGGGTGAGACAGGCGCCCATGCCGTCACCCTCACCGTGGATTTGCTATCGGCGGAGGAACGGACCACCACCCTTACCCGTTTCCTGGACCTGTGGCGGCAGGAAGCCGGACCCATTCCCGATGTCAGTAGCCTCATCTTCCGCGAGTTCAGCATCGGGCCCGGCGGCCTGCCCATTGAGATCCGGCTCAAGGGCGATGACCTGGAAACCCTGGATGCCGCGGCGGAATCCCTGAAGGAATGGCTGGCCGGATATGAAGGGGTTTACGACCTTACCGATACCCAGCGCCCCGGCAAACCGGAGATGCAGATCACCCTGCGGCCCGGCGCGGTGGCCCTGGGGGTGACGGGAACCATGGTGGCCGAGCAAGTACGGGGCGCCCTCTTCGGACAGGTGGCCGACGAGGTGCAGATCGGCCCCGAATCCTACGAGGTGGACGTGCGTCTGGCCCCCGAAGCCCGGGATTCCCTGGGCGCCCTGGAAGACTTCCGCCTCACCCTGCCTTCGGGGGCCCTGGTCCCGCTGGGGGTCGTGGCGCACCTGTCCGAAGCCCGGGGCCCGGCCCGCATCCTGCGTTATGATGGCCAGAGAACGGTGACCATCACCGGCGACGTGGATACCCGGGTGGCCAATGCCGATGCCGTGGTCGCCGACACCATGGCCCGTTTCATTCCCGAGCTGGAAGCCCGTCACCCCGGGGTGACCGTGGCCCTGGAAGGCCAGAGCGCCGAAGCCGACACCACCCGTGCCTCCATCCAGCGCGGGTTCCTGATGGGTCTGATCGGGGTCTATCTGTTGCTCAGCTTTCAGTTCCGCAGCTATATCCTGCCGGTGGTGGTGATGGTGATCATTCCCTTCGCCCTGATCGGTGTGCTGGTGGGCCATCTGCTCATGGGCTTCGAGCTGTCCATGCCCTCCATCATGGGGTTTGCCTCCCTGGCCGGGGTGGTGGTGAACGATTCCATCCTGCTCGTGATTTTCTTGCGTCGGAATGCCGGCGAGGGTCTGGACGTGGCCGCCGCCGCCGCCCAGGCCAGCCAGGATCGGTTCCGCGCCATCACCCTCACGTCCCTCACCACCATCACCGGATTGTTGCCGCTGCTGCTGGAACAGAGCCTTCAGGCCCAGGTGTTGCAACCACTGGTGATCAGCCTGGCCGGCGGTTTGCTGGCCACCACGGTGCTGGTGTTGTTCGTGGTACCGGCGTTCTACGTAATCCTGCATGATTTCGGTTTGGGACGGGATACCGAGTCCACGTCGGACAAGGCCTCTCCCCCGTGACGGAGACTTCCGACGCCATGCGTGTGGCCACCTTTAATGTGAACTCCATCAAGGCCCGGCTGCCGGCGGTGACCGCGTGGCTGGACGAGACCCAGCCTGACGTCGCGCTGCTGCAGGAAATCAAATGCGTGGCCGAGGCCTTTCCCGAGGCGCCCTTTGCCGACCGGGGCTACAACGTGGCCCTGGCCGGGCAAAAAACCTACAACGGCGTGGCCATTCTTTCCCGCCAGCCCCTGGGCGAGGTGCTCACCGCGCTGCCCGGCGATCCCGACGATACGGAAGCGCGTTATGTGGAGGCGGTGCTGGAAACCGGGTTGCGCGTGGCCTCGGTCTACGTGCCCATGGGACAGGCGGTAGACAGCGACAAATACCATTACAAGCTTGCCTTCCTGGAACGGTTACGCCGGCATGTGGCGGCCCGACTGTCGGCAGAGGACGCCTTCGTTTTGGGAGGGGACTACAACGTGGCGCCCGGTCCCCTGGATGTGCACGACGAAACCCGCTGGGCTGGTAAGATCCTGTATTCCCTGGAAGAACGGGCCGCCCTGCGCCGGGTGTTGAACCTGGGGCTCACCGATGCCTTTCGGGTCCTGCATCCGGAAGGGGGAAATTATACGTGGTGGGATTATCGTGGCGGGGCCTGGAATCGGGACGCGGGTCTCCGTATCGACCACGTGCTGCTCACCCCGCCGGCCGCCGACTGTCTCACCGCCGCCGGCATTGACCGCGCCGTACGTGGTGGGGAAAAAGCCTCCGACCACGCGCCCGTCTGGTGCATGCTCTGGCGGGAGTGACGTCAATGGGAGCCGATCAGGATCGGTTCTATCTATTTGTTTTAGAGCGGAGTCACGCACCCAATCCGGTTCACGAAATGAACCCGATTGGGTGCGATCCGCACTAGGCTGTAGCGACATTTTAACGAATTGGGATTCCCTTGCGAGGGGATTCGTGA
>CAZHRQ010000121.1:0-8222 GCA_964535075.1 uncultured Rhodobacterales bacterium | reverse complement strand
GCATCGCCGCCCGCATGATCGAGGGGGTGCTGGCCCCCTACAACAACCATCTGTTCGTGCTCGGCAGCAACGACATTGTGTTCCTGGTCCAGAACAGCAACCCCGTCGAGCTGGACACCCTGGTGTACCGCCTGCGGGCCCTGTTCGCCAACGACCCCCTGGTGAGCAGCGACCCGGGCGACGGCCGCGACCCCTTCTCCAGCGGTTTCGACCTGGAAAAGAGCCTGGGCACCTTTCTGGGCGAAGCCCGCACCTTGGCCGAAAACGCCCACAAGAACCGGGCCGGGGGCGTGGTCGTGACCCCCGTCACCCCGGAAACCCTGGGCACCGCCATACTCACCCTGGAAAACACCTCGGTGCGGGAGGCCATCCGCCGCCAGCCGGTGATCCAGATCGTGGACGAAGGCCGGCGGGGCGTGGTGCTGTTCCAGGAATTCTTCTGTCTGGTCTCCGCCCTGCAACCCCGCATCAGCCCTGGTGTCAGCCTCACCGCCGACCGCTGGTTGTTCCAGGAACTGAGCGTGGTGCTGGACCGCAAGATGCTGGCGGCCATCCAGGGCCTGGGCTTGGAATCCTGGCCGCCGGCCGTCAGCCTGAACGTCAACCTGCAAACGGTGGACTCGGGTGCCCTGGATACGCTGGGGCGCACCCTTAACGACCGGCACGTGAATCTGGTGCTGGAATTCCAGGTGATGGATATTTTCGCCGACCTGGGGCGGTTTTTCCGGGTACGCGACCGCCTGCGGGCCGCCGGCCATCAGGTGGTGCTGGATGGCCTCACCGCCATGACGGTGCAGTTCGTGGATCTGGCGGCCCTGGACCCCGACCTGCTGAAGATGATGTGGACCCCCGAACTGGCCGTCCAGTCCCAGCCCGAGGGCCCCATGGCCCAAGCGGTGGAGGCCCTCGGGCCCCATCGGGTGATCCTGGCCCGCTGCGACACCGATGCCGCCGTGCGCTGGGGCCGGAACCTGGGGTTGGAGCGCTTCCAGGGCCATTTCGTGGACGCCCTGTTCGGCGCCATGGTCGTGGCCCGGTGCGGCAACGGCTGCACCTGTGGCCTGAAGGGCGCCGTAGACCGTCGTGCCCGCATCACCGGCGACCGTCGCCAGGGCTGCCGCCATCCGGCCCTGCTGGACTCCTGGCCCGATGTGATGGTGCCCTGACTTCCCTTTCGCAACGGAACCCCGCCATGCCCCTGCCGGACAGCGCGATCGAAGACAACCTCAAAAGCTTCGGCGACAGCGCGCCCGATTGGCACGCGCTGCACATCCAGTTCTCGGCCCTTCAAAACAGCACTCGGCATACCCCGGTGCAGCTCAGTATTGCCGCCAACAGCTACGAAGGCATGGTGGAGGGGGGCAAGGGGCTGCTGTTCGTGCTGCCGGGCAACGACCTGCTGCACGTGTTCCCCAGTGCCGAGGAAGACACGGTGCAGACGGCGCTCACCCGGCTGACCTTCATGTTCGCCGATGATCCCCTGGTCTCCGACGATCCCACCGGCAGCGGCAGCCGCTTCACCATCCGCTATGATCTGGGGGGCGATTTGCCGGCCCTGCGCAAGGAAATGGCGCGGGTGGTGGCGGCCGGGAAGACCCCCAGCCGGGGCTTGAGCATGGCCGCGCCCGCGGAAGCGGAAAAGCGGCCCGGTACTCCCCTGACCCCGGCGCTGCTGGGCCGCATGGAACGGGCCCTGGCGTCTGCCGACCTCACCAACCTCATGCGCCGCCAATGGGTGAGCGCCATGGTGGGCGAGGCCCCGCCCCAGCCCGTGTTTTCCGAGGTGTTCATCTCCATCGGTGACCTGCGCGATACCCTGCTGCCCAACGTGGACGTCACCGCCAGCCGCTGGCTGTTCCAGCATCTGACGGAGACCCTGGACCGGCGGGTGCTGTCCATGCTCAACAAACCCGATCAGCTCACCATTTCCGGCGAAGTGAGCGTCAATCTCAATGTCAACACCCTGCTCAGCCAGGAATTCCTGAACTTCGATGCCAGCATTCCCGCTGGCCGCCGGGGCAGCATCGTGTTGGAACTGCAACCCATCGACATTTTCTCCGACCTGTCCACCTATCTGTTCGCCCGCGATTTCGCCCACGAACGGGGGTATCGCATCTGCGTGGACGGGGTGACCTCCGACACCCTGGACCTGGTGGACCGGGTGCGGCTGGGCGCGGACATGGTGAAGCTCATCAACCATCCGGTGCTGGCGGAATGGGCCCGGGAGCCCGATAGCGGGCCGGGACGGCAACGCCTGCGCCGGCTGGGCCTGGGGTTCATCGTGCTTACCCGGTGCGACACCCGCGAGCAGGTGCGGGCCGGCCAGCAACTGGGGCTGCGGCTGTTCCAGGGCCGCTACGTGGAAAGCCGCCTGTCGGAGCGGGAGGCGGAACGGGACCGCGATCTGGCCCGTCGCGCCCGCCGATCCCTGCCGCCGGGCAAGACCGGGCCCAAACCGCCCTCCGGCACCCCCCCCGTCACCAAGACCACGCCCTCCTGACCCTCCCCTTGCAAGGCCCGGCGCCGGCCCCAAGGTGTGGAGCAGGGCCGGTGACGGCGCCTCGACGGACGGTACGTCCCCCGCCGAGCCGTAACGGCCGCGCTCTTCGTGGGTCGCGTTAGAGTCTATCGCGGTCAATGGGACCCAATTCCCGGGTCCCATTGACCGCGCGAATCGGCTCTATCTATATGATTTAGAGCAGATCGTGGGCGACCAGAGGGGTCTTTGGTCGCCCTCTTCCGCTACGGCCGGCTTTCCTGGATCTTGCGCATCAGGAAGTCGCGAAAGACGGTAATACGGCGCGCCTGGCGCAATTCATCGGGATAGACAAAATAGACGTCGATGGTGGGGCCGCGCAACTCCGGCAGCACGGGCACCAGGTCGGGCACGTCGCGGCTGATGTAGTCGGGCAGGGCGGCAAGGCCAAGCCCGCTTTGCACCGCCCGCACCATGCCATAGATGTTGTTGACCGTCAGGGCCGGGCGGCGGCGTTGACCGGGCGGGGTGCCGGCGTCCAGGATCCAGTTCAGATTCGGCACCGGGGTCTGCACATCCTCTCCAAACACGATCAGGGGATGGGCACCCAGGTCTTCTGGCGTTTCCGGCCGGGGGTGGCGGCGCAGGTAATCGGCGGCGGCAAAGACCTGATAACGCATGGTCACCAGATGCCGCTGCACCAGATCGGGCTGGCGGGGGGCGGTGAGCCGAATGGCCACGTCCGCCTCGCGCATGCTCAGGTCCAACTCGTCGTCGGACAGCACCAGCGAAACGGCAATATCCGGGTACAGCTCCAGGAACTCCCGCATGCGCGGGGTGAGCCACAGGCTGCCAAACGCCACGGTGGTGGTGATGCGCAACGGGCCGCTGGGGCGGTCGCGGGTTTCGCTCAGCAGGGCCTCGGTCATGGCCAGCTTGGCGAACACCTCGTGGGCGGTGCGGAACAGCACTTCGCCGGATTCGGTCAGCAACAGACCCCGGGCGTGCCGATGGAACAACGACACGCCCAGTTCGTTTTCCAGGCCGCTGATCTGGCGGCTGACGGCGGACTGGCTGAGGCCAAGGCCCTCCCCGGCATGGGTGAAGCTTCCGGCTTCGGCGACGGCGTGGAAAATGCGCAGCCGGTCCCAGTCCATGGCGGGATCAGCCGCCGGCGGCCTGGGCGGCCAGGAAGCGGTCGGCCTCCAGCGCCGCCATGCAGCCGGTGCCGGCGGCGGTGACCGCCTGGCGATAGGTCTTGTCCTGCACGTCGCCGGCGGCAAACACGCCGGGGATGTTGGTGGCGGTGGAATCGGGGGCGGTGATCAGATAGCCCTCGTCGTCCATGTCCAGCACGCCCTTGAACAGCCCGGTGTTGGGGGAGTGACCGATGGCGATGAACACGCCAGAGACGGGCAGGTCGCTCACCTCGCCGCTTTTGACATTCTTCAGCCGCAGGGCGGTGACCCCGGCCGGGCTGCCGCCGCCCAGGGGCAGGGCGCCCAGCGGACCGGCGGCCGGCGCCGTTTCCCCCAGAATGTCGTCCACCACGCTGTCCCACAGAATCTCCACCTTGGGGTTGGCGAACAGACGCTCTTGCAGCACCTTTTCCGCCCGCAGTGTGTCGCGGCGGTGGATCAGGGTGACCTTGCTGGCGAAGTTGGTCAGGAAGATGGCTTCCTCCACGGCGGTGTTGCCGCCGCCGACGATGGCCACGTCCTTGCCGCGATAAAAGAACCCGTCGCAGGTGGCGCAGGCGGATACGCCCTGGCCGCGGAAGGTGGTTTCCGCCTCCAGCCCCAGCCAGCGGGCGGAGGCCCCGGTGGAGATGACCGCGGTCTCGCCCAGATAGACATCCCCGCTGTCGCCCACGGCGCGGAAGGGCCGCGTGCTGAAGTCCACCTCGGTGATGGTGTCGTTGAGCACCTGGCAGCCCACGTTGGTGGCCTGGGCCTGCATCTGCTCCATGAGCCAGGGCCCCTGGATGGGGTCGGCGAACCCGGGATAGTTTTCCACCTCGGTGGTGATGGTGAGCTGTCCGCCGGGCTCCATGCCGGTCACCAGCAGTGGGCCCAGATTGGCGCGCGCAGCATAGATGGCGGCGGTGCATCCCGCCGGACCGGAACCGATGATCAGAACCTTGGTGTGATGTTCGGCCATGGAGCGTCTTCCTTGCACACGGGAACGGTGATGAGAGGCAGGGGACCCAGCATAGAAAGCCCCCTTTCCCGGCGCAAGACCCGGAGGGAAAGGAACCCCGGAGGGGGCGAGGCCCGGCCCCTGTTCCTGATGCTTGTCATGGGAGGCTGGCGCTTATTTACGAGGGACATGCCCCCTCCCGGGGCGCCAAAAGGGGCTCCAGACACGAAGCGCCGGATCAAAAAACCAAAGGGCGGCGGTCGGCGTTGGTCCGATCCGCCGCCCCATGCGGTCTTACAGCTTCTCGGCGTGTTCGGCCAGGTAGGCGGCCACGCCTTCCGGGGTGTCCTTCATGCCCGGCGCGCCCTTGGTCCAGCCGGCGGGGCAGACTTCGCCGTTTTCTTCGTGGAATTGCAGGGCGTCCACCATGCGCAGGGCCTCATCCACGTTGCGGCCCAGGGGCAGGTCGTTGATCACCTGGTGACGCACCACGCCGCCCTTGTCCACCAGGAAGGAGCCGCGCAGGGCCACGGACTCGCCGGTCAGCACGCCGAAGTCGCGGGCAATGTCCTTGGTCAGGTCGGCCACCAGCGGGAACTTCACTTGGCCCAGGCCGCCCTGGTCCACGGCGGTGTTCTTCCACGCCAGGTGGGTGAAGTGGGAATCCACGCTGATGCCCACCACCTTGGTGTTGCGTTCCGTGAACGCCGCCAGACGGTGGTCGTGGGCTAGGATTTCCGAGGGGCAGACAAAGGTGAAGTCCAGGGGATAGAAAAAAATCCAGCCGTAGCTGCCCGCCAGATAGTTCTTCAGCGAAAAGGATTCGTCGATGCTGTTGTCGCCCATCACGGTGGGGGCGGTGAAATCAGGCACCTGTTGGCCGATCAGGCTGTGGGGACGCACCTTGGTCTCTTCGCTCATGATCAAACTCCCTCGTTGCACGGGATTCGGGGGCACGTTCGTGCGCCCCGGTGATTCTGGAGTAATTACAGACAGCACTGAACACCATTCCCGGCATTCAGGCAAGGGCCGGTCCGACCCCGGGCCGGACGCCGCCCCCTGTATACGGCAAAAGCGGGGCGCGGGTCCGCCTTTTCCCGCGCCGCGCCGTGACCGGGATCACGGATGCGCAATGAAAAGGTCACGGGGCGCGGGCAGGAAGAAACAACCTTGCGCCATTGGGTGCCATGACGTAATCCTGCTTTGCGACTCCACTGCGGGCTGGCGGAAGGGACCGAACGGGAAAGCGGGCATGGCGCGGGTGAAACTGGACCGGATCGATTGCCGTATCCTGGCGGACCTTCAGGACAACGGCCGCATGACCAATGTGGAGCTGGCCCGGCGCGCGGGCATCAGCGCGCCTCCGTGCCTGCGCCGCGTGCGGGCGCTGGAGGAGGCGGGCTTCATCGTGGGCTATCATGCCGCCCTGGATGCCGCCGCCCTGGGGTATCACGTGACCGTGTTCGCCCATGTGGGCCTCAACAGCCAGGCCGAGCGTGACCTGCGGGCCTTTGAGGAACGGGTGGCGGGGTGGCCCGAAGTGCGGGAATGCCACATGCTGGCCGGCGAGACCGATTTCCTGCTCAAGGTGGTGGCCGATGACTGGGACAGCTATCAGCGTTTCCTTACGGGCAAGCTCACCGCCACCCCCAACGTGGCGCACGTGAAATCGGCGTTGGCGGTGCGGGCGTCCAAGTGGTTGCCCGGCGTGCCCATCGAGGTGGAAGCCGCCCCGCCCTCCGAAGAGGCGCCAGCCGCCCAGCCGGGTGATCCCGATGCGCGTGATCCCGATTGACGGCGGATCACACCCGGCTGGATAACCAGATGGCCAGGCGGCTGCCGGTCTTGATGGCGGCCGACAACAGGGGATAGGCCGGGGCCCGTTCCGCCTCGTTGGCCAGGCCGATGTCCCGATGTTCTAATTCCTCGGCCCGGAACTGCTCCACCTTCTCGCGCAGGGGCGCCTCGTCCTCGCCCAGGGTTTCGACTTGCTCGGCATAGTGCTGGTCGATGGCCTCCTCCACCGCCACGGTGCAGGCCATGGCGGCGCGCTCGCCCAGCAAGGCGGTGCCGGCGCCCAGGGCGAAGCCCATGGCGTGCCACAGGGGCAGCAGGGCGGTGGGCCGACCGCGCCGGGTGCGCAAGGCTTCGGAGAAATAGGCCAGGTGTTCCTGTTCCTGGGCTTCCATATGGGCCAGCACCGGGCCGTGTCGGCCCTGGCCCAGCACCGCCCGTTGGCCGGCATAGATGCGTACGGCGCCGTATTCCCCGGCGTGATTGACCCGAAGCATGCGGGCCACCATCTCCGCTGGTTCGAGATCGCCGGGCAGGCGGCCGTCGCCGGTGCGGCGGGTGTGAGGGTCAGACATGGTCCTGTTCCCGTTCCGTGGCCGAGAGGCTCCGGCAATGCAGGAGGGCCAACCCGATCAGCGCCACCCCCAGGGCCAGAGACATCAGAAAATTATAGGCGGCCATGGACAGCCCGAACAACCGCCACGTGACCTGATCGCACGGCGGCCGGGCCATGAGCTCGGCCTTCAGCGCGTCCACGGTGGTGGCGGTGCCGGCGCCGTCGGTACAGCTCTCGATGCTGGCCCACCAGTGCTGCTCCACCCCCACATGGAAGCCGGCCAGCCCGGCCTCCCCCAGGTAGAGCAAGCCCGCCACACTCACCAGGGTCCAGCGCCACCGCCGCCCCGGCCGGGGCAACAGCAGCACCGCCAGCATCAGCCCGGCGATCACCGCCAGGGGGACCCGTTGATAGAGGCAAAGAATGCAGGGCATGTGCCCGCCCAGGTACTGGGACCCGTAGGCCCCGGCCAGGGAGCCGGCCGCGAGGACCAGGACCCCCAGCGCCACCAGACGGGGGCGGGGCAGAATCCAGAACAGCGCGTTCTTCAGAATACCCATTTCAAGGCCACCACGCCAAGAACCCCGACCACGAACACAGCGGTGAGGGTCAGTTTCAGGTTACCCTCCAGGAACCGCCGGATGGACGGTCCAAAGTACCACAGCAGCGCGGCTTCCAGAAAGAACCGGGCCCCCCGCGAGACGGCGGAGGCCACGCCGAACACGGTGGGATCCAGGTGTACGGCGCCGCTGGCGATGGTGATGACCTTATAGGGGATGGGGGTCAGGCCGCCCGCGGCCACGATCCACGCCCCCCACTCTTGATATAGGGCGCTGAAGGACTCGAATTTGCCCAGATAGCCGTAGAAGGCCAGGATGGGCTCGGCCACCGCCTCGTATAGCAGGGCGCCGATGCCATAGCCCGCATAGCCCCCCACCACACTGGCCACCGTGCACACCAGCGCGAATCGCCATGCCTTCTCCCGCGCGGCCAGGATCAGCGGAATCAAAAGCACGTCGGGCGGAATGGGGAAGAAGGAGCTTTCGGCAAAACTGATCAGGGCCAGCATCCAGACGGCATGGGGGCGTTCCGCCTGGGCCAGGGTCCAGTTGTACAGTCGGTGCATGAGGGGGGCCTGTGTCACGGAAAGGGACAGATCTGCGTTCGCCCCGGTATACGCCATGGGAGGAACGGGTCAAGGCGCAGCAGATCTCATTTTAGCAAAAAGGGGCTTTGCGTCGGACTCAGGATGTGATT
>CAZHRQ010000120.1:0-8318 GCA_964535075.1 uncultured Rhodobacterales bacterium | reverse complement strand
GTTGGCCAGCCGGGCCTCCAGCCGGTCCAGCATGGCATCGATGTCGGGGGCTTCGGTGGTGCCGCCGGGGCCCTGGGGCGGGGTGCGGCTGCCGGCGGGCATGTCGGGCATGCCCGGCTGGCCCAGTTCCACATACAGGGTCATGGCCGCGGCGGGCAGGGCGAACAGCAGCAGCACGCCCAAGAGCCGGGCGGGCGGGCGTCCCTGGATGGCGGCGCCGTTGTGCGCGGGGTCGCGACTGAGAATCCGGCGTTTCACCTCCGCCCGGGCGGTTTCGGCCTCGGCCGCGGCCATGCGTCCGGCGGCGACGTCGGCGTCGATCTCGGCAAGCTGGCTTTGGAACAGGGCGAGATCACGGCGGGTGCCCTCGTCCAGAGGCGGGACGGCGCTGCCCTCGGTGACGGGACGGCCCGCCCCCCGCAGCAGAGGGAGGACCGTGATCACCACCGTGACCGCCGTCAGCAGACCCGCAAGCATCCAGAAGGTCATGGGCCTACGTTCCCTTGGCTTGAGAGGAGGGCGCCGCGGCCGTGCCCTCGGCCGCCGCCGGGGTTTCGCCATCAGGCGCCGGGGAGTCCTCTATCTCAGTGTCGGCGACCGTGGGTGTGGCGTTGGCCGGGGCGTCCTCCGCGGCGGCCAGCAGGGCGGCCACCCGCTGTTCTTCCTCCACACTCAGGGCTTCCGGGGCCGTGTCGCGGCGGCGGTAGAAGGCCAGGACCGCCAGCACGCCCAACAGCAGCACCACCACCGGCCCGAACCACAGCACCAGGGTACGCGGCCGCACCGGCGGTTCCAGCAGCACGAAGTCGCCGTAGCGGGCCACCATGAAGTCCTTCACTTCCTGGTTGGTATCGCCCGCCTGCAGGCGTTCCCGCACCACGATTCGCATGTCCCGGGCCAGTTCGGCGTTGGAATCGTCGATGGATTGGTTCTGACAGACCACACAGCGCAAGGTGCGGCTGATGTCCCGCGCCCGTTCTTCCAGGGCCGGATCGTCCAGCTTCTCGTTGGGCTGCACGGCGCCGGCCGGGGTCGGGGCCAGCAGCCCGGCCGCCAGCACCAGCAGAACGGCCCGCAGCCAGTGCCTGGGATGCGTCATTGCGACTGCAACTCCTCCACCAGGGGTTTCAGGGTGTTCCGCCACACGTCGGGCGTGATGGGCCCCACGTGCTTGTAACGCACGGCACCGGTCTTATCGATGACGAAGGTTTCGGGGGCGCCGGTAACGCCCAGGTCGATGGCGACGTGGCTTTTGGGGTCCATGCCGATGCGGTCGAAGGGATCACCGTGTTTTTTCAGCCACGCGGCGGCCTTGGCCGGCTCGTCCCGCCAGTCGATGCCGTTCAGAGGCACCAGCCCCAGCTGCTGGATACGGTTGAGCATGGGATGCTCGGCCAGACAGGCCACGCACCAGGAGCCGAACACGTTGAGCAAGGTCACCTGCCCCGTGAGGTCGGCGGAGGACAGGCCGTGATCGTCCCGCCCGGGAATGGGGGGCAGGTCAAAGGCCGGCACCGGGCGGTCGATGAGGGCCGACGGCAGCTTGGACGGATCCTTGCCGAGCTGCCACCAGAACACGGCGGCCAGGCCCAGGAACAGGATCAGGGGCAGGAAGGCGAGCTTGCGCATGGGTCTCCTCGCAACCGGCCCTCAAGCCGGCTTGGGGGGGGCGTTGCCGGCCGAAGCGGCGGAGGTGTCCTTGGGCGCGGCCGTGCCCTCGGCGGGGGTGTCCGGGGCCGCGTCTTTCGCGGGGGCGGCGGTGCCGTCCACGATAATGTCGTCGGCTTTTTCCTTGTCCGCCGTCTTCCCGTCCGCTGTCTCCTTGTCCCCCGGTTGGGGGGCGGTCTCGATGGGCGCGGCCGTGCGGCGGGTGACGCTCACCTTGCGCTGGCGGCGGTCGGTGAGGGAGAACAGCCCGCCCAGCACCACCAGGGTGGCGCCGCCCCAAATCCAGGGCACCAGCGGATTGTAGTACAGACGGGTGACAAAGCCGCCGCCTGCCGAAGGATCGCCGATCACCGCATACAGGTCGCCATGCCAGGTGGAGCGGATGCCGGCTTCGGACGTGGGCATGCCTTCCACCGGGTACTGGCGCTTTTCCGGGGTGAGGGTGGCCACGGGGGTGCCGTCCTGAAGCACACGGAAGGTGCCGCGCAGGGCGTCGTAGTTGGGGCCTGCCACCTGATCCACGCCCGTGAGGGTGAAGTCATAGCCCGCCACGGTGACCGTCTCGCCCACCCGCATGACCTGAACCGCTTCCACCTTCCACAGGGTGGAAGCCACCATGCCCGCCGCCGCCACCGCCAGGCCGGCGTGGGCCAGGGTCATCCCCACGGCACTGCGGGGCAGGGTGACCAAACGGCGAAAACCTCAGCGCCGGAACAAACTGATCCGGGTCCACAGCTCCACCAAGGTGCCCACGAACAGCCATGCGGCCAGGCCCAGGCCCAGACCGGCGGCCACGCGGTTGCCCTCGGGGCCGGCGTGGTGGATGCCCCAGGCGGCCGCAGCCCCGCCGGCCAGCACCGCCGGCCACAGCCGCGCCAGGGCCCGCAGCGCCCGGCCCCGTTTCCACGCCAACAGCGGCCCGATGGCCATCACCAGCAGCACCGGCACCATCAGCGGGGCGAAGGTGGCGTTGTAGTAAGGCGGCCCCACCGAGACCTTGCCCAGGTTCAGGGTGTCCATGAACAGGGGATAGAGGGTGCCCAGCAGCACCGTGGCGGCGGCCACGGCCATGAACACGTTGTTGAACAGCAGGCTGCCTTCCTTGGAGACGGGTTTGAACACCCCGCCGGCCCGCATGATGGGCGCGCGCAGGGCATACAGGAAAAGGGAGCCCCCCACGGCAATCACCAGCAGCAACAGGATGAACACGCCCCGCGTGGGGTCGGAGGCAAAGGCGTGCACGGAAGACAACACCCCGGAACGCACCAGGAAGGTGCCGAGCAAGCTCATGGCGAAGGCAATAATGGCCAGCAGGATGGTCCAGCTTTTCAGGCTGTCCCGTTTTTCCACCACGATGGCCGAGTGCAACAGGGCCGTCCCCACCAGCCACGGCAGGAAAGAGGCGTTCTCCACCGGGTCCCAGAACCACCAGCCGCCCCAGCCCAGTTCGTAGTACGCCCACCAGGAGCCCAGCACGATGCCGGCGGTGAGGAACATCCAGGCGGCCAGGGTCCACGGCCGCACCCAGCGGCCCCAGGCGGAATCCACCCGGCCTTCCAGCAGCGCGGCAATGGCGAAGGAAAAGGCCATGGAGAAGCCCACATAGCCCAGATAGAGCATGGGCGGGTGGAAGGCCAGGCCCGGGTCCTGCAGCAGCGGGTTGAGGCCCTGGCCGTTGGCCGGCGGCGGAAAGGTGCGCAGGAAGGGATTGGAGGTCAGCAGAATGAACAACAGGAAGCCCACGGCCACCAGCCCCTGCACCCCCAGCACCCGCGCCCGCAAGGTGGCGGGCAGGGCGTTGCCGAACAGCACCACGGCGAAACTGAACAGGGCCAGGATGCTCGCCCACAGCATGAGCGAGCCCTCGTGGTTCCCCCACACCCCTGACACCTTGTACAGCAGCGGTTTGTCGGTGTGGGAGTTGGTGGCCACGTTGATGACCGAGAAGTCGGAAACCACATAGGCGTGGGTGAGGGCGGCGAAGGCCACCGTCACCGCCAGGAACTGGGCCACGGCCGCCGTCCGGCCCACGTTCATCAGGGCCGGGCTCCGGCGGGCGGCGCCCCACAGGGGCACGGTGGCCTGGAGCCCCGCCAGGAGCAGGGCCAACACCAGGGCATAGTGCCCCAGTTCCACCACCGGCCACGGGGCCTGCCACAGGGTTACCCAGGCGTCCACGGTGAAGAGCTGGCCGGCGGCCGCCCAGGTTTCGGCGGAAAACAGGGCGGCAATGGGTTCCGGCAGCGGCATGCCCCAGACCTCCGTGCTCAGGGGGTTTCGGTGCGTTCAGAGGGGTCGAGGGTGGCCCCGGCGTCGGCGCGGTCGCTCTCCGGGCCCTGCCACTGCCCCGATTCCTTCAGGGCCTCGGCCACCTCGGGCGGCATGTAGTTTTCGTCGTGCTTGGCCAGCACCTCGTCGGCGCGGAACAGGCCGTCGGCGTCCAGGTGGCCCTCGGCCACCACGCCCTGGCCTTCCCGGAACAGGTCCGGCAGCAGGCCCACGTACACCACCGGCACGTTGGCGCTCAGGTCCGTGACCTCGAACCGCACGGTTTCGCCTTCCTTGACCACGGTGCCCTCGGCCACCAGACCGCCCACCCGCAGGCGCTGATCGGGCGGGGGCGGCGCCTCGGCAATATCCTTGGGGCTGTGGAAGAAGACCAGGTTATCCTCGAAGGCCGTCAGCACCAGGGCGACCGCGGCGCCCAGGGCCAGCAGCCCCAGCACCACGAACTGCATGCGGCGGCGTTTACGACTGCGCAGGCCGGCCATGAACCATTACTCCTCTGACTGGGACGACGTGGAGGCCGCGGCGGCCTCGTGCCCCCGGATGCGGCCGGAGGTGGCGCCGGTAAGGGTGCGCAGCACCCGTTGCTGATGGCGCAGTTCCTTGACGCTGAACACCACCAGGGCCACCAGCACCAGCGCGGTCAGGCCATAGGAGATCCAGACGTAGGGGCCATAGCCCCCCATGGCAAAAAAGGCCCGCACCGTTTCCATGCCGCTCCCTCTTGGTTGCTTTCCATGCCGCGCTTCCGTGGCGGCTTACAGCGGTGCGCCTGGGATCGTCCCCGGTCGCCACTGTCCGCGGACGGAACCGCATGGCCCCGCCTTCCGGGATCATGCATCATGGGCGGCCTGGGTCAGACGCAGGGCGCGCACCCGTGCCGCCAGAATATCGCTCTTCATTCGAATAAATAAAATGACAAAAAACAAGGTGGTGAAGCCGATGGCCATCAGCAGCAGGGGAATCAGCATGCTGGGATGGACGGCCGGCACGCCCATGCGGCTGACGCTGGCCGGCTGGTGCAGGGTGTTCCACCAGTCCACGGAAAACTTGATGATGGGCACGTTCACCGCCCCCACCAGGGCCAGGATGGCCGCCGCCCGCGCCCCGCGCTGAGGATCATCGAAGGCGCCCGCCAGTGCCATGTAACCCAGGTACAGGAACAGCAAAATCAGCATGGAGGTCAGCCGGGCGTCCCACACCCACCACGTCCCCCACATGGGCTTGCCCCAGAGGGAGCCGGTGACCAGACACAGGAAGGTGAAGGCCGCGCCCACGGGGGCCGCCGAGCGCGCCGCCACGTCCGCCAGGGGGTGTTTCCAGATCAGCGCTACGGCCGAGGCGATGGCCATGAAGGTGTAGACGAACAGCCCCATCCAGGCCGCCGGCACGTGCACGTACATGATTCGCGCGCTTTCGCCCTGTTGGTAGTCGGGCGGGGAAAGGAACAGGGCGAACACCAGCCCGGCAGCGATCAGGATTACGGTCAGCGCCACCAGCCACGGGGTCAGGGCGTCGCTCAGGCGCAGGAAACGCTTGGGATTGGCAAAGCGGTGCATGAGGGGGCAGGGGTCCCTGAAAATGAAAAACGCGGAGAGTTCTGATACCATTTCCGCACCGTTCTTGGGAAGGAAAACCAAGACACGGTCATGACTCTTGTCAGCCCTTGCCCGGGGCGGGGCGTTCCACCCGCCCCGGGCAAGAAGCGCATGTTGCCACCCCCACGGGCCCTCTTGAACCTGCCGCGCCGGAGGGGCATGGTGCCGGAAAGCGGATCCTTGGGGAGTGGAGAAAAAACGGTGGGCATGGACGACAACACGGCACTGGCTGTCACGCTGCGCAAGGCTCAGCACCTGCTGTGGCCGCCGGAAGAGGTGCCCCACATCCGTCAGGATCTGTTGGCGGTGGCTCGGGCCCGCCTGGATGCCGTGCTGGACGAATTCTATACGATTCTGCTGAAAACACCGGAACTCAAGGCCATTATTGGTGATTCCAGCCGGGTCACGTCCCTGAAGAAGGCGCAGCGGGACCACTGGCTGCGGCTGCTGGAGCACGGTCCCGACGAATCCTATCTGCGCCGCGCCCAGGCGGTGGGGGAGGCCCATGTACGGGTGGGGCTCACCCCCGCCTGGTACACCGCCACCTACGGCCTGTTGCTGAATCTGTTGACCCGGGAGGTGGCGCGGCGGTTCCGCTTTCGGCCGGGGCGCCTGGTGCGTCAGCAGGCCCTGCAGCGGCTGGTGCTGCTGGACATGATGCTGGCCTTGTCGGCCTACGAGCAGGACATGCTGTCCGCCAGCCGCTCGGCCCAGGACCGGGAACACGCCCTGGACAACATGCGCCAGGTGGCCGGCACGGTGATCGCCGTGAACGACGCCGCTTTCATCCTGGCGGAGCTCACCCGCAACGCCCGCAATGTCAGCCACAGCAGTCAGGCCATCGCCTCGGCGTCGGAGCAACTGGTGAGCTCGGTGGGGGAGATTGCCCGCAGCAGCGAAGGCGCGGCCGAGGAAGCGGACCACGCCCGGGAAACCACCCAGCAAAGCCGCACCGCCGCCGATCAGGCCCAGACCACCATGGGCGACATCGCTAGCGCCGTCAGCGATACGGCGGTGAACGTGGGCGAGTTGTTCGATGCCTCCCGCCAGATCGGCGAAATTCTCTCCACCATCCAGGACATTGCCGCCCAGACCAACCTGTTGGCTCTCAACGCCACCATCGAGGCGGCCCGGGCCGGCGAATCGGGCAAGGGGTTTGCCGTGGTGGCCAACGAGGTCAAGAACCTCGCCAACCAGACCAGCAAGGCCACCGAGGACATCGCCGGACGCATTCAGGCCCTACAGCGGGGCATGGATGCCATCCAGGAAACCATGAAACGCTCCCAGATGGCGGTGCAGGAGGGGCAGGCGGCCATGGGCGAGACCACCACCTATATGGAGGATGTGGCCCGGCAGGTAACCCAGGTCTCCCAGCGCATGCAGGACGTGGCCGGCATCCTGGGTCAACAGCAGCATGCCAGCCAGGAGATCGCCACCAACATCACCAGCGTGGCCGGTCTCGCCAACGAAAACGCCACCCTGGTGGTGGACGTGGCAACCAGTATCCAGAACACCAACAACCACCTGTCGAATAGCGCCACCACCTGGTTCAATGCCGCGTCCCGTCAGGGCCTGTGCGAGATGGCCAAGATCGACCACGTGTTGTTCAAGAAACGGGTGGTGGATGTGATTATGGGGGCCGGGGGCTGGCATTCTTCCGATGTGCCGGACCATCACGCCTGCCGCCTGGGCAAATGGTACGACGGGATCACCGATCCCGAGGTGCGCAATCACCCCAAATTCAAGGCCTTGAACGACCCCCACCAGAAGGTGCACGCCGCGGCCCGGGCCTGCCTGGAAGCCTACGAACGGGATGATCCCGATGGGGCTCTCAAGGAACTGAAGCGCATGAACGAGGCCAGCAACGATGTGCTGGAGATTCTGACGGCCATTTCCACGCACTTCGACTCGGAGGATCGGGAAGCGTAGCGCGGGTCCCTTGACCGTGACTCGTTTCAAGGAGGCGTGAGGCTGTCCAGATCCACCGCCTGTTCCAAGGCTTCCAGGCTCACGGTGCCGGCCAGCACCCGGGCCACGCCGTCGGCGGCCAGGGGGCGAAAGCCCTGGCGCCACGCCGCCTGCCGCAGCCGGCCCCGGGGAGCGCCCGCGGCCACCAGATCGGTGAGCGTGGTGTCGAAGGGGAGAATTTCCATCACCGGTTCGCGGCCACGATAGCCGGTGTGGCGGCAGTGGGCGCATCCCATGGGGGTCATGAGGGTGGGGCGGGGGTCGGCGGGGACGCCCAGGCGGGCGCATTCGGCCTCGGTGGCCGGGCGGGGCTGGCGGCAACGGGGGCACAGGGTGCGCACCAACCGTTGCGCCGTGGCGGCGATGAGGGTCCCCGCCAGATGAGACGCCGACATGCCCAGATCCATGAGCCGGGGCGGCACCCCCAAGGCATCGGGCGTGTGCAGGGTCGTGACCACCAAGTGCCCGGTCATGGCGGCGCGCAGGGCCATGCCGCCCGTTTCCTCGTCGCGGATCTCGCCCACGAACACCACGTCCGGGTCCTGACGCAGGATGGAGCGCAGCCCCTCGGCATAGTTCATGCCGCCGTTGGGCGGAATTTCCGTCTGACGCACCAGGGGCAGTCGGTATTCCACCGGGGTCTCCAGGGTCATGATGTTCACCGCCTGGGTATTCAGCTCCCCCAGCAGGGAATAGAGGGTGGTGGTCTTGCCGCTGCCGGTGGGACCGGTGATCACCACCAGCCCCTCGGGCCGGCGGGTGAGCCGGCGCAGCAGCGCCACCGGTTCGGGGGCAAAC
>CAZHRQ010000119.1:0-8407 GCA_964535075.1 uncultured Rhodobacterales bacterium | reverse complement strand
CTTTATGTTTGATCCGGTCCGTCTCCCCTCATGGTGTTTCACCGTCTCCCCCACAAGGGCGACCAAGTCATCCACCATGTGTTTCATCTGTTCGGCTTGCGCGTTCATTTCCTCGGACGAGCTCGCTGACTCCTCGGCGTTGGCCGCATTCTGCTGGGTCACCTTGTCCATGTCCGCAACGGCGATATTCACCTGGTCGATCCCGTCGGTCTGCTCCCTGGAGGCGGCGGCAATCTCACCGACCAATTCAGCCACCTTCATGGCGCTCTGCTCCACCTTGCTGAACTCCTCGTTGGTTTTCTCTACGAGAGCGGAACCATCCTCCACCTTCTTGGTCGTGTCCTCGATCAGGGCGGAGGTATTCTTAGCCGCCTCGGCCGCCCGAAGCGCCAGGTTCCGCACCTCGTCGGCCACCACAGCAAATCCCGCCCCAGCCTCTCCCGCGCGTGCGGCCTCAACTGCCGCATTCAGGGCCAGCAGGTTCGTCTGGAAGGCGATCTCGTCAATGGTCTTGATGATCTTGGAGGTCTCTTCGCTCGCCTTGGTGATCTCCTGCATGGAGGTGACCATCTCGGTCATGGAAGCATTGGCCGAGCCCACCACCTGCTTGGCCTCACCCATAAGGGTGTCGGCCTGACCGGCGTGCTCGGCGTTCTGCTTGGTCATGGAGGAGATCTCCTCGAGCGAGGACGACGTCTCCTCAATGGACGCGGCTTGCTCCGAGGCCCCTTCGGCCAGGGACTGGCTGGCTGAGGAGACCTGGCCCGAGGCCGAGGCCACCTGGTCGGCGCCTTCGTTCAGCCCCTCGATGATTCGGTTGATGGGCTTGGCGATGGAGCGGGTGATGAGGAGCGCAACCAAGACAATGGCCGAGATGCCCACCAGGGCTACAATCCCCATGAGCCATTCCAGTTTATTTATGGCGGCAAACGCCTCAGCTTTGTCAATTTCGGCCAAGAGGGCCCAAGTGGTGTCCCAGGCTTTGACTGGGGTATATGCAGAAAGCACTGGCTGGCCGTTGTAGTCAGGGATGATCCCTTTTCCGGTCTCGCCGGCAAGGGCCTTCCGGGCCGCTTCCGTATCGACATTCCCCAGTGTTGGATCAGCGAACGACGCTTTTACGGAATGGTGCTCGGGGTCAAGATAGGAATCGGAACGCATGAGCTTGTCCTGACCGACCAGGTACGTCTCACCGGTTTCACCCATACCTTCCCGTTGGGTCATAATCGCATTGATCGCCTCCAGTGAAAGCTGAAGGGCTACGATCAGCTCCACTTCGCCATCCTGAACGAACGGCTCGGCAATAAAGGCGGCAGGTTCACCGTCTGAAGGGGCGTACGGTTCGAAATCTGCAAACCCAAACTCCTCCGTCTTCAGGACCTGCCTGACCAGCTTGCCGAGACCCGAATCCGCGAATTTGCCATCAATCATGTTCGTTCCATAGTCGGCTTCTTTGGTAACGCTGTAGAAAACACGCCCTTCCGGGTGGACAAGGAAGAGGTCATAATAACCGTACTTCTGAATGAATTTCGTATAGTAGTCATCCTGTTCACCCTGGATCGTAGGGGCAATGGCCTCCTCCAGATCCATCTTGCTGACCATGGCCCAGTCGAGCCCTTCGATGTCAAGGGGATCGGCAGTCACCATGACCAGATTGCCTTTGCTGTCGGTATAAATGCGCCGTAGGCTTTTACGGGTTTTTAGAACCTCTTCGATATAGGGAGTGCTGATTTCATATCCAATGACGTACGCTCCGTCTCCCATGGTAACCATGTCGCTTCGGAAGGCGGAGCCACCCTCATTGTGCCCGACCAAATAGGTCTCACCGGTTTCCCCCATCCCTTGACGCCGCTGCACAACTTTGTTCATGGGACCGGTGGGAAGTTGAAGAGCTACGACCCCAATGACTTCGCCGCCCGCCTGAACCGGAGCGCCGACAAATCCAGCAAACTGATTGTTGGAGGGGGCGTACGGCTCATAATCCTGAAGAGCGGCCTTCTCAAGGCTCTTCCCAAAGCAACGTCCTAGCGGCGTGTCCGCAAGGTTTCCGCTGGCGGCGTTCTGACCAAGGTCGGACTCTTTTGCAACTGTGTAAACAACGTCGCCGTCCTCGGCGATCAGAAACAGGTCATAGTAGCCGTATTCTTCCTGGTAATTTTTCAACCAGGGGCCGAATGATGCCTCAGCGGCCCCCCAGAACGAACCACCAGTTTCGCCCCCTTCCGCTTCAAAAGCAGCTTCGAATTCCTGAAGCGCCTGGATAACATGCTGGTTCTTGGAGAGAACAGAGGCATCGCGAATGCGATCCTTAAAATACTCCTCGATGTCGGCGCGCTTGTTTTCCTGGATCGATTCAAGCTTGTGGAAAGCCTCCTGTCGAAGACTGGCCACCGTGTCCATCAGGACGCCAACGTCGTTTTCTCGATCGGAAAAGTAGTTTTCGATCTGATTTTTCTTGATGCCTCGCACCGCTTCGAGTTGGCCGTAAGCCTGCTTGTTGAGAGCCTCGCTCGACTCCATCAGCGAGGTCAGCCCCACGAAGGCAAACGGAATCACGCCCACCGCCAAAAAGGCCAGCAGCAACTTGGTTCCCAACTTCATGTTCTTGAACATCTTCGACTCCTTTCCCGTACCCGCGTGGAGCGGAGTGCATCATAAGTCATTATCGAAAACAGGGATCCCTGGTTTCAGTCCATCTGGGAATTAGTCATATTCAACTTCCGGGCCAAAGATCAGTAAGACCAGAGCAACTTTGATTTTGCTGCAATACCAACCTGTTGGGTCAGGGCTTGCGACCGGGGCGACCGAACGGGTCATGGAGGATGCCCGGCTGATATCCAGGATTCTGGACGGATTCCAGTTTTCCGGAAAGGGCCTTGCCAGGGATTTCTCCGATGATCCGCTTTGATGCGGTGCGCATTTCCGGCGGACCGTTTCGTGCGCACTGGTCTCAAGGGCGGATGTCGAGAGGTCCCCGCGGGTCAAGCCTCGGGCGAACCCGACCCTGAACACGATCATTCGGCTGGCAGAGGGTTTGAGTGTTGACTTGGGGGAGATATTTCGAAATCTCGAGATGGAAAATTCCGCGAAGAGGCGGGAGCTGGTTTTGGGTATGTGTCAAGAACGCGGACCGTATGCGTCAAGGATGCGGACGAGGATCAGATGCGGATGATCGCAAAGTTGATGGTGTTGGGTGCTGTGTTAGGACGATAGGGCAAATTTTCGCGTTTGGTGTGAAATTTTCTTGATACGTACAATGTGTCAAACGTTGGAGGCTCAAGATAGCCGAGTTGGAAAACGGCATCTTGTCGTTCTGCCCGATAGCGGGTTATACTGATCTTTGCTCATGCTTTTTCCTTTGTCCGTCCGCCATGAAATGACCGGAACAGACTTGGAGGGCGCAATATGCCCCTTGATAAGAGACGCCAGAGCTCAGCTATTGCCCTGAACTTTCTGGAAAACTTATTGAAACAACTAGAAATTCCGTTTTTTGTGAAAAATGAGGAAGGTCGATGGATTATTTCGAATGATAAGGCTTGTGATCTCCTTGGGATGTCATGTGAAGAAGTGATCGGCCGTCAGGAGGAAAAGATCTTTTCAAAGGAGGCGGCAGAACGACTTCGTAAAATCGACGAGCGGGTCTATCGTACTGGGGAGACCGTGAATCATGAGGTAAGGCTTATCCGAAAGGATGAGGAGCGGACCCTTTCCATCAGCAGATCCCTGCAAATAGATCCAGATAGCGGGGAACCTTACATTGTCGGGATGATCCGTGAGGTCACGGCCAAAAGGGCAGTGGATAGCCAGCTCGAGTTTTATCGCATCATCCTCGAGAATATGGCGGAAGGCGTTGTGCTTGTACGGATCCGTGATGCAACGGTCGTCTATGCCAATTTCAAATTCCTGGAAATGTTCGGGTACTCTTCCGGGGAACTGGTAGGAAAACCCGTGCATATGCTTAATGCAGAGCAGGAGGGTAAAAATCCCCAGGAAGTTTCAGAACAAGTCATTCGGCTATTGCAACCTACAGGAAGTGCGGTTTACGAGATCCTCAATAAGAAAAAGGACAATACCTTATTTTGGTGCCGTGCAAACACGACGACATTTGAGCATGAAGAGTTCGGACCAATTTGGATCACCGTCCATCAAGACATTGATGAGGAAATAAAAACTCGTGAGGCTCTACATCAAAACGAAGAATACTACCGCCGTATCGTGGAAACAGCTAACGAAGGTATATGGATCATTGATGCCGAAAACAGAACAAGTTATGTGAATAAAACCATGTCAGATATCTTAGGTTATCAAGAGCATGAGATGATCGGGAAGTATCTGTTTGATTTTATGGGCGATGAATGGAGAAGGTCTGCTGAAAGATACCTATTGAGAAGGAGAAGAGGGGTCAAAGAACATCATGACTTTCACTTTTTGCGGAAAAACGGAGACCATTTATGGGCAATCGTATCAACCAACCCGATATTCGATCAGGAAGGTAAATATCATGGTGCCTTAGCCATGATCACGGATATCACAGATCGTAAAAAACTGGAAATTGAATTATATAATTCAAATACGATTTTGCGTAGTGTATATTTAAGTTTGGATGAGGCTGTGTTCATTATCGATCCCAGAAAACGTATCATTCTTTCCTGTAACTCCGCAGCAGAGGAAATGTTCGGATACAAAGAATATGAAATGGTCGGTTGGAACACCGATTTTCTTTATACAAGCAAGAAATCATATCATCAATTTGGCAAACTTCTTTTTCCTGTTCTTGATGCAGAAGGCATTTTTCACACTGAGTTCATTATGAAAAAAAAGGACGGTACGGTCTTTAACACTGATCACACAGTAAAAGAGATTAAAAATCAAAAAGGTGAGCGAACAATGGTGGTAAGTGTCATTCGAGATATTACTGAAATGAAAATTACAAACAAAGAACTAAAAATAAAGGAAGAGACATTAAAAGAAAAAAATATTCATTTGAATGATCTCAACGCTACTTTGAAAATATTGCTTGACCAAAGAGAAGAAGAGAAACAAGAACTGGAAGAAAGCTTTTCAAAAAGCATTGTTGGCTCAATTTTGCCGTATTTTGAGAAGATTAGAGATACAGAGCTCAATCCTCTTCAGGAAGAATACATTGACATTCTGGAATCGAACCTCAAAGCTATCGTAGAGCCCCTCAGGTACAGCCTTTCGGGAAAGTTGATGCATCTGAGCCCATCTGAAACCAAGGTCGCTAATTATGTGAAAAGAGGCTATTCGACCAAAAAAATTGCCACACTTCTACATGTCTCCCCGCGCACAGTCGAGTTTCACCGCAACAATATTCGACAGAAACTCGGGCTCAAAGATCGAAAGACCAACCTCCAGACTTACCTGAAGCACGCTATGTAATACTGGGCATATGCCCCGTATTACATAGGGATTTATCCCGCATTGCGGTTCTTATGCAAAACAAACAAAATTATGGATAAGATTTCACGGCATTTTTGATGCTGCTTCTTCGGTCGCTCTTGCCATGGCAGATGCGCCTCCCTGCACTGAAAACGGAACACCGCCTCCGTCGCATCCGGAACTGAAAAACTCATCCTGCGCTCGAGAGCCGGCCCGAGATCCGTTTCGCCTCTTGTTGCTCGCGTGTGATTACACCGATGGATTGAATCGCCTGAACCTTACAGGGTTGATTTCATGAGAATACTTTCCAACACGTGCCGCCGTCTAGGGCCGGGCCCCATTGTCACAGGTTTGCTCCTCGGGCTTGCCCTCGCATGGGCTTTCGGGTTGAGCGGTGCTTCCGCCCGAGCCGCTCCACGGACCTCAAACGTCGTTCTTGCCGGGAGTGAGGTGGATTACCCTCCTTTTTGCGTGGTGGATCCGAGCGGAAAGGCGGATGGATTCTCGGTGGAGCTCTTGCGGGAGGCCCTCGCCGCCATGGGCCGCGAGGTGACCTTCCGGACGGGTCCCTGGGCCCGCGTCAGGGCATGGCTGGAGCGGGGGGAGATCCAGGCCCTTCCCCTGGTGGGGCGGACGCCCGAGCGGGAAGCGCTGTTTGACTTCACGTTTCCCTACATGCCTCTGCATGGCGCCATCGTGGTGCGGGAGGACACCAGCGATGTCCGTGACTTGAGTGACCTGCGCGGAAAGCAGGTGGCCGTCATGAAAGGGGACAACGCCGAGGAGTTCATGCGGCGGGAAGATCGGGGGATCACGCTTCAGGTCACGAAGACCTTCGAGGAGGCCCTGCGGGAACTGTCCCTTGGAAAGCACGATGCCGTGGTCCTTCAACGGCTCGTGGCGCTTCGGCTCATCCAGGAAAACGGGCTGACCGATCTCCGCGTTCTCAACAAGCCCATTGAGAGCTTCCGCCAGGACTTCTGCTTTGCGGTCCAGGAGGGCGACCGGGAAACCCTCGCTCTATTGAACGAGGGCCTCGCGCTGGTCATGGCGGACGGGACCTTTCGGCATCTCCACGCCAAGTGGTTCGCCGCGCTCGAGCTTCCCGTCCACCGAAGGAGCGTGATCGGCCGGGATCACAACTGCCCGCCGTACGAGTACCTGGACGAGGAGGGGCGTCCGGCCGGCTTCAATGTCGAGCTCACCCGCGCCATCGCCCAAGAGGTCGGGTTCGACATCGACATCAGACTGGGGCCCTGGAAGGAGATCCGGGAAGGCCTTAGGCAGGAGCGCATCGACGCCATTCAGGGCATGTTCTACTCCACCCGGCGCGATCTGGAATGCGACTTCAGCCCGCCTCACAACGTGGTCCACCACGTGGCCGTGGTGCGCAAGGGAGGCGGAGACCCGCCCCACACCGTGTCTGGGTTGAAAAATCGCAACGTTGTGGTGATGCAGGGCGACATTATGCACGACTTTGCCATGGAACACGGGATGCAAGACCGCCTGACGGCCGTTCCGACCCAGGAGGATGCACTCAGGGAGCTTGCCGAGGGCCGACATGACTGCGCCCTCGTGGCCAAGCTTCCTGCGCTCTACTGGATCAAGCGGCACGGGTGGGATCACTTGGCAGTGTCCGAGCGACCACTACTCTCTCCCGAGTACTGCTACGCCGTTGCCAGCGGGAACAAAGCCCTCCTGGCCCGGATCAGCGAGGGGTTGAAGATCCTGGAGGAGACCGGTGAATACCGTCGCATCTCCGAGAAGTGGCTGGGCGTTTATCAGGAGGAGGCGCCGTCCCTTGGCCGCGCCCTGCGCGCCTCGCTGATCGTCCTGGTTCCCCTTGCGGTGGTCGTCTCCGCCGTGCTGCTGTGGTCCTGGGCCCTGCGAAAGCAGGTCGCCACGCGCACGGAGGCCCTGAGGGAAAGCGAGAGGATCCTCAACGCCACCGGCAAAATGGGCCGGATCGGCGGCTGGGAGCACGATCTGGCAAGCGGAGAGGCGGTCTGGACGGAAGCCCTCTACGACATCATCGAGCTGCCCTACGATCAGGAGCCCCCCGGTGTCAACGAGCACTTGAGCTACTATCCCCCGCAGGACCGCCGGGCTCTTGAATCGGCCTACAACCGGGCGGTCGAAAAAGGCGTCCCCTTCGATCTGGAGCTTCAAGTTTACACGGCGACCCGCAAGCCCATCTGGTGTCGCGTTCAAGGGGAGCCGGAGTTCCGGAACGATCGATGCGTGAAGCTGCGCGGCATCTTCCAGGACATCACCGAGCGCAAGGAGGCCCAGGCCCGGCTGGAGCGAATCGCATGGCTCTTGACCCCAAAGGCCGTGATGCAGATGCAACCCTACGTCCCCCCCTATGGCGACCTGGTGACCCTCAACACCTCCCGGGTCATCCTGGATTCTGTGGGCGAGGAGCTGCTCACCGACATCGTCAGCGACTACCTGGACCTCCTGGAGACCTCGGCGGCGGTGTACGAGGCGAACGGGGACTATGCGCTGGGTATCTTCTCCTCCGGCTGGTGCCGGTTCATGGACACGGCCTCGCGCCGGCTCTGCGAAACGGATGACAATAGCCAGGCCCTTGCCAGTGGGAAGTGGCTCTGTCACGAGTCTTGCTGGGCGGACGCCTCCAGGGCGGCCATTGAAACCGGCCGACCTGTGGACATCGCCTGCTCAGGCGGCATCCGCCTGTATGCCGTTCCGGTCCGTGCCGGAGATGAGATCGTCGGTTCCATGAACTTCGGGTACGGCGATCCGCCCCGGGATCCGGCCAGGCTGCAGGGGCTGGCGTCTCGATACGAGGTCGACCCGGAAACCCTGCGCCGGCATGCCGAAGTATACGAATCGAGGCCGCCATTCATCGTGGAGCTGGCCAAGCAGAAGCTGGCCGTGTCGGCCCGGCTCATCGGCGAGATCGTCGAGCGCAGGCGGGCGGAATCCGCGCTGAAGGCCCACCGGGATGAGCTCGAGGTGCTGGTCCGGGAGCGGACCGCCTCCC
>CAZHRQ010000118.1:0-8460 GCA_964535075.1 uncultured Rhodobacterales bacterium | reverse complement strand
GGCGGCGCGCCGCCTGGTAGGCGTTGGCTAGGTTATACCAGATGCGGGCGTCGCGGGGCGCCAGGGCGGCGGCCTTCTCCAGGGCGCCACAGGCGTCCCCCGCCCGGCCCAGGGACAGCAGGGCGTTGCCCAGGTTCATGTGGCCGGTGGGATCGTCGGGCGCGGCGCGGGCGGCCTTCACGAACAGCTTGCGGGCGGCCTCCACGTCGCCCTGGCCATGGCGCAGGCCGCCCAGGTTGTTGAGCGCCGGCACCAACCGGGGATCGCGCTTCAGCACCTTTTCATAGGCGGCCTGGGCCCCCGCCACGTCCCCCACCCCTTGCAAGGCCACGGCCAGATAGAACCGGGGTTCCACGGCGGCGGGGCGGGCCTTCACCGCCGCCTGCAACACCGGCAGCGCCTGATCGGGGCGCCCGGCCTGCAACGCCGCCACGGCCTGGCTGAGGTCGGTCATGGCGTTTGCTCCAGGCTGGGCGCGGGCGCCGGGTCGGCGGCGTGGTCGTCGGCCAGCCCCGCCGCCAGCCGCGCCCGATGGCGGGTGAGGGGCAACCGCTGGCTTTCCGAGCGCAACTGACCACAGGCGGCCAGGATGTCCTGCCCCCGGGGGGTGCGGATGGGCGCGGTGAAGCCCGCCCGGGCCAGGATATCGGCAAAGCGCTCCTGCACCGCCGGCGGACTGGGGGCGTACACCGACCCCGGCCAGGCGTTGAACGGCAGCAGGTTGAACTTGCACGGAATGCCCTTCACCAACGCGACCAGGGCGCGGGCATCGGCCGGCGAATCGTTGATATCCTTGAGCAGCAGATACTCAAAGGTGATGCGCCGGGCATTGGACAAACCGGGATAGGCGCGCAGGGCGGCCATAAGCTCGGCCAGGGGATACTTGCGGTTGATGGGCATCAGGTCGTTGCGCACCTCGTCGGTGACGGCATGCAGGCTGATGGCCAGATTGCAGCCCACCTCCGCCCCCAGAGGCGCGATCATGGGCACCACGCCGCTGGTGGAGACGGTGATGCGCCGCCGCGACAGGGCCACGCCGGCCCCGTCGGTGAGAATCTGGATGGCGTCGCGCACCGCCTCGTAATTGAACAGGGGCTCGCCCATGCCCATGAACACGATGTTAGAAATGCGGCGGTTTTCGTCGCGGGGGGTGGGCCATTCCCCCACGGCATCGCGGGCCGCCAGCACCTGCCCCACGATTTCCGCTGCCGTCAGGTTGCGCACCAGCCGCTGGGTGCCGGTATGGCAGAAGCGGCAGGTGAGGGTGCAGCCCACCTGGGAGGACACACACAGGGTGCCGCGATCCTCCTCGGGAATGAGCACCGTTTCCGCCTCGTGCCCGTCGGCGAAGCGGAACAGCCACTTGCGGGTGCCATCGGCGGACTGCTGTTCGGTGACCGTTTCCGGGCGGGAGATGTAAAACGCCGCCTCCAGCCGGGCCCGCAGGTCCTTGGCCAGGTCGGTCATGACCGCCGGTCCGGTGGCCCCTCGGTTATAGAGCCACGACCACACCTGCCGCACGCGGAAGGGCTTGGGGTCGAAGGGGGCAAGGGCCTCGGCGAGGGCGGGGCGGGTCAGCCCCACCAGGTCGCGGCGGCTGTGGGCGGGCTCGGCCATGGCGGCGGTTCCGGGATAAGGCGGTGGGACACGACGCACGGCCCGCCACCACGAACAACCCGCTGCCCGGTGGGGGCAGCAGGTTGCGGGCAGGCGAACCGGCGAACGAAGGACCCTACTGGTCGCAGGCCTTGTCGATGGCGCGGTTGGCGGCGGTGAAGCCCAGCAGGGAGTAGGTGTCGCTGGTGCGGGTGCCGCGGGCGCTGGTGCCCTCCACCACCATCCGGCGACCGCGTTTCATGCGCTGCACCAGGGTGCGGTCCATTTCCTTGTCGGGCGCCCAGGCGGAATCTTCGTGGGTGAACAGACGGTGCTTGGTGCCGTCGATGTTCACGATCACCTCGCTGTCATCCTTGTAGGGATAGCCGGCGATCACACTGACCACGTCCTTGTTCCCCTGGGCCGGCCGGTGGGTCACCATCAGGTAGGTGTCGGCCCGGTCCTCGAAGTTGCCCTGGGACTGGGTGGGCGTGCTGACCATGTAGCACACTTTGTTGCCGTTCTCGGTGAAGCTGTAGGCTTCCCAATCGCGGAACTCGCCCAGGGTTTCCACCTCCTGGGCCTGGGCCCGGTCGGCGGTGGTCAGGGGCAGCGCCATCGCGAGAGCCAGCGCCGAGAGAGACATGATGGTCTTCAGGTTGTACATCCTTCGTCCTTCCCGCAGTCACCAGGGGCGGTCCCGCCTCTTGTAACAGAAGCGGGGGGCGGTGCAAACCCTTCCCCCAGGGGGGGAGGGTGCTCCGGTCCCCGTTTCCGTTCGATCTAATCCTGGTACCCATCGGCGGGCGGTGTGTCCAGAAAGGATCGCACCGGGCCGGCGATGAATTCGGGGGGCGGCCCCCCCGGGCGCACCGGCCGGGCGGGGAAACTGCCCGTGCTCAGCAGGCGATCGTACATCACCAGGGCGCCGGCGATGCCCAAGTTGACGCAGAACCGCATGGGAATGCGAATCACGTGGTCGCAGCGGGCCAGCATCTCCGGGGAGACGTTGCCGCGCTCGCGACCCAGGATGTAGGCCGCCTGGGGCGGATGGCGGAAACTGGGCAGGTCCACGGCGTCGGGCATCAGTTCCACCCCCACCAGCCGGCAGCCATGGGGCAGCATCAGGCTGTCGCCGTCGGGGAAGCTGTAGAAGGGCACCTGCGCGTGGGCGCGGGAGGTATCGGCCAGGGTGCCCTCCCGCCGCGCATAGACCGCCCCCACCGTAAAAACGAAGCTGGCGCCGAAGGCATTGGCCGAGCGGAAGAGATTGCCGGCGTTCATCGCCTTGCTCACCCCCTCGATACCGATGCCGAAATACCCACGCATTGCCTTTGCCTCCGGTTTGTGGTTCATGGGGACCCGGGAAGCGGCCTACTATGGGGCCGTTCCCGGCGCGGTCAAGGGGCGGGGACCCTCCGCCAGCCGGTCCGGTCCGGGGGAAGACGGGAGGTGCGGCATGCGCAGAATGGTGTGCAAAAGCCACGGCGATTCGCTGATGCTGGAAACCCACGCGCCGGCACCACCCCTGCCGGACGACGGGGTGCGCATTGCCGTGCACGCGGCCGGGGTCAATTTCGCCGATACCCTGATGATGGCCGGCACGTATCAGGACAAACCCCGCCTGCCCCTCACCCCCGGGTTCGAAGTGGCAGGCACGGTGCTGGAATGCGGCCCGGCGGTGGCCGGGCTCACCCCGGGTCTGAGCCCCGGCACCCGGGTGCTGGCCATGCTCGACCACGGCGGCTATGCCGATGAAGCGGTGGCCCACGCCCGCGACGTGCTGCCCCTCCCCGATGCCATGAGTTTCGAGACGGCGGCGGTGTTTCCCATCGTCTACGGCACCGCCCATTTCGGCCTGTGCCAGCGTGCCGGCCTGCGGGAAGGGGAACGGGTGCTGATCACCGGGGCCGCCGGCGGCGTGGGGCTGACGGCGGTGGAGGTGGCCCGACGGCTGGGCGCGGTGGTGGTGGCCGCCGCCCGGGGACCGGACAAGCTGGCCGTCTGCCGGGCCCACGGCGCCACCCATCTGGTGGACTATCGCGATGCCGGGCTGCGGGATCAGGTGAAGACCCTCACCGATGGCGAGGGCGTGGACGTGGTGTACGAGGCGGTGGGCGGCGACCTGTTCGATGCCGCCCTGCGCTCCACCGCCGCCGGCGCCCGGGTGCTGGTGGTGGGCTTCGCCGGCGGCAATGTGCCCAAGATCCCCGCCAATTATCTGCTGGTGAAGAATCTCACCGTCATGGGCTACAGCTTCCCCGCCTTCCGCCGCAGCCAGCCGGAAGCGGTGCGGGCCAGCCTGGAAGAGTTGCTGGGCTGGTGGGAGGAAGGAGCGCTCAAGCCCCATGTCTGGGCCCGCTATCCCCTGGAAGAGGCCATGGACGCCCTGGCCGCCATCCGCACCCGCCAGGTGGCCGGCAAGGTGGTGCTGTTGCCCCGGGGCTGAGACGCTCTAGAGCCTATCGCGGTCAATGGGAACCCATTTTTGGGTCCGATTGACCGCGTGAATCGGCTCTATCTATTTGATTTAGAGCGGATCGCCCCCCATCGGCGCCACAGCGTGAACCCGATGGGGGGCGATCCTCTTTACGGGACTTAACGCCAACGCACCTGGGATTCCCGCACCCAGCCCTTCACGCCGTTGGTGGGCAGGACATAATACCAGATTTCACCGTCCGATCCGCGGCGGCTGTCCAGAATCAGGATGTGCTGCCCGGGATTGAGCTCGTACTTCTTTTCCGATTCCGGCGACGGCTCGGCATAGCCATAGATGAATTCATAGCCGGCATTCACCACGTGGCCGGCATGGCCCCCATTATTCTCCACCGGCGCCATGGGCGCCGCCACGGCCGCACCGGCGGTGCCGAACACCATGGCACAAGACACCAAGGACGCTTGCAGCAGTTTCGTCATGGTTTGACCTTTCACAGAACGTAGGAGAAAAAGCCCCCCGGACAGATGGCGGGAGGCCCGGGTGATTAATAGCCGGAGCCACCGCCGCCTTCGCCCCCGCTCAGCGGCGCCATGGGAGCCGAGCCGCCTCCCCCTTCCAGCGGCGCCATGGGCGCGGACCCACCGCCGCCCATCTGGGAACCGCCACCGCCCTCGGCGGGCTCCAGCGGCATGGGCACGCAAGCCCCCAGCAGCAGGGCCGGGGCGAGAATCAAGGCAAGCCGTTTGATCATGAACGTCTCCACAGAGCGAAGATGAGAGAGCGAAGATGAGGGCGAGGGATGGCCGATGCCGGCTACGGGGCCAGGAAACCCCAGCGTCGAAGCGGGGGCCAGTGAACATGCGTTCACCCGCCAAGGACTATCTCATTCGGCCTAAGGCGCCAAACGAAAAAACGACAACGGGCTCCCCCAATGAGAAGGGGAAAGGGGGGGCACGATCACGCCAAAGGACCCGCCGGGGGGGCGGCGTAAGGGCCTCAGGCCCCCAGCCGCGCCGCGGCAAACACATCCGCGCCGGCCAGCCAGGCCCCGGCGGCGTCGGGGCGGGCCAGGGCCACGGCCAACGCCGGCGCCAGGGCCAGCCGTCCCGCCGGGGCGCCTCGCTCCTGGAACGCCGCCGCCATCCCCAGTTGCAGGCTGTTGTACAGCACCTTGGAGACCTCCAGATAGGGCGAGGCCCGGGTGCCCGCCCGCACCGCCTGGCTGGTGGCCTCCGGCGCCGTCAGCAGCGATTCGCAAAAGCCCACGTCGGTGGACAGCACCGCCCGACATTGCAACGGCCGCAGGGTGTGGATGGCGCAGGCGCCGTCGGTGTCCAGGAAGGTGCAGGGCACGCGGGCGGCGAACCGGGCCAGGGGCGCCAGATCGGCGGCGGCGGCGGCTTCCTCATGCAAGGCCTTCTGCCACAACACCAGCCGGTCGGGGGAGTCCCGATGACGCAGGGCCTCGGCCAGCACCAGCACCTCGGGCGCGGTGGTATTCACCGTCTGGTGACAGCAGTGGGAGCACCCCCGCCGACACACGGGCGTGGGGGCTTCGGCGGCCACGGTGGTCCAGGCCGCCGCCCCCAGCGCCCATACGGCCTCCACGGCGGCGATGAGGCCGTCGGCGGACAGGCGGCCCGAGCCCAGCACCGCCCCGGTCTGCTGCCGGGCCTCCACCGCCAGGGTAGGGTCGATGGCGTCGTCAGACGGCGAAGGAGTTGCCGCAGCCGCAGGTGGCGTTGGCGTTGGGGTTGGTGACACGGAACGAAGCTCCCATCAGGTCTTCCACATAATCGAGGGTCGCCCCCTGCAGGAAGGGCACGGAAACCTCATCCACCAGCACCGTCACCCCATGGGCGGTCAGCACCTGGTCGTCGTCGTTCACGGCCTGATCCAAGGCAAAGGCGTACTGGAAGCCGGAACAGCCGCCGCCGGAAACGGAGATCCGCAGTTTCAGGGCCGGATCGTCCTCCATGGCGATCAGGGCCTTCACCCGGCGGGCGGCGTTTTCGGTCACGGTCAGGGCTTGAGTCCCCGCTGCCAGGGGGCTCCCTGCGGTCAGAGTGTTTCCTTCGGTCTGGGACTCCAGGGTATCGCTCATGAGTTCGCTCTCCCGGCGCGCGGGGGCGCCGTCATCAACAGGTTGGGGCCACGCTGCCTTGGTAAATAGGGTGCCCAGGCCCTGACGTCCATGGGCGACCCCGCCCGCCGTCAGGAAGAAGACGGGTCGGCATCGTCACCGGGCCAGATGCGCCCGGCCAACAGCACGCCCACCGCCGCCAGCAACCCCAGCATGCCCAACACTTGTAACATAAAGCCCCCGGCCGGCCACAGGTCCGAGCGGGTCAGGGCCATGCCCACCGCCGAGCCGCCACCGGCCACCCCCAGACTGGCCAGCATGGCCACACGAAAACGCATCAATGGGACTCCCTTTTCCCGTATCACCGTCGTCGGCCGGCCTGGGCGATTTGCATCAAGGCGCGGCTGCACAGGGCCCGGTCCGGCAGGCCGGTGGTCTTGCAGTGGCCTTCCGCCTCGTGCACCAGGGCCAGGGCCTTTTGCAACCGGCCGGGGCTCCACCCCCCCACCTGCGCCCGGAAGGCCTCCTTGCGCATGAAGAACACCGGCGGCTTCAGGGCGCCCAGGGCGGCCTCCAACGGGTGCCCCGCCGCCTGGGCCGCCCGCACCCGGTCCAGCCGTAGCAGATGGGTGCCCAGCGCCCGCAACACCGTCACCGGTGCCGTGCCCTCCTGGAACAAGCGCACAAGCCCCGCCTGCGCGGTCTGATGATCGCCGCCGGCCGCCGCGAACACCACATCCTCCAGCACCAGGGCCGAGGTATCGCCCACACAGGCCCGGGCGTCGTCCACCGTCACCGGCGCCGGGTCCGCGCCCTTGTACAGAGCCAGCTTTTCCAGTTCCCGCCGGCTGAGCTGGCGGTTGCTGCCCAAGTGCGCCGCCAGCCAGGCCCGGGCTTCCGCCGTTACCTTGAGCCCCGCGCCGCCGAGCACCTCGTCCACCAACGCCGCCAAGGCGTCGGCCGTGTCGGCATAGCAGGCAATCACCGCCGCCCGGTCATGGCCTTCGCACAAGCGGCGCAATCGACTGCCCGCCGCCAGGGCGCCGGCCCGCAGGATCACCAGGGCCTCGGCTTCCGGGCTTTCCAGGACCAGTTTCACCGCCGGCGTGTGGGCATCGGTGGCCTCCGGCACGCGCACCACCCGGCGGCCGCCGGTGAGGCTGAGGGCCCGCGCCTCGTCCACCAGCCGGGCCGGCCCCTCGGCCAGGGCCGCGGCGGAAAGGTCGGTCACCCGGAAGGGGTCGGGCTCGGCGCCCAGCACGGCCGTGGCCAGCGCCTGGGCCCGTTCGCCCACCAGCCCGGGGTCGCCCCCGTGCAGCAGCACCACCGCCACCGTTGGGTCCGGGGCCTTTAGGAATCGGGCCACCGCCGCCGGGCGCAGTTTCATGGGGCGGCGTCGGCATCGGGGGCGTGCGCCCGCAGGTAGAGCGCCACCCGCAGGGCGATCTGGTCCGCCAGGTCCTCCATCACCCGGTCCTGGGCGGTATCCGCCGCCACCACCGTGCCATAGAGGGATTCGGGCGGCTGGTTGTAGGTGGTGCCACTGCGCAGGCGATCCCGCAGCAGCACCGTCTGGCCGTCGGCGCTCAGCAGGGTGAGGGTGGCCAGGGCCGAGAATCGCCCCCGGGTGGCGGTGGCATCCTGGCGGATAGCCAGCCGGGTGGTGGCCGTTTCCAAGGACACCCGCAGGCGATAATCCACCGGGCCGCCCCGGGTGCCGCCGGGGGACAACTGCTGCTGCAACCGGCGGCGCAACACCTGTCCCTCATGGTCGGCGATGAGCGCCACCGCCACCCGTTGCCCCTGGGTGGCCGCCGCCGGGGTCCCGTCGGCGGCCGGGGCATAGAGGGGCTGGAAGCCGCAGCCGGCCAGCAGACTCGCCAGCAACAGCGCCGCGCCTTTAATTGGCGACCACATTGACGATCCGGTTGGGCACCACCACCACCTTGCGCACGGTTTTGCCCTCGATATTGCGTTGCACGGCCTCCAGGGCCAGGGCCGCGGCCTCCGCCGAGTCCCGATCCGTATCCCGGGGCAGGTCCAGGTTGCCGCGCAGCTTGCCGTTAACCTGCACGGCCAAGGTCACCGTGTCCTCGGTCACCAGGGCGGGATCGGCCTCGGGCCAGGGGGTGTCCACCAGCCACGTGGTGTGGCCCAGCCGTTCCCACAGTTCCTCGGCCAGGTGTGGGGTCATGGGGGCCAGCAGCCGCACCAGGGTTTCCACGCCGAAGGCATAGGCCCAGGCGGCGCCTTCCACGCCGGGGTCCAGGTCGCCCAGCCCATTGGCCAGGGTGCGCAGCCGCGCCACCGCCTTGTTGAAGTGGAAACGCTCCAGGTCGTGGGT
>CAZHRQ010000117.1:0-8582 GCA_964535075.1 uncultured Rhodobacterales bacterium | reverse complement strand
GGGCGTCAATTTCCGCATGACCTCCGGCCCGGTGATCGCGAAGGCTGGCGACCTCGCGGCGCTCTTGACCAATCTCGAAGCGCGCGACGTGCTGTTCATCGACGAAATTCACCGGCTCAACCCGGCGGTGGAGGAAATCCTCTACCCGGCGATGGAGGATTTTCAGCTCGATCTCATCATTGGCGAGGGGCCGGCGGCGCGGTCGGTGCGCATCGACCTCAATCCCTTCACGCTGGTGGGGGCCACCACCCGGGCGGGGCTGCTGGCCACGCCCCTGCGCGACCGGTTCGGCATTCCCCTGCGGCTGTCTTTTTATGATCCGGAGGAATTGAGCCGCATCGTGCTGCGGGCGGCGGGGCTGCTGGCGGCGCCCATGGCCGAGGATGGCGCGCTGGAGATCGCACGGCGCAGCCGGGGCACGCCGCGCATCGCCGGCCGTCTGCTGCGCCGGGTGCGGGACTTCGCCGCCGTGGACGGGGTCGGGGTCATCAATGCCGAGGTGGCCGACCGGGCGCTGACCCGGCTGGCGGTGGACGATCAGGGCCTGGACCGCATGGACCGACGCTATCTTCAGTGCCTGGCCCGCAACTACGGCGGCGGTCCCGTGGGGGTGGATACCCTGGCCGCCGCCCTGTCGGAGGAACGGGATACCCTGGAGGACGTGGTGGAGCCGTTCCTGATGCAACTGGGCTATCTGCAACGCACGCCCCGGGGGCGGGTGCTGACGGCCCCCGGGCGGCGCCATCTGGGGTTGCCGCCGGCCGCGCCCGCGGCCCAGGGATCCCTGTGGCCGGAGAACACCCCGGGGACCGGGGGCGATCCGGCGCCGGAAAAAGGAGAGCAACCATGATGGAACCTGTTTCCGGCTGGTTTGATGGCCGGTCCCACGTGATGCCGTTGCGGGTCTATTTCGAGGATACGGATGCGGCCGGAATTGTGTTCTACGCCGCCTATCTCAAGTTCACCGAGCGGGCGCGCACGGAAATGCTCCGGCTGCTGGGGCATGCGCATGCGGGGCTGTTGGCCTCGGACAACATGGCCTTTACGGTACGGCGCTGCGAGGCAGACTATCTGCGGCCGGCGCGGCTGGACGAGGTGTTGGCCGTGCGCACCCGCCTTCAGGACCTCGGCGGGGCCTCGCTGGACATAGTCCAGGACGTGGAGCGCATCGGCGACGTGATCTGTCGCATGCGTCTGAAGCTGGTCTGCATGAAGGCCGACGGCCGTCCGGCCCGGATTCCCCGGGACCTGCGACGGACACTTTTCGATTTTCTGGAACCGAACGGGATCTAAGCCCATGGAAGCGGCGGCAATGGAAACGGCCCACAACCTGTCCGCCTGGAGCCTGTTCATGCAGGCGGACATCATCGTCAAGGGCGTGATGCTGGGGCTGCTGGCGGCCTCGGTGTGGTGCTGGGCGATCATCTTCGAAAAGATTTTCCTGCTGCGCCGGTTGTGGTCGGCGGTGACCTCCTTCGAGAAACGGTTCTGGTCCGGGGGGTCGGTGGAGGATCTGTACAACCGGCTCAAGCGCAGCACCGAGGACCCCATGGGGGCGGTGTTCGTCGCCGGCATGCGGGAATGGCGACGGGCGGCCGGGCGCGGTCTGCCCGAGGGCATGGATGCCCGCACCAATCTGGTATCCCGCGTGGAACGGGTGATGGACATCACCATCGGCCGGGAAATGGACCGGCTGGAACACCGTCTGGGGTTCCTGGCCACGGTGGGCAGCACGGCGCCCTTCGTGGGGCTGTTCGGCACTGTGTGGGGGATCATGAACAGCTTCTCCCAGATCGGTGCCATGAAGGACACCAGCCTGGCCGTGGTGGCGCCGGGCATCGCGGAGGCTCTGTTCGCCACCGCCATCGGCCTGGTGGCCGCCATCCCGGCGGTGATCGCCTATAACCGTTTGTCCAAGGGCCTGGATCGCTACGTCAACAAGCTGGAGACCTTCAGCGGCGAGTTCATCGCCATCCTGTCCCGTCAGCTTGACGAACACGGCACGGAGTAGGGCATGGCCGGCGGCATATCGGAAAACGGCGGCGGTCGGCGGCGGGGCCGCTTTCGCCGTCATCAGCCCATGGCGGAAATCAACGTCACGCCCATGGTGGACGTGATGCTGGTGCTGCTGGTGATTTTCATGGTCACCGCTCCCATGTTGACCGTGGGCGTGCATGTGGACCTGCCCGAAACCCGCAAGTCCAGCGAACTGGAACGGCAGCAGGACCCCTTGACCGTCACGGTGAAGGCCAACGGCACGCTCTATTTGAACGACAGTCCCGTGCCCGATGAAACGGACCTGGTGCCCCGTCTGTTGGCCCTGGTGGGCACGGACAGCGAACGGCGGGTGTTCGTGCGGGGGGATACTAATGCCGTCTACGGACGGGTGCTGAAGGTGATGGGCGACCTGAAGGCCGCCGGATTCGAACGAGTGGCCCTGGTCACCCGCCTGCCCAAGTCGGAGGGTGCGCGCTGAGGCCCGAAGTGTCGCGCGAGGACGAGCCCCTGTGGCCGAGCCTCCTGATCGCTTTTCTGCTGCACGTGCTGGTCGGACTGCTGTTGTGGTTCGAAGCCCCCGACCTGTTCTCGGAGCCGGAGGAAGACCGTCCCGATGTGGTGATGGTGGACCTGGTGGACCTGGGCGAACAGGTGAACTTGCCCGATGCCGCCGTGGGGGGGGCGCCGGAACAGGCGCCCACGCCCACGGCCGAGGCGCCGCCCGCGCCCGAGCCGGAAATCCCCTCGGTGGTGGATCCCGAACCGCAGCCGGCGCCCGCTCCGGCGCCGCAACCGGCCCCGGAACCGGCCCCGGAACCGCAACCGGCTCCCGAGCCGGCCCCCGCGCCAGCGCCTGAGCCCGCCCCCGAACCGCTGCCGGCGCCGGACCCGGCGCCCCAACCCGCCCCCGAACCGGCGCCGCAACCGGTGCCACAACCGGAACCGCCCGCGCCGGAACCGCCCGCACCCGATGAGCCCGATCCCTTCAACCAGCCCATTCCCGAGGATCGCGCCGTGCCTTTGCCGGAGGCGCCTCCGGAACCGGTGCCTTCTCCCCTGTCCCAGGTGCGACCGCCGGCCAAGCCCACGGCCGCCTCGCCCACCCGCGAGGCCCTGTTGCAGGATCTGGCCCGGGAGCGGGAAAAGGCGCGGCAGCGCGCCGCCCTGGAAGAAGTCCGCCGCCGCCGGGAGGCCGAGCGCGAGGCCGCCGCCCGTGCCGCCGCCCAGCGCCGGGCGGAACAGGAAGCGGCGGCGGAACGCACCCGTCAGGCGGCGGAGGCGGCCCGGCGGGCGGCGGAGGCGGCCCGAGCCAATCCCCCCCAACCCAATCGTGAGGCCTTCGCCCAACGCATGAACGACGTGCTGGGCTCGGTGCCGGCCGCCTCCGACGATCCCTTCGACCGGTCGGTGGGGCTCACGGCGGACGAGATCTCCTTCCTGGAAAAGCATATCGAGCGCTTTTGGGATATTCCGGCCGGGGCGGCGGGGCTGGCCGGCATGCGGGTGGCGGTGGAAATCGGTGTGGATCCGGATGGTACCGTGCGTTCGGCCCAGATTCGCGTCAACGAGAGCCTGGGGCACGGTCCGGCCTTCCGCGCCATGGCCGAAAGTGCCCGCCGGGCCGTGTTCCGGGCCAGCCCCTTGCCGCTGCCGGCCGGCAAGTACCCGGCGGTGGCCAACGGGGTCATTCTCGATTTCGAGCCTCGTAACCTGCGATAAACACCCGGTGGGGTAGGGTGGTGGCAGGCCGTTGTCGTACCCCCGCGCACCCCGTATGGTGAAGGGGTCCTTCCGCTTCCCTGATGTCTGAGAGGAATCATGGTTCCCCTGTTTCCGCGCCTGCTGTTGCTGCTGTTGACCTTGGCGGCCGGGTTCGTGGCGGCCGTTCCCGGGCACGCCCAGTTGCGGCTGGACGTGACCAAGGGACGGGCCGAGGCCCTGCCCATCGCCATCGTGCCCTTTGCCGACTCCAGCGGCGACCTGGGTTCCCGCATCACCCAGGTGGTGCGCGACGACCTGGAACGCTCCGGGCTGTTCCGGGTGGTGGCGCCCGGCAATTTCGCCGCCGGCGAGGGCGGCATGGATACGGATCCCGCCTGGGGGGCGTGGCAGAGCCTCAAGGCCCAGGCGCTGGTGAAGGGTCGGGTGGTCCCCGACGGCCAGGGGGGCGTGCGGACCGAATTCCGCCTCTATGATGTGTTTTCCGAGACCCTGCTGGACGGCAAGGGCTTTGCCGGGCGGCCGGCGGACTGGCGGCGGCTGGGCCACAAGACCGCCGACGCCATCTATGAACGCCTCACCGGCGACAAGGGCTATTTCGATTCGCAGGTGGCCTACATCGCCGAATCGGGACCGGCGCGGCAGCGGGTGAAGCGGCTGGCCATCATGGACCAGGACGGCGCCAATGTGCGCTACCTCACCGACGGCCGGCAACTGGTGCTCACCCCTCGCTTCGCCCCCGACGGCCGCACCCTGGCCTACATCGGCTATGTGGACCGCAAGCCACAACTGCTGCTGCTGGACCTGGGCACCGGCCAGACTCGCAGCCTGGGCCGGATGCCGGGCTTGTCCTTTGCCCCGCGTTTCTCCCCCGACGGGCGCCGCTTGGTGTTCAGCATGGCCCGCGACGGCAACACGGACATTTTTGTCACCGATCTGGCCAGCGGCCGCACCCAGCGGCTGACCCGGGATCCGGCCATCGACACCTCGCCATCCTTCTCTCCCGATGGCCGGCGCATTGTGTTCAATTCGGACCGGGGGGGCAGTCAGCAGTTGTATGTGATGAACGCCGGCGGCGGAGGGGGGCAGCGCATCAGTTTCGGCGACGGCCGCTATGCCACCCCCGTGTGGTCGCCCCGGGGGGACTACATCGCCTTCACCCGCATGAGCGGCGGTACCTTCTATATCGGCGTGATGGCCCCCGACGGCAGCGGCGAGCGCATGCTGGCCCAGGGCTATCTGGTGGAAGGCCCCACCTGGGCCCCCAACGGGCGGGTGATCATGTTCTTCCAGGAAGGGCGCGGCGCTCAGGGACCGTCGCTGGCGGCGGTGGATGTGACCGGGCGGCATCAGCGTCGGGTGCCCACCCCCACCAGCGCCTCCGATCCCGCGTGGTCGCCCCTGCGGCCATGACCCCGCGCCTGTTTTCGCTTTGGAGTAAGTGATGATGAAAATACGTTCCATCCTGGCGGTGGCGGCCCTGGCCCTGACCGTGGCCGCCTGTTCCTCCTCCCGGGACTCCTCCGTGTACGGCGAGGGGATGGAGGGCGGTCAGTCCATTCCCCAGGGCTATCAGGTCCAGGAAGAGGTGGTGGTGGTGGAAGAGGAAGAGGTCATCGTCGGCCCCACCCCCGGCAGCCAGCAGGACCTGAAGGAGAACGTAGGCGACCGGGTCTACTTCGCCTTCGACAAGGCGTCCCTCTCCGCCGAAGCCCGGCGCACCCTGGACGGGCAGGCCCGCTGGATGCAGCAGCATCCTCAGGTGCACGTGACCATCGAGGGCCACACCGACGAACGGGGCACCCGCGAATACAACCTGGCCCTGGGCGAGCGGCGGGCCAACGCGGTGCGCGACTATCTCATCGGCCTGGGGGTGGCGCCGGCACGCATCGACACGGTGTCCTTCGGCAAGGAACGGCCGGCCGACCCCGCCGGCACCCCGGACGCCTGGGCACGCAATCGTCGTGCCGTGACCATGGTGGACTGACATGACCCCACGCCGGCTCTTTCTTGCCGCAAGCCTGATGCTGCTGGCCGCGCCGGCGACGGCGCAGTCACCGGCGGCGGTGCGGGCGGACCTCGCCCGGTTGCAGGCGCAGCTGCATCAGGTGCAGCTCGACCTGCGGCCGCCGGAGAACAACAACACCTGGCCGCAGCCCCGGCCGCAACCCTATGGCCAGCCGCAACCCTATGGCCAGGCCCAGCCCTACCGGCAGCCCCAGCCCTATGGCGTGGCCCCTCAGCCAGCGCCGGCGGTGGACCGACTGACCCCCCGGGTGGATGCGCTGGAAGAAAAACTGCGCGCGCTCACCGGGCGGGTGGAGCGGCTGGAACACGGCCTGAATACCCTGGAAAAACGGGTGGATGCCCTGGCCCGCGCCCCCCGAACCGCTGCGCCCGCCACCTCCCCGGCCGGCCCGCCCGCCGCCGAGGGCGCGGTGCGGGCCCAGGCCCCGGCGGCCGATCCCGCCTCGGTGAGTCTGCCCGACGGCCCGCCGGAGGATCAGTACCGCTATGCCTTCGAGCTGTTGCAGGAACGCCAGTACCCGGCGGCCCGTCAGGCCTTCACCCTGTTCCTGGAGGCCCACGAGGACCACGAACTGGCCGGTAACGCCCAATACTGGCTGGGTGAGACCTACTACGTTCAAGGAGATTACAAGGGCGCGGCCCGAGCTTTCCTGGAGGGCTACAAGACCTATCCCGACAGCAGCAAGGGGCCCGACGTCCTGCTGAAACTGTCCATGTCCCTGGCTAACCTGGAGCGCAAGGAAGAGGCGTGCGAGGTGCTGGGACGATTGTCCCGGGACTACCCCTCCCTCAGCAACCGTCTGAAACGCACCGTGCGCCGGGAGGAAGAGCGCCTGGGCTGTTGAGCCGTGACCGCCCCCCTGACCGATGCCGCCTTTGCCCGATGCATGGCGGCGCTCGGCCCCTTCGAGCCGGCGCCGCGGCTGGCGGTGGGGGTCTCGGGAGGACCCGACAGCATGGCGCTGTGGACCCTGGCCCGGGCCTGGGCCGAGGCGCGGGGCGGTGGCGTCGTGGCGCTCACCGTGGATCACCGCCTGCGGCCCGAGGCGGCGGCGGAGGCCGAACAGGTGGCCCGGTGGCTGGCCGGGGCCGAGCATCACGTGTTGTGCCCCGCCACGCCGCCTCGGCCCACCCAGGCGGCGGCCCGGGCGGTGCGGCTGGCGTTGCTGGAGGAGTGGTGCGCCCGCCACGGCGTGCTGCACCTGCTGCTGGCCCATCATCGGGAGGATCAGGCGGAAACAGTGCTCACCCGGTTGGCCCGGGGCAGCGGCCTGAGCGGTCTGGCGGCCATGGCCCCGGTGCGCCCCGCCGCCCATGGCCGGGTGTTGCGCCCGCTGCTGGACGTGCCGGCCGCCGCGCTGCACGCCACTTTGGTGGCGCGGCGTGTGTCGTGGCTGGAGGACCCCAGCAATCAGGACCCCCGGCACCAGCGGGTGCGCTGGCGGCAGGGCGCGGCGCTGCTGGCGGCCGAGGGGCTGACGTCGGACCGGTTGGCGGACACCGCCACCCGGCTGCGGGCCAGCGATGACGCCCTGAAGCCTTCGGCAACGGCCCTGCTGCGGGCCACGGTGCGCCACCTGGATCCCCTGGGCTGGGCGGCCCTGGACCCGGAGCCGCTGCTGGCGGCCCCACCGGCCCTGGCGGAGGCGGTGCTGGGGCAACTGCTGACCACCCTGGGCGGCCGAGACCATGCCCCCCGCCGCCGCATCGTGGCCCGACTGCGGGGGGCGTTGACGGAGGGGCGGGGGCTCACCGGTGGCGGCTGTTGCTTACAACCGGCGGCCCGGGGGCTGTGGCGGCTGTGTCGCGAGGCTGGCCGCATTCCCGCCACGGCGGCCGGATCACCGGGGACGGTGGTGCTGTGGGACGGGAGATTTCGCATTGTGATCCCGGCCGGGGCGGGGCACGGTCGGCTGTGGGCCCTGGGGGCCGTGGCGCCGCGTCCCCCCCGGCCTGCGGGCGTGCCGGGGGTGGCCTGGGCCGCCCTGCCGGCCTTGGTGGCCGAAACGGGTGTTTTCGTGCCGGGAGCGACCGGCTATAGTACGGGCGAGGCTTTCCGATACCTGCCGGTTGCCTTCGGCCCCCGGCGTCCGCTCACGGGGGGCTGAGGACGGCGATCCTGGATCGGCGATGAACATCCCCTGGGCCACGGGGAGGGAGGGGGGACACCTTGTCCGGTGCGTCCCGCACCCTACATGAAGAATGGACCCGCGGGCGGCCGGAATGGGTCCGGCGCCCATGACCTGGCGGTCAGCGGCAACGGGTCAGCGACAAAGGGGTAGGAACCTTGAATTTCAGCAAGAACCTGGCGCTGTGGGTGATTATCGCCCTGCTGCTGGTGGCCCTGTTCAACCTCTTCCAGGGCTCCCATGCCCCGGACAGTCAGACCAGCGTGGCCTACTCGGACTTCGTCTCCGCCGTGGAAAAGGACCGGGTGTCCCAGGTGACCATGAAGGGCAGCGCCGTCACCGGCAGCTATACCGACGGGCGCACCTTCAGCACCGAGATTCCCCAGGGCGCCAACGTGGTCAAGCTGCTGGGCGATCACAACGTGCGCATCAAGGCGGTGCCGGCCAACGACAACGTGCCCACCCTGTGGGGGATTCTCATTTCCTGGTTCCCGTTCCTGCTGCTGATCGGCGTGTGGATTTTCTTCATGCGCCAGATGCAGGGCAGCAACGGCAAGGCCATGGGCTTTGGTAAGTCCCGCGCCCGCATGATGACCGAAAAAACCGGCCGCGTGACCTTTGATGACGTGGCCGGCGTGGACGAGGCCAAGCAGGACGTGGAGGAAATCGTCGATTTCCTCAAGGACCCGCAGAAATTCCAGCGCCTGG
>CAZHRQ010000116.1:0-8669 GCA_964535075.1 uncultured Rhodobacterales bacterium | reverse complement strand
CCACTGCGTTGCGTCGTCGCCCATCAGGTTGGTCATGCGGGCCGAAGCCAAGGGGCGGGGGGGCAGCAGCGGCAGGTTGCACACCGCCCGGATGGTCTGCTCGAACTGGTCGGGCCAGCAGGCGTCCAAGGTCCAGTGGCCTGAATTGTGGGGCCGCGGCGCCATCTCGTTTACCAGCACCGACCCCTCGGCGGTGACAAACATCTCCACCGCCAGCAATCCCGCCAAGTCCAGCGCCACCGCCAGCCGCTCGGCCGTGGCCAGGGCCGCCGCGCCCACCGCGGGCGACAGGCCGGCCGGCCAGGTGGTGGTGTGCAGAATGCCGTCCCGGTGCTCGTTGCGCACCGGGGGAAAAGCGGCCAGGGCGCCCATGGGGGTGCGGGCCACCAGCACCGAAACTTCCGCCACGAAGGACACATGGCCCTCCAGGATGGCCGGGCTGTCTTCGCCGCTGTTGGCCACGTGGGCGGCCCACACGGTCGCCGGGTCACTGTCCGGGCCCAGACGGTGCTGCCCCTTGCCGTCATAACCCAGGCGTATGGTCTTGAGGATGGCCGGCCGCCCCACCGTTTCCAGGGCCGATTCCAACTCGGCCCGGGACGCCACCCGGGCATAGGGGGCGGTGGCCAGACCATGGGCGCGACAAAAATCCTTTTCCGCCAGCCGGTCCTGGGCCACGGCCAGCACACCGGGGCCAGGCCGCACCGGTCGCCGTTCCGCCAGCCAGCGCGCGGCCTCGGCGGGGACGTTCTCGAACTCGGCCGTGATCACGGCACAGGCGTCGGCCAGGGCGGCCAGGGCCTGAGGATCCTCATAGTCGGCCACATGGGTGACGTTCGCCACCTGGGCGGCCGGCGAATCAGGCTCGGGCGTGAGCACATGCACCCGATAGCCCAGTCGCGCCGCGGCCATGGCCAGCATGCGGCCCAACTGGCCTCCGCCAAGAATGCCCAGGGTGGCCCCCGGCCCCGTCACGGACGCCGAATCGGTCATGGCGTCTCTGATCCTCCGGATTCTGGAAAACTGAAAAAAGGCGCGTGGATTCAGCGGATAAGGTCGGGGGATTCCACGTCCACCGGTTGTTCCGCCACGCCGGCCGTCTGATCGGCCCGCCACTGGTCCAGGGCCTTCGCCACCGCCGGGTCGGACAGGGCGAGGATGGACGCGGCCAGCAGCCCGGCATTGCGGGCGCCGGCGGTGCCGATGGCCAGGGTGCCCACCGGTACGCCGCCCGGCATCTGCACGATGGAGAGCAGGGAATCCTGGCCTTTGAGCGTGCGGCTTTCCACCGGCACCCCTAGCACTGGCAGCGGCGTCAGGGCGGCGGTCATGCCCGGCAGGTGGGCGGCGCCTCCGGCCCCGGCGATGATGACCTTCAGCCCGCGCCCACGCGCGCCGCTGGCATAGTCGTACAGGCGTTGGGGGGTGCGATGGGCGGACACGATCCGGGTTTCATAGGCCACCCCCAGGGCGGCCAGCACCTCGGCCCCGTGCCGCATGGTGGCCCAGTCCGACTGGCTGCCCATGATGATTCCCACGTCAGCGCTCATTGGCTCGCGACTCCGGGTGGGGAAAGAGGGGAGTATACGGATTCCCGTGCCCGCCTCAAGGGAAAAAACTGAGTTGCGTGGCGCTACCGACAGCAAAGGCGTTTTGCCGGCTCCGACCAATGGTGGTCACTGGCAACACAAGGGGTTATGATGGTGGCCTCTGGAGCACAGCCCTTGGAGACCCGTTATGTCGCGGCGCCTGCATCCGCTGTTTCGTTGCCTACGCCCCTGGCTGATGGGCGCCCTGCTGCTCGGCGCCAGCACCGGAGGCGCGGCGGCCCAGGCCCTGGGGCACGGCGATGCCTGGACCCTGGCCCAGTGGCAGGCCGCCCACCCCGAGGACAAGGCCCGCATGGATGCCCTCGCCCGCCGGGTAGAGGCGCCCGCCAGACCCGTGGCCGCGCCGCCCCGGCGACCGGTGCGAATCGCCGCCGTGCTGCCGGCCCGTCAGGTCTCCGACTACTGGCGGCGCAACATGCGCGCCATGGAGGCGCGGCTGCGGGCCCTGGGCATGCCCTATATCCTCTCCCGCTATGACCCCCACGCGCGGGTGGACCACACCCTGCAAACCGACTATCTGCGGCAGGCCCTGGCGGAAGACCCCGACTACCTGATTTTCACCCTGGATGCCCTGCACCACCGGCACATGATCGATTCCCTGCTGGTGCGAGACCGCCCCCGTCTGATTCTCCAGAACGTCACCACGCCGCTGCGGGCTTGGGATGGCGCCCAGCCGTTCCTCTATGTAGGGTTCGACCATCGGGAGGGCGCCCGACGTCTGGCCCGCTGGTTCCGGGATCACACGGAAGGGCCCGTGCCCTTCGCCCTGCTCTATTTCGGCCGGGGCCTGATTTCGGAAGCCCGGGGCGGCGGCTTTCTGGAGGCCCTTCAGGACGTGCCCCGTTTCCAACTCAAGTCCGCCTTCTACACCGAGGGCCAGGTGGATCGAGCCCGCGATGCCGCCCTCACCGCCCTACACCAGGATCCCGCGCTGCGCCTGATCTACGCCTGCGCCACCGACGTGGCCCATGGCGCGGTGGAGGCGGTACGGTTGACGGGCCACAGCACGGACGGCCCCGATGCCAAGGGCCGACCGCCGGTGCTGGTCAACGGTTTTGGCGGCGGGGCCAGCGAACTGGAAGCCCTGCGCCAGGGCGCCCTGGCGGTCACCGTGATGCGTATGAACGACGAAGCCGCCATCGCCACCGCCGAGGCCATCGCCCTGGCGGAAACCGGCCATGCGGATGAGGTCCCCACCGTTTTTGCCGGGCGCATGGTGGTGGTGGACCGCCACACCGCGCCCACGACCCTGAAGCGCCTGAGGGAACGGGCCTTTCGCCTTTCTGGTGGGGCGCCGTGAGTCGCCAGCGCCCCGCCTGGCCCCTGGGCCCCCTGATGCTCGGCGCCACGCTGACGCTGTTCCTGCTGGTGGCGGCTGGCGTGCTGCTGGTGGCCTTTCATCGCGGGCAAGCGGTGGTGGACCAGCAGATTGCCGCCGGATTCCACGAGGACCACGCCATCGCCGATCTGGTGGTCGGCGACCGGCTGCGGCAAAACGGTTACAGCCTGGATAGCCTGGCCGCGAACCCAACCCTGCTGCGCCACGTGCGCGCCGGCAAGACCACGGCCCTGGGGGAGCAGCTTTACACCGCCCTCACCCAGGGCCCGGGGGAGGATCTGGGGTTCCTGGCCCTGCGCACCCTGGACGGCACCGTCACCGGGCACACGGCCACCCCCACCCTGGACCTGGACCCGGTGAAGGACAGCCTGCCCCAGGGCCTGGGCGGCGGCCGGCACTGGCACCTGATGACCCACGGTGATCTGGTGGCCTTGGTTTACGGGACTCCCCTGGTGGCCGCCGACACGGGGGCCGTGATGGGCACCCTGTTTGGCGGCATGGTGCTGAACGACAACCTGTCGCTGCTGGTGGCCATTCGCAATGCCACCGCCGCGAGCCGGGTGGCCCTGGCCCACCAGGGACACCTCATCGCCCGCGATAGCCGCACCGCCGATCCCGCCGCGCTGCGCCCCCTGGCCACCGGGCCGGCGCCGCGCATCATGCGCCTGCCCGATCAACGGCTGGGCTCGGTCAGTCCCCTGAGCCTGCTGGGGGAACCCACGCCCCTGCGTCTGCTCCTGGTGCGCTCGGATCAGGCCTCTCAGAAACTGGCCGGCGCCTTTCTGTTTGATCTCGCCCTTATTCTTGCCATTGTGCTCGTCGGCGCGCTCGGCATGGCCCTGATGCTGCGCTTTCTGATTCTGCGCCCCGTGACCCGGCTGGTGGTCTTTGCCCAGGCCATGGGCACACACTACCGAGCCGAACCGCCGCCCACCCTACCGATACAGGAATTCAATCAGTTGGGGGTGGCCCTGGCCGACGCGGTGACCCATATTCGCCGTAATGAACTATGGCTGGACCGCTTGATCCAGATCGGCAACGCCCCCATCCTAGTGGGGGATGCCCAGGGGCGGGTCCGCCGGGCCAACCCCGCCGCCGCCGCCCTGTGGGAAACCACCCCGGACACCTTGACCGGCCGCCCCCTGGCCGGCCTGTCCGGCTTCAGCGACACCCCGGCCATGGTGGAGACCCTGGAGAGCGCCCGTCACGGCCGCACCGGCCCACCCGTGGAAACCGTTTCCGGCGCCGGCCGCACCCTGCAATGGACCCTGACCCCTCTGCCAGCAGTAGTGGGGGCAACGGGAGAGGGGCCGGCCGTGGATGGAGTCGTGGCTCAGGGCCAGGACGTGACCACCATCCGACGCATTGTGGGCGAACTGACCCGCACCAACCGGGAACTGGAGCGCTTCGCCTTTATCGCCACCCACGACCTTCAGGAACCGATTCGCTCCATCGGCGGCTTTGCCCAATTGCTGCGCAAACGCTATGGCCAGAAACTCGATAACGAGGCCGACGAGTATCTCGACTTCATCGTCGAGGGGGCCCGGCGCATGAAAGCCATGATGCGCGACGTCATGGACTATTCCCTGGTGGACACGGTACCCTTCGTCCCCGACCCCGTGGACATGAATACCCTGCTGACCCAAGTGTTGGCCGACCTGAAACCCGATGCCGAGGCCACCGTTACCCACGATCCCCTGCCCCGGGTGTGCGGCATGGCCACCCAGTTGCGACAGGTGTTGTTTCACCTGCTGGACAATGCCCTGAAATTCCGCCATCCCGAACGCCCAGCCCGGGTGCACGTGGCGGCGGAAAAGGTGGAAGATTTATGGGTGTTTTCCGTGATCGACAACGGCATCGGCGTACCGGTAGACTATCGGTCTGGGTTGTTCATTCTGTTCCGCCGCCTGCACAACCAGGCCGATTACGCGGGCACTGGCGTGGGGTTGGCCCTCAGCCGCCGCATCGTAGAACGGCACGGGGGCACCATCCGGGTGGAGGACGGCCAGGAGGGCGGGACCGCCATTCGTTTCACCCTGCCGGAACGGTCGCAACTGCCTGCTCATGAGACGGACCATGACCGATAACAATGACCGCTTGCTGAGGGTGTTGCTGGTGGAGGACAGCCGGGCCGACGCCCGCCTCACCGAGGAAGCCCTGCACGAAGGCCCCATCCCCACACACGTGGACTGGGTGACCAATGGCGTGGAGGCCATGCAATTCCTGCGCCGCGAACCTCCCTACAACAACGCCCGGCCCCCCGACCTGGTGCTGCTGGACCTCAACATGCCGCGCATGGACGGCCGGGAAACCCTGAAAACCATCAAGACCGATCCCAACCTGCGCGACATGCCGGTGATCGTGCTGACCACCTCCAGCGCGGAAGTGGATGTGCTGCAAAGCTATCAGTTGCAGGCCAATGCCTTCATCACCAAGCCGGTAACCCTGGACGCCCTCATCGAGGACCTGTCGCGGCTGCGTCTGTTCTGGTTCGAGACCGCCACCATTCCCTCTCGCCAGAGCACCGTCGAAGACTGAGAACCACCTTCTACCTGCCGGGCGACACGCCGCGCCCTGCTGTCCCAATTTCGCGGATCAGGGCGTCCTCGGCCAGCTGCCGCACCAGGGTGGCGGTTTCCTCGGTGGTGATGGCGCTGCGCAGGTAAAGCACCCCGTGGCCCCGCCATGGATGAGGGCCGAACACGGGCGCCGAGGTCGCCAGATCCGCCGGGCCCAGACCGAACAGGGGCGGCAGGTCGTCATGGCCGTGCAACCCCTCCCCCATGAGCAGCGGCACGGCGATCACCCCGGGGGTGGTCACGTACGCGGGCCAGGAGTCGGCCCGGGGATCCTGTTCCAGGAACAAGGGCACGGCGGCGGCAAAAGAGGGGGCCACAGCCTCCGCCAACCACACCGCCGTGGCGCCGGAAACCTCCGGCGCCCGCGCCGAGCCATGGGCCAACAGCAGCAGGGTGGTTTCCCGCGCGCTCATGCCGGCCTGGGCCAGCGCCGCCTCGGCCCGGTCCTGGATCAACAGCGGCATGCGGGGATGGGCCACCGGCGGGGGGGTGTACAGCAGGAGGCGCCCGTCGGCGCGGCGGGTGACCGCCCCCGATAGACCCAGGGCCGCCGGCACCCGGTCACGCGTGAACAGACCCTCGGCCGCGAACAGGGGCACCACCACGGTGGTGGCGGCGGCCGGGTCCAGGTCTTCCAGGCGGGGCTCCTGGCGCAGGAAGGCCACCTCCACGCTCTGGAAATCGCCCTGCTGACGCAGCAGGGCGGCCACCGCCTCCAGGGCGCCGGCGGCGTCCGGCCGGCGCGAGGAGCCGTGGGCCGCCAGCAGCAACGCGGCGCCCCTTGATCCGGCCGCCATGGCGCGCCCTACCCGGAGCGGGCGTCGGTCCAGGGCGCGGACACGTCCGCGTCGGCGCCCCGGGGCTGGTACCACGACAACGTGGCGCCCAGTTCCACCACGCTGCCGATCACCACGATGGACGGCGCGCGAAAGCCCTCCCGAGTCACGGCATCCGGCAGGTCGGCCAGGGTGGTGGTCAGGGTGCGCTGGCGGGCCGTGGTCCCGTTCTCCACCACCGCCGCCGGGGTATCGCCAGCCTTGCCCGCCGTCAGCAGGTGCTCCACGATCTCCGGCAGCTTGGCCAGGCCCATGTACACCACAATGGTGGTGTTGCGGTCTGCCAGACCGCGCCAGTCGTGATCGAGTTCACTGCCCTCGCGGGCGTGGCCGGTAATGTAGTGCACCCCGGTGGCCAGCCCCCGGTGGGTGAGCGGAATCCCGGAATAGGCGGAGCAGCCGGAGGCCGCCGAAATGCCCGGGACGATCTCAAAGGGAATGCCGGCAGCGGCCAGCACCTCTGCTTCCTCGCTGCCGCGGCCGAAGATGAAGGGATCGCCGCCCTTCAACCGTACCACGCGGCGACCGGCCCGGCCCAGACCCACCAGCAGTTCGTTGATCTGGTCCTGGGGCAGGTGGTGCCGATCCAGCGCCTTGCCCGCGTACATGCGGGTGGTGCCGGCGGGGATGCGGTCCAGAATCTCCCGCGACACGAGGCGGTCGAACACCACCACCTCCGCTTCCTCCAGCCGGCGCAGGGCCTTCACCGTCAGCAGCTCGGGATCGCCGGGACCGGCGCCGATCAAAGACACAAAACCCGTTGCAGAAGTACCCGTCACGGGAACCCTCCCTTCGTGGCACACCGGCCCCGCCGGCAGGAGGCGAGCCTCTCCAGGCTGGAACGGCCCCCGGCCGGGACCTTGCCCAGCGGGAACCCCGCCAAGCGGTGCCCCTGCCAAGTGGTAACCGTGTGTGCGTCACATTATTTTAATCACCGCTAATATGCCACGGGATCCCCGGGGCTCAAACCCTGAATTCCCTGCGGGAAATGAATCCCGCCCCGCTCAGGCGCGTGTGGACAGGGCGACTCCTCCAACGGTATGATCCCTGGGTTCCATGGGCTGCCTCCTCCGCGGTGGGGTCCCAATGCGATGAGGAGGTGCCCATGCGCGGTCTTGTGTTCTCCACCGTCCTCCTCCTGGTGCTGATGGCCGCCTTGCCCGCGGCTCATGCCCGGGGCAACGATACCCCCGTCTGCGGCACCACCCTGGACGTCACCGGCGACCCCGCGCCGCTGGAAGCCTTCGCCCGGCGGGAGGGGCTGGCCTATCCGGAAGCCTTCGCCCACCTTATGCTGTGGCTGGCGGCGGCCCCGGGACGGGATACCCTGCCGCCGTGCTATGTGACCAAGAACGACGCCCGGCGCGCGGGCTGGCATCCCGGCGCCAACGTATGGGCCACCGTGGGGCCGGGCACCGCCCTGGGTGGCAGCCACTTTGGCAACCGGGAGAAACGCCTGCCCCGCAGCACACCCTCCGGTCAGCCGCCCCGCTATGTGGAGGCCGACCTGGACTATGATGGTGGCCGGCGTGGCGCCCATCGTCTGGTGTTCGACCGCACCATGGGCGATCACCACTGGCGGGTATGGGTCACCACCGACCATTACCGATCCTTCCAACGGGTCCCGGAGCCGGATGATGACTGAAGCCTCCTCCCCGGCGGCGGCCGGAACCACCCTCCATCTGGATGGCCGGGCGCTGACCGACGCGGCGGCCGTTCACTCCGCCCTGCGGGCCGGGCTGCCCCTGCCGGCGCATTACGGCAACACCCTGGACGCCCTTTACGACTGCCTGACCACCGACATCACGGGCCCCGTCACCATCCTGTGGCACCATGCCAGCGATTCCCGGGACAAGCTGGGCCGGGAGTTCGATGAATTCCAGGAAACCCTGAAGGATGCGGCCGACGACAATCCCGAGCTGGACGTCACCTTCGAGGATTAGAGCCCATTGTTGGGGAGGCCCCCGTTCATGACACGCCATCGTGGTTCCCGGATCGGTCTGGTCGCCGTTCTGTCGTCCCTGATGCTGATGCCGCTGCCCGCCCGGGCGGCGGAGGAAACCGACACCCGTCCGGTGACCCTGGCCGCCGGGTCCGATTACACGCCCTTCACCGACCGCGGCCGCCCCGACGGTGGTCTGGTGACCGCCCTGGTGCAGGAAGCCTTCACCCTCGCCGGCCAGGAAACGGCCCTACGCTGGATGCCCTGGCGCCGGGCCTATGAGATGGTGCGCACCGCCCACGCCGATGCCACCTTCCCCTACGTGCATAATGCCGAACGGGCCCAGCAGATGCTGTATTCCCC
>CAZHRQ010000115.1:0-8713 GCA_964535075.1 uncultured Rhodobacterales bacterium | reverse complement strand
CTACAACTTCTTTGTAGCAGCTGGATATGAACCCAATTAAACGCAACACGCTCTAAAGAAAAAACTACCCCAGCGTCTTCGAGCATACAAAAACCGTCTGGCTCTTGAGGACCTGCGCATCCTGGTTCTGGTGGACCGCGACGAGGAGGATTGCCACGCCCTCAAGGAACAACTGGAGACCATGGCCAGGGAAGCCAACCTGCACACCAAAAGCCGACCTGGGCAAGACCGGCGCTTTCACGTGGTCAATCGCATCGTGATAGAGGAGCTTGAGGCGTGGTTTTTAGGGGCGCCCGACGCGCTGTGTCAGGCTTATCCGAGAGTTTCCCAAACTTTTATCAAGAAAAAGAAGTACCGCACCCCCGATGAGATCGCCGGGGCCTGGGAGGCCCTCCTTCGGGTGTTGCAGCGGGCTGGATATTACAAGGGTCAGAAACGCCTCCCCAAAATGGAAGTCGCCCGCAATATCGCGCGGCACCTCGACCCCCATAACAATGCGTCACCCAGTTTCCATTGTTTTGTCAGGGAGCTGAAAGCATTGGCATCAGCGTAGCCCGGGAGACGTCCCCGCGAGCGCCCCTGCCCCCGTCGCCACGCCTTGGGTTCCCCCTATCTGCCACGGCGGTTCCAAGCGCGCGATCTCGGCGGCCACGGGACAATCGGGGGCGTGGGCGCCGGGCAGATAGCCCAGGCTCATCAGGAATTCGTTCACCACTTCGGGGCCGGTGAAGCGGAAGGTGGCGCGGAACAGGGGGACCCACTGGTCCAGGGGCCGGGGGTGGTGGGCATCCAGCCACGCGGCGAACCCCGCCGGCCGCACCCCTTGAACCACCCTGGCGTTGTGGAGAATGGCGTCGATCTTGCGCCGATTGCGGATGATGCGGGCGTCGGCCAACAGCCGGGCCCGGTCGTCTTCGCGGAAGGCGGCCACCCGGTCCACCACAAACCCGGCGAAGGCCTCGTTGAGCGCCGCCCGCTTTTTCAGCACCAACAGCCACGACAAGCCGGCCTGCATGATTTCCAGGCACAGGCGTTCAAACAACACCGTTTCATCGCGGGCGGGAAAGCCGTATTCGTGATCGTGGTAGGGACCGTGCCAGGGATGGCCGGCCGCCACCGCGCAATACCCGCTCACGACCGCCTACCCGCCGACCCGCACCACGTGCACGTCGGTTTCGGGCTTTTTGCCCAGGGCGTTGCGAAAGCCCCGCCGCACCGCCAGCCGGGCCGCTTCCCGCACCGCCTCGTCGTTGGTGCGTTCCGTTTCCGGCATCTCGTTCACCGCCCGCTGAATGGCTTTGACGATGGTGTCGCGCAGGGTATCGCCATGACCATCCACCAGCCCCGGCGCCGACAACTGGGGCGGCGCCGCCAAACGGCCGTCTTCGTCCACCACCACCGTGGCGGTGGCGGCGCCGTTGGTGATCATGCGCCGGCGGCAGCGCAGCAGGTCGGAATCGAATCGCACCGCCTCGCCGCCGTCGAGGGCCAGCATGCCCGTTTCCGCCTGGGCGATCACCTCGGCCGGGTCGGGCAGCAGCCGCACGATGTCGCCGTTCTGGGCCAACACCGCGTCCTCCGCGCCCCATTCGGGGGCCATGCGCACGTGCTCCAGCAGGTGACGCATTTCGCCGTGCTGGGGCACCACGATGCGGGGGCGCAGCAACTGGTACAGGCGGCGCAGGTCGTCCCGGGCCGGGTGGCCGGAGACGTGCACGAAGTGGTCGCGATCGGTGACCACCCCCACCCCCAACCGCACCAGCCGGTTGTACAGGCGCGAAACGGGGCGTTCGTTGCCCGGGATCACCCGCGAGGAAAAGATCACCACATCGCCCTCGCCCAGGCTCACCTGGGGATGGGTATCGCTGGCGATGCGGGCCAGCGCCGCGCGGGGTTCCCCCTGGCTGCCGGTGCAGATGTAGAGAATCCGATCATCGGGCAGGGTGTTGGCGTCATAGTCGGTCAGGAAGGGCGGCACCCCGTCCAGGTAGCCCCGGGCCCGCGCCACTTCCTGCACCCGCCACAGGCTGCGCCCCACCAGCGCCACCTGACGGCCATTGGCGAGGGCGGCGTGGGCGATGGCCTTCAGCCGCGCCACGTTGGAGGCGAAGCAGGCCACCGCCACCTTGCCGTCGTATCGCCCCACCAGCTCGGTCAGGCTTTCCTTCACCTCCGCTTCCGAGCGGGCATGGCCCTCGGTAAACACGTTGGTGGAGTCGCAGATCAGCGCCCGCACGCCCTCGTCGCCCAGGACGCGCAGGGCGGGCTCGTCGGCCTCGGGCCCGGTAAGGGGGGCCGGATCCAGCTTCCAGTCGCCCGAGTGCACCACCAGCCCCGGCGGCGAGCGTAACGCCAACAGGTTGGGCTCGGGAATGGAGTGGGTCATGGTGATGTAGGTGACGGTGAAGGGCCCGGCGTCGAAGGGCTGGCCGGGGGTCACCTCGTGGATGGGAATGCGGCCGGTCATGCCCGCTTCCGGCAGCTTGGTGCGCAGCATGCCGGCGGCAAAGGGCGTGGCGTACACGGGACAGCGGAAGCGGTCCCACAGCCAGGCGATGGCCCCCATGTGGTCTTCGTGCGCATGGGTGAGCAGCAGGGCGTCCAGGCGCTCCGCCTGCTCGGCGATGAAGGCGGGATCGGCCATCAGCAGATCCACGCCGGCCGTGCCGTCATCGGTGAAGGCAAGACCGCAATCCACCATGACCCACCGGCCGGCGTGGCCGTAGAGTCCCAGATTCATGCCGATCTCGCCACTGCCACCCAGCGGCACATAAAGCACTTCGTTTTCGTTCGGTATCACGGTCCTGTCACGGTCAGTCAGAGGGGAGAGACCCCCGTGGGGGGCCTCCTGGCATTGGCGCTTCCTTGCGCCCACGAGTTCTCTTGGCCGTCGGCGCCCTCAGAGAGCGGCCGCGCCGGCCCGACGCCCATGGCGCCGATAAATCTCCAGCAGACCCCACATGGTCAGGTCAGGGTCCAGGTGGTGAATGCGGTCGGTGGCGCGGGCAAACAGCGGCGCCAGCCCCCCGGTGGCGATCACCGTCATGGCGGCCCCGTATTCCGCCTGCAGCCGATCCACCAGGCCCTCCACCAAGCCGATGTAGCCCCAGAACACCCCGGACTGCATGGCCGCCACGGTGCTGCGGCCGATCACCGTCGCCGGCCGGCGCACCGCCACCCGGGGCAGCCGTGCCGCCGCCTGGTGCAGTGCTTCTTCCGACAGTCCCACCCCGGGGGCGATGGCGCCGCCCAGATAGCCCCCGTCCCGGTCCACCACATCGAAGTTGGTGGCGGTGCCGAAGTCCACCACGATGGCCGGCCCGCCATAGCGCTGATGCGCGGCCACGGCGTTCAGCAATCGGTCGGCGCCGGCCTCTTGCGGCGAATCCAGCCGGACCTCCACACCCAGGTCCAGGCCGGGCTCCCCCACCACCAGGGGCTCGCAGTCAAAATACCGCTGGCTGAGGCCGGTCAGCGCATTATGCGTCGCCGGTACCACGGTGGCAATAATGGCGGCGTCTATATCCGACCGGTCGAGGCCCTCCAGGGCCATGAGATGGGTGAGCCACACGGCATAGTCATCGGTGGTGCGATCGGCCTGGGTGCCCGATCGCCATTCGGCTCGGCGCTGATCGCCCGCGAACACGGCGAAGGTGGTGTTGGTGTTGCCGCAATCAATGGCCAACAGCATCGGCAATCCCTTCTTCGGGGGTAACCTCCCCGCCCCATACCGCCGAGTCGCCCGTGGCGGTGGCCAGCACCAGGGCGCCGGCCGGGCTGAGGTCGCGGATCACCCCGGTCACCGGCGTCTCCCCCCCCACGCGGACGCGACGGCCCACGCCCCACAGCCAGGGGCGCCACGCCGTCCGCACGGGCGCGAATCCCTCCTGTTGCCACCGGTCCCGCCAGTCCAGAAAGCGGGCCAGAAAGGCGGCCGCCAGGGAGTCCAGGGCAATTTCCGCCCCCCGGTCGGCCAGGGCCACGGCGGGCCAGCGGGTGCGAGAATCGGCCGGGGCGTGGCGCACATTCACCCCGATCCCCACCACGGCGCGGTCGGACTCCAGGGGCTCCACCAGCACGCCGGCCACCTTGCGCCCGGCCAGCAGCACATCGTTGGGCCACTTGAGCGCCACCGCCAACGCCCCGGCGCCGTGCAGGGTTTCCGCTAGGGCCAGGGCGGCGACCAGCCCCAGCGGCGCGGCCGCCGGCCCGCCCGGGGGGGTCAGGAGCGACAGATAGAGATTCCCCGGGGGCGACTCCCAGGCGTGTCCCCGACGCCCCCGACCGGCGGTCTGGGCCTCGGCCAACACCACCGTGCCGGCCCCGGCGCCGGCCCGGGCAAGGTCCCGGGCCACGTCGTTGCTGGAGCCGACGGTCCCCACCCGGTGCAGGGTGAGGCCCGGCGGGAACGGGGTCACCCGTGGCCCACCAGGGCCGCCGCCGCACGCCCGGCACCGTCCACCAGCGGCGCCGGCACCAGGAAGAACAGCACCACCAGCAGCGCCCCGACCCCCAGCACCGCGCCCAGTTCATTGGACACGGGCCGATCCAGCGGCGTCACCACGTCGTCGAAGTACATGACCTTGATGATGCGCAGGTAGTAGAAGGCGGCCACCACGCTGGTGAGCACCCCCAGGATCGCCAGGGTGTAGGCCTGGGACTCAATGGCGGCCATGAAGATGTACAGCTTGGCGAAGAACCCGGCCATGGGCGGGATGCCGGCCATGGAGAACATGAAGATGGCCATGGCCAGGGCCATCAACGGATGGGTCTTGGCCAACCCGCGCAGATCGTCGATGTCCTCCACCATTTGGTCCTTGATGCGCATGGACAGCACCACGGCGAAGGTGCCCAGGCTCATCACCATGTAGATGGCCATGTAGATGAGGATGCCGCGCACCCCGGCGGTGTCGGCCACCGCCAGGCCGATGAGGGCATAGCCCACGTGGCCGATGGAGGAATAGGCCAGCAGCCGCTTGATGTTGGTCTGGCGCAGGGCGGCAAACGCCCCCACCACCATGGAGAGCACCGAAAGGATGGCCACCATCTGCGACCACTCGGGGGCCTGGTGCTGCAACGGTCCCATCATCACCTGCACCATCAGCACGATGGCGGCGATCTTGGGTCCGGCGGAGAAGAAGGCAGTGACCGGGGTGGGCGCGCCCTCGTAAACGTCGGGGGTCCACATGTGGAACGGTGCCGCCGAGACCTTGAAGCCCAACCCGGTCAGCAGGAACACCATGCCCAGGATCAGGCCCAGGGACGGGGCGTGGTCTCCCTGGCCCAGCACCTCGGCCAGGGCCGTGAAGCTGGTGTTGCCCACGGTGCCGTACAACAGCGACATGCCATAGAGCAGCAGGCCAGAGGCCAGGGCGCCCAGCACGAAGTACTTGAGGCCGGCCTCGGTGGAGCGCACGGAATCGCGGTGATAGGCCGCCAGGACATAAAGGGCGAGGCTTTGCAGTTCCAGCCCCACATAAACGGTGATCAGGTCGGTGGCCGACACCATGATCATCATGCCGGCGGTGGCGAACAGCACCAGGACCGGGAATTCGAAATGATCGTCCTCCACCCGGACCAGATAGCCCCGGGCCATCACCAGCGCCACGAAGGAGGCGATCAGGATCAGCACCTCGGCAAACATGGACACCGCGTCCTGCCCCACTAGACCGTTGAAGGCGGTCACCGGGCCGTGCCCTCCGCCGTGCCCGCCCAACAGGCCGCCGGCGATGGGTACCATGGCCAGGGCCAGCACCACGCTCAGCAGGCTCAGCAGATGAACCACGCCCCGGCCGCCATCGTGCCGCAACGCCCCGATGAGCATCAGGACCATGCCCATCACCACCAGAACCAGCTCCGGCAGGATGGTGTAGAGATCGTTCAGGGTGATCGCCGTCATGGTGTGCGCCCCTTGTCGTCAGCGTGCGTCATCAACGTGCGGCCACGGTGGCATCGGCGGCGGCCCGCGCCTGTTCCACACCGGCCAGAAGGTTTTCCACGGAGGCGTGCATGAAGTCCAGGAACGAGGCCGGATAGATCCCCATCCACAGAGTCAGCAGCACCAGGGGCGCGAACACCGCCATTTCCCGCGGGCTCAAGTCCAGCATGCGCTTGAGGTCGTCCTTGGTCAGCTTGCCGAACAGCACCCGCCGGTACAGGAACAGCATGTAGGCGGCCCCCAGGATCATGGCCGTGGCCGCCAGCACCGCCACCCACTGGTTCACCTGGAAAACCCCCACGATGATCAGGAATTCCCCAATGAAGCCCGAGGTCCCCGGCAGGCCGGCCGACGCCATCATGAAGATCATGAACAGCAGGGCATAGCGGGGCATGATGTCCGCCAGCCCGCCGTAGCGGGCGATTTCCCGGGTGTGCAGCCGGTCATACACCACGCCCACGCACAGGAACAGCGCGGCGGACACCACGCCGTGGCTCAGCATCTGGGTCAGCGCGCCCTGCACCGCCTCGGCGTTGGGGGTGAAGATGCCGATGGTCACATAGCCCATGTGGGCGATGGAGGAATAGGCGATCAGCTTCTTCATGTCCTCCTGCGCCAGGGCCACCAGGGAGGTGTAGATGATGGCCACCACGCTGAGGGTGTAGATGAAGGGCGTGAAGTAGAGGCTGGCTTCCGGCAGCATGGGCAGGGAGAAGCGCAGGAAGCCGTAAGCCCCCATTTTCAGCAGCACCCCGGCCAGGATCACCGAGCCGGCGGTGGGCGCCTGCACGTGGGCATCGGGCAGCCAGGTGTGCACCGGCCACATGGGCACCTTCACCGCGAAGGAGGCGAACAGGGCCAGCCACAGCCAAATCTGAAGGTTACGCGGCAGATCCAGGGTCATGATGGTGGGAATGTCCATGGTGCCGGCGTGGTGGTAGAACACCAGCATGGCCAGCAGCATCAACACGGACCCCAGCAGGGTATAAAGAAAGAACTTGAAGGCGGCATAGACCCGGTTTGGTCCGCCCCACACCCCGATGATCAGGAACATGGGGATCAGCACACCTTCGAAGAACATATAGAACAGCACGAAATCCAGGGCCGAGAACATGCCCACCATCATGGTTTCCAAAACCAGGAAGGCGATCATGTATTCCTTGACCCGCTTCTGGATGGCCTCCCAACTCGCCAGCACGCACAGGGGCGTGAGCAGGGTGGACAACAGCACGAACAACACGGAGATGCCGTCCACCCCCATGTGATAGGCGATGTTGAATTGAGGCAGCCAGTCCACCTTTTCCACGAACTGGAAGTCGGCGGAACTGCGGTCGAAGCCGAACCACAGGGTGAGGGATAGCAGGAATACCACCCCGGAGGTGAGCAGGGCCACGTTGCGGGCATTGCGGGCCACCTGGGCCTCGTCGCCCCGCACCGCCATGATGAAGGCGGCCCCCACCAGCGGCAGGAAGGTGATCAGGGTCAGAAGCGGCCAGTCACTCATCGGTCGTCACCCCCAGAATTGTGGCCTCGCGCGCGGGCCGCCCGTTCATGGTTGCCGTGTGCCGTAAGGGATTCCCGTCCCCCATGCCCGTGCCGTCCCTCATCCCAGGGTCCCCAGCACATACCAGGTGGCCACGCCCACCACGCCGATGAGCATGGCGAAGGCGTAGTGGAACAGGTAGCCGCTTTGCAGCGCCGCCACCCGGCGGGCCCAATCCCGCACGCCGGCAGCCACGCCATCGGGACCCACGCCGTCGATCACCGCCCCGTCGAAACCCTTCCACAGCCCTTGTCCCAGGCGCATGGCCGGCTTCACGAACAGGAAGTCATAGAGCTCGTCGAAGTACCACTTGTTGAGCAGGAAGCCATAGGGACCGGGCACCGCCGCCTTGATGCGGCCCGGCACCGCCGGACGCAGGATGTAGAAGAAGAAGGCGGCGAACACGCCGGCCAGGGCCAGCACCAGGGTGATCTTTTCCGCCCACACGGGGACATGGTGGGCCGCCTCCAGCACCGGCAGGATGGCCACCGAGTGGTTCCAGAAGGTCTCGGCCCCGCCGCCCACGAAGTAGTAGTAGCCCACCATGCCGGAGAAGGTGGCCGCCACCGCCAGCAGCATCAGCGGGCCGGTCATCACCAGCGGGCTTTCGTGGATATGCGCCTTGGTGTGTTCGTCGGCACGGCAGGTGCCGTGGAAGGTGACGAAGATCAGGCGGAAGGAATAGAACGCGGTCATGGCGGCGGCCAGGACGCCCATCCAGTAGGCATAGACCCCCACCGGACTGTCGGCCGCGAAGGCCGCCTCGATCATGAAGTCCTTGGAGTAGTACCCGGCGAAGAAGGGAATGCCGCTGAGCGCCAGGCAGCCCACCCACATGGTCACGTAGGTGATTTTGACGTGCCGCCACAGGCCGCCCATCTTCCAGATATTCTGCTCCTCCGACATGGCGTGGATCACCGAGCCCGCGCACAGGAACAGCAGCGACTTGAAGAAGGCGTGGGTGGTCAGGTGGAAGATGCCGGCGGAGAAGGCCCCCACCCCCAGGGCGAAGAACATGTACCCCAACTGAGAGCAGGTGGAATAGGCAATGATGCGCTTGATGTCGTTCTGCACGCAGCCGATGGTCGCGGCAAAGAACGCGGTGGTGGCGCCCACAAAGGCCACCACGGTCATGGCCGTATCGGAGAGCTCGAAAATGGGGCTCAGGCGGGCCACCATGAACACGCCGGCGGTCACCATGGTGGCGGCGTGGATCAGGGCGGACACCGGTG